>NZ_CP046674.1:1507801-1809362 GCF_018243235.1 Ralstonia nicotianae
GCCGACCGATCCGCTGCACCGTCTTCCGCCCAACCCAGCCGCCTCATGCAACCGACTTTCTTTGATTACGGCGTTCTGTTCATCGTCGTGGCGTCGGCGCTGGTGGGCCTGTTTCGCGGACTGATCCGCGAGATCCTGGCGCTGGCCGGGTGGCTGTTTGCGGCGTGGGTGGCCTATACCTTCTCGGGCGTGGCGGCGGGCTGGATGCCGGAGTCGCTGCCGGGCGGACCGGTGGCACGCACGGTTCTCGGATTCGTCCTACTGTTCGTAGTGACGGTGATCGGGACATCGCTGGTGGGCGCGCTGCTGTCGGCGGTCCTGGAGAGCGCGGGGCTGAAGCCCGCCGATCGCGGCCTCGGCATGGTGTTCGGGCTGGCGCGCGGCGGCGTGATCATCCTGGTGCTGATGACGGTGGCGGGCTTCACCAGTGTGCCCGAGCAGCCGTTCTGGCGCGATGCGCTCACGCGGCCGTATGCGGAGGAGGCGGCACGGGCCGCCAAGCCGCTGCTGCCGCCCGACGTCGCGAAATACATTCACTATTGAGGGGGAGCGTCTGGCCACGAGCCGGGCGGTCCATGCTTTTTCGGTGCCCGCAACGGGTGTGGGCGCCACCAATACGTTCTCGCTGGAGATCGACATGTGCGGTATCGTTGGGGTGGTTTCGGCCACGCCCGTCAATCAGCTGATCTACGACAGCCTGCTGCTGCTGCAGCACCGGGGGCAGGACGCGGCGGGCATTGCCACCGCGGCCGGCAGCACCTTCCACATGCACAAGGCCAACGGCATGGTGCGCGACGTGTTCCGCACGCGCAACATGCGCGGCCTGCCGGGCACCATCGGCATCGGCCAGGTGCGCTATCCGACCGCCGGCTCCGCCAGCGAGGAAGAGGCCCAGCCGTTCTATGTCAGCGCACCGTTCGGCATCGTGCTGGCTCACAACGGCAACCTGACCAACTCCGAGCAGCTGCGCGAAGAGATGTTCCGGCGCGACCGCCGCCACATCAACACGCACTCCGACTCCGAAGTGCTGCTCAACGTGCTGGCCGACGAACTGCAGCGCGCCAGCAACGACATCGCGTTGTCGCCCGAGGCCATCTTCAAGGCGGTGGCCGGCATGCATCGCCGCGTGCGCGGCTCGTACGCCATCGTGTCGCAGATCGCCGGCTACGGCATGCTGGCCGTGCGCGACCCGTTCGGCATCCGTCCGCTGGCGCTGGGCAGCCAGGAAACGCCGGACGGCGTCGAGTGGATGGTGGCCTCCGAATCGGTGGCGCTGGAAGGCATCGGCTTCAAGTTCGAGCGCGATGTAGCGCCGGGCGAAGCCATCTTCGTCGACCTCGAAGGCCAGCTGCACACCAAGCAGTGCGCGGATCATCCGGTCCTGACGCCCTGCATCTTCGAATACGTCTATCTGGCGCGGCCGGACTCGCGCATGGACGGCGCGTCCGTGTACGACGCGCGCCTGCGCATGGGCGATTACCTGGCCGAGAAGATCAAGCGCGAGGTGACCGACCCGATCGACGTGGTGATGCCGATCCCCGATTCGAGCCGGCCGGCGGCCATGCAGGTCGCCAACTGCCTGGGCGTGCCGTACCGGGAAGGCTTCTTCAAGAACCGCTACGTGGGCCGCACCTTCATCATGCCGGGCCAGGCGGTGCGCAAGAAATCGGTGCGCCAGAAGCTGAACGCCATGGCGATCGAGTTCAAGGGCAAGAACGTGCTGATCGTCGACGATTCCATCGTGCGCGGCACCACGTCGTCGGAGATCGTGCAGATGGCGCGCGATGCGGGCGCGAAGAAGGTGATCTTCGCCTCGGCGGCGCCGCCGGTGAAGTTCCCCAACGTGTACGGCATCGACATGCCCACGCGCAGCGAACTGGTCGCGCACGGCCGCACGCACGACGAGATCGCCCGGATCATCGGCGCCGACCAGCTCGTCTACCAGGACGTGGAAGACATGAAGCGCGCGGTGCGCGACGTCAACCCGGCGCTGCGCGATTTCGAGGCATCGTGCTTCGACGGCCACTACGTGACCGGCGATATCGACGAAGCGTATCTCGACCGGCTGGAAGCGTCGCGCAACAGCGCGGCGGCCTGCGCTGCCCGCGACAGCGCGCAGAACGACAATCCGCGCACGCAGCTGCACTTGCAGCCGTCGGCCGTCAACGAGTAAGGGGCGGGCGGTTCGCGGACGGTGGCGCACCCGGCCCATGGGCTGTGCGCTGCTGTTTTCGTGTACTGGTCTCCAGCAAAAAGCCCGTCCTGGTGACGGGCTTTTTTCATGCGGCGGACGAGGGCATCACTTCAGCATGCGACGGCGCAGCAGCCACAGGCACAACCACAGCGCGACCACGGTATAGAGCACGAGCACGCCCAGGTGCAGCAGGATGTCGTCCGGCGTGCGGCCGAGCATCAGCGGGCGGATCAGCTCGACCGCGTGCGGCAGCGGCAGCAGGCTGGTGACGGCGCGGATCGGCGCCGGCAACTGCGATAGCGGGAAGAACACGCCCGAGAGCAGCATCATCGGCGTGATTACCAGCGTCTGGTAGAACATGAAGAAGTCGTAGTTGGGCGCCAGCGCCGTCATGTTCATGGCCAGGCAGGCGAAGGTGAAGCCGGTCAGCACGACCACCGGCAGCGCCAGCAGCGCCTGCGGCATCGATGCGTAGCCCAGCACGCCGGCCACCAGCATGATCGCCAGGCCCGACAGCACCGACTTGCTGGCTGCCCACAGCAGCTCGCCGAGCACCACGTCGCCGAGGGTGAGCGGGGCGTAGAGGATGGCCTCCCAGGTGCGCTGCACGTGCATGCGCGAAAACGCTGAATACATCGCCTCGAAGCTCGCCGACATCATCGTGCTCGAGGCCACCGTGCCCGCTGCCAGAAAGGCGATGTACGACACGCCGTCCAGGCGGCCGACCAGCAAGCCGAGGCCCATGCCCAGGCCGAACAGGTAGATCATGGGGTCGGCCAGGTTGCCCGCCATCGACGGGATTGCCAGCTTGCGCCACACCATGAAGTTGCGCAGCCAGACATAGCGCCAGTTGCTGAAATTGAGCGGCAGCAGGGACTGCGGATACGCTTGCTGCGCCGGGGCGGTGAGGGTGGCTTCGGAGGGCATCATTGTCTCGCGTTCGTTTCGGCTCAGTCGCGCATCTCGCGGCCGGTCAGGCGCAGGAACACATCTTCGAGGTTGGCCGGGCGGTGCAGGTAGCGCAGGCCGGGCATGGCGTGCGTCTCGGTCTGCGAGCGCAGGGTGGCCACCAGCGGCTGCGGATCGCGGGCGTAGCAGAACAGCGTTTCGCCGCTGGCTTCGACGCGCTCGGCCAGGGGGGCGAGCAGCGTGCGCAGCGCGGGCAGGTCGTCACCGTAGACCTCCACGACATCACAGCCGATCTCATGGGTGATCAGCTCGTGCGGCTTGCCTTGGGCGATCTTGCGGCCGTTGTCGATCACGCACAGTTCGTCGCAGAGGCGCTCGGCCTCTTCCATGAAGTGCGTGGTCAGCAGGATGGTCTTGCCGGAGGCCAGCAGCGAGCGCAGGCGTTCCCAGATCAGGTGGCGCGCCTGCGGGTCGAGCCCGGTGGTGGGCTCGTCCATCACCAGGACATCGGGGTCGTTGATCAGCGAGCGCGCGACCGTCAGCCGCCGCCGCATCCCGCCCGACAGGGCGCGCACGGGCGCGTCGGCCTTTTGCTCGAGCCGCGCGAATTCCAGCAGGCCCGGCATCCGCTTGCGGATGGTCGCGGCAGGCAGGCCGAAGTAGCGGCCGAAGATCTGCAGGTTTTCCGAGACGGTGAAATCGGGGTCGAGGTTGTCGAACTGCGGCACCACGCCCACGCGCATGCGCGCGCGGTGCGCATGTCCGGGGATGGTCTCGCCGCACAGCTGCAGGGTGCCCGCATCGGGCATCGTCATGCCGAGCAGCATGCGCAGCGTGGTGGTCTTGCCTGCGCCGTTGGGCCCGAGCAGTCCGAAGCACTGGCCGCGGCGGACCGAAAAGCTCAGGCCGTCGACCACCGTCTGCTCGCCATAGCGCTTGCGCAGTCCTTCGACGCTGAGGATCGGCGTGCTGCCGATGCCCGGGCCGGGCGGTTGCTCGTATCGCAAGTGGCCTCCGTTGCAAAACGGTGATTATGCGCCCGCTCCGGCAGCCGCGTATGACCGGGACGCGTGCAGGGAATCGGCGCGCTCAGTCAACAAAAAGGGCCAGGCAGCGTTGCCTGGCCCCGATCCCGCAGCGCACAGCGGCTGCGTATGGCGACCTACTTTGTGACGACGTTACCGATCACGCCACCCAGTGCGGCGCCACCCAGCGTCGCGCCCGGACCGCCCCAGATGGCAGCCCCGGCGACGCCACCTGCGGCTGCGCCGAGCGCGGTATTGCGCTGCTTGGGTGTCATGTCCGCGCATCCGCTGACGGATGCGAGCGCGGCCGCCAGAATGAGGGATACGAAGGCACGCATAGCAAACTCCTTGTTGTTCGCATACTTCCATTCAAGGCGCTGCGGCGCGCGATGTGCAGCCGGCGATGCCTGAAAAGGTTGTCAGCCGATTCCGACATGTCGGCCGCCTATCCGCCGCATGCACCGCATGCCGCCGGTGACACGAGGGCCGCCGCGCATGCAAACGTTGCCCTTGTGTGTGCGTCGGTGCCGCGGCGTGTGTGCCGGCCGCGCCGTGCATGACGCATGCCGCCGCCGGCCTGATGGAGCGGTCCGTCTCCGGTGTCGGGCAAACGGAGGAGGTCGCGCCACGGGGCGATCGCGCGGGCTACACTGAAACGCCGCGCCTTGCTGGCCGTTGCGGATGGACGGGCCGCGACGGCGTCCGGGCGGGCAGCGGCGACCGGTTCGCAATCTCGCAACGACGACATGGAGAGACAGTCATGATGACGCTCGAGCAACTCGGCTTTTTGCATCGCGCCCAATTGGAAGCTTGGCTGGCTGTGACGAAGGAGGCGGTCGACGGCATCAATCGGGTGATCGGTCTCAATCTCCAGGCGCTGAAGGCCGGGCTCGGCGAGACGGAACAGTGCCTGCACGAGGTTGCCGGCGCGCAGGATGCCGGCCAGTGGTTCACCGCGCATGTGCGCTACCTGCAACCGGCGGGCGAGCGGGTCTCGGGCTATACGCGCAACCTGGTGGAGATTGGCGTGCAGACGCAGAACGGCATCGCCCAGGCGCTGCAGCGTCACGGCGACGAGGTGCGCCGCCATTGGGGCGCTGTCACGGAAAACCTTGTCGACAGTGCGCCGCCGGGTTCGGAGGCGGTGGTGAGTCTGATGAAGGCGGCGGTCGGCTGGGAAGTCGCCGCGGCGGAGGTTGCGGAAGAACTGGTCATCGAAGAGGTTGGGGGCCAGCGTACCGAGCCGCGCTGATCCGCGCTGCCCCAGCCGGGGGAGGATCGTCGGCACCGGGCCGACAGGGGTTTCGGCGCCGTCCTACACGACGGCGCGGGCGGGCTTCGATACCCGTGCCGGGCGCCGGCGCCTACACTTCCTGCATGTCCCACCCTGTGTGGAGGGAGACCGTGCCCGATCGCGTCGCGTGGCTGCCGGGCGTTCCCGCATTCATGCTGCTGATCCGGCTGTCCGTGCGTTGACGCACGGATACGCGCGAGGTCAGACGTGCGCTTCACACGATGCGGAGGAAGCATGACGTTCCACGACGACTGCAAGATCGAAGTGGCCGCCTATGAAATCTCGCCGGATACGTGGCGTGCAGAAGTGGTGATCTCGCGCGTCAGCACGGGCGAGACGCTGCTGCCGCTCACCACCGTGCTCGACTCGGTCAGCGCGTATCCCACCGCCGGTGGTGCATTGGAAGCCGCACGGGCCTATGCCGAAGGGATCATCGAGGACGGTGCGCTCGACGCGAAGCCCAAGGCGGCTTAGCCGCCCTGCGCCGGCGTTACGTCCTGTTACCAATTTGCCCTCGCCGTAGCACCTGTGATTGGGGCCCTGCATAAAATAGAGAGACCGCAATCGTGCCTGGGTACGCATCAATCAGGTGTGTCCGGCCAATCCAGTCGCAGGTGATGAAGATGAATCGACGCAATGGGCTGTTGATGGCAACTGCCGCCGCATTGGCCGTGCTGGCCGTGCCGCAGGCAGCGTCGGCGCGCGTGAGCGTCGGGATCGGCATCGGGGTCCCGTTTGCGCCGGTGTACGTGGCCCCGGCCCCGGTGTATTACCCGCCGCCTCCGCCGGTCTACTACGCACCGCCTCCGCCGCCGGTGTATTACGCGCCGGCACCGGTCTACTACGGCCCGCCGCCTGTTGTGGTGGCCCCGGGCTGGTACCGCTGGGGGCCGCGCTACCGCTGGTATGACGGCTACCGCTGGGGACATTGGCGCTGACGCGCAGGCGGCTGCATCAGGAAAGAGGCTTCTTCGGGAGCCTTTTTCTTTGGCCGGAACCCAGGTATGCCGCACGGCTTCCAGCGGCTGCGGGCGGCCATCGCGCTTCACGATCAGGCCCGGCATATTCCCGGGCTCTCCATTTGGGCATCTGGCCACGCGAGGGCGCGTGCTAAGGTGCGCGCCATTGTCGCCACGGACCGAAACCGGATGCATCCCCATTGGCTGTTGAGCACGCTTGTCGTCACGCTGCTGTTGCCGCCCGGCGGCCCGCTGGTGCTGGCCCTGCTGGCGGGCACGGTGGCTTGGCGCGTGCCGCGCTGGCGCCGCTCCGCGGGCCGGGTGCTCGGTATCGCGCTGATCGCGGCCTGGGTGGCGGCGACGCCGTGGTGCGGCCGGCTGCTGGCATCGTGGACGCATCCCGCGCCGCCCTTGCGCCTCGATGCGCTGCAGCCGCAGGGCGAGGGCGCGGTGGTGCTGCTGGGTGGTTCGCGCAAGCTGGCGGCGCGTGAATATGCGGGGCAGGGCGCGACCGCGCTGTCCGGCCCGTCGCTCGAGCGCACGGTCTACGCGGCGCGGCTGGCGCGCGCTGCCCACCTGCCGGTGCTGGCGACGGGAGGCGCGCCGGAGGGGAATGGCGTGCCCGAGGCCGAGCTGATGCGCCGGCTTGTCGCCGACATGGGGCAGGATGCGCGCTGGATCGAGACACGCTCGGCCACCACCGAGGAAAACGCCGCGTTCTCCGCGCCGATGCTGCGCGCGGCGGGCATCCGGCGCATCTACCTCGTCACGCATTACTGGCACATGGCGCGCGCGCGACGATACTTTGAAGGGCAAGGATTCACCGTCACGCCGGCGCCGTGCGGCTGGGGTGGCGAGGTGGAGGAGAGCCCCGCCGGTGGCATACTCTCGCTGCTGCCGCGTACGGATGGCCTGATGCTGACCCGCTTCGCCTTGCGCGAAGCGCTGGGCCAGTTGTGGTTGTCCATCCGTCAGGGCATTCGCTGATCGCATGACACGACCAAGGAGAAAACCATGAAAACCAAGCCCTGTCTGACCCAGGAAGACGTCAACAAGATCCTGGATGCCGCAGAGAAGGAAGCGCGCGCGCATCAATGGGCCGTGACGATCGCCGTGGTCGATGACGGTGGCCATCCGCTGGGCCTGCGCCGCATGGACGGCTGTGCGTCCATCTCGGCCTACATCGCGCCGGAGAAGGCGCGCACGGCCGCGCTGGGCCGTCGTGAATCGAAGATCTACGAAGACATCATCAACAATGGCCGGACTTCGTTCCTGTCGGTGCCGCTGCTGCACGGCATGCTGGAGGGCGGCGTGCCTATTCTGGTGGAGGGCGTGTGCGCCGGTGCAGTGGGCGTGTCGGGCGTGAAGTCGGCGGAGGATGTGCAGATCGCCAAGGCGGGCATCGCCGCCGTGCACGTGATCTGCTGAACGGACATCCATCTCCGGCAAGGAAAAGGGCGCATCGTGGCGCCCTTTTTTTTCGGAGGATGCGGGAAAGAAACGGCTTGGCTGGCGCTTGTCGGGCAGACGGGGTCTGGGATGTCTGCGAACGCGAATGGACAATGGCTGGCTACTGCCGAATGTCTCCTGAGAGAGACAGTCCCCACAAAAGTCGATACGGTTACTTGGTCAGGATCAGCTTGCCGAAGCGTGTCACGCGCAGCGTGTAAAGCGCGCCGTTGTGGCGGATGGCGACAGCGTTCTGGCCGCCGAACAATTGTTCCGAGGTCATGATGCGGGCGTCGCCCACGACGGTGGCCGGGGCGTTGACGCTGGGCGCGGCAGCCGGTTCGGCATCCAGGGGGCTGTGCTCGAGGGTAGCCGGCCGCTTGCGGGCCACGATGATGTGCCGGCGGCGGGTGACGGTGCGGCCGGCGTCCTGCGATTCAACGGTGTTCATGGCGATGTCCTGGCTGGCGGAAGGCATGGGCTGGCAAGGTTCCAGCGAATACCTGTCACTCTAAATGAGAATCGTTATCATTACAAGTGCGGTGCTGACAAAACGCTGACGCCGTGAGGCTCGCCGTCTGCGGCGTACGCAAAAAGACGAACCCCCGCGCAGTGGCGGGGGTTCTCGTATGGCGGGGCGGGTGCGTCAGTTGTGCATCGGTTCGGTCACGAAGCCGATGCGCGCCAGGCCGCCGCGCTGGATGGCGGCCATCACCTGGGCGACGCGCTCGTAGCGGACGCTGCGATCCGCGCGCAGATGCATCTCGGGCTGGGGCTGCTGCCGTGCGGCTTGCACGATGTCGGCCTCCAGCGTGGCATCGTCGACCGGCTGGTTGTTCCAGTACACCAGGCCCTTGGCGTCGATCTCGACATTGACGCTCTGCGGCTTGGCGTCGTCGGGCTTGTTGGTCGCGCGCGGCAGGTCGATCTTCACGGCGTGGTTGATCACCGGGATGGTGATGATGAAGATGATCAGCAGCACCAGCATGACGTCCACCAGCGGCGTCATGTTGATCTCGCTCATCACCTCGTCATCGTTGTCGAAGGTTCCGAAAGCCATGACCGTTCCTTATTGCGGCTTGACCGAGGCCAGGCGCACGCTCGCGTCGTCCTGGCGCGCGTTGCCCGGACGCAGGCGCGCGCCGGTCACGAAGTAGGCGTGCAGGTCATGGGCGAAGCGGTTGAGCTTGGCGATGACCGATTTGTTGCCGCGGGTCAGCGCGTTGTAGCCGAGCACGGCGGGAATCGCCACGGCCAGGCCGAAGGCCGTCATGATCAGCGACTCGCCCACCGGGCCGGCCACCTTGTCGATGGTCGGCACGCCCACCGCGCCGATGCCGATCAGCGCGTGATAGATGCCCCACACCGTGCCGAACAGCCCGACGAACGGAGCCGTCGAACCCACCGAGGCCAGCACCGCCAGGCCGGACTGCATCTGGCCGACGGATTCGTCGATCGCACTCTTGAGCGAGCGCGTGATCCAGTCGGAGATGTCCATCACGTCGTGCAGTTGCGGATGGCTGGCGCGGTGGTGCTGGGCGGCCTCGCGACCGGTCTGCGCGAGCGCGTAGAACGGGTTGTCCTTGGGCGAGCCCAGCGTGTGCATGGCGTGATCGAAGTCATCGGAGTGCCAGAAGCGCTTTTCGGCGCCCTGGGCCATCGACTTGAGCCGGATCAGGTCCCACGCCTTGGTGAGGATGACGATCCAGGAGGCCAGCGACATCAGCAGCAGCAGAAGGGCCGTGCCGCGCGCGACGATGTCGCCCTGTGTCCAGAGATGGGAGAGACCGAGTTCCTGCATGATGGGTTTCCTACTTAGCGAAAGACGAAGTTCAGTTTAATTGTCGAGCTTGAAGACGAACGGCTTGTTGGCCACCACGGTCATGGCGCGGCCGTTCTGCTTGTATGGCGAGCAATGGAGGCTGCGGGCCGATTCGAGCGCGGCGCGGTCCAGGCGCGCGGAGCCGCTGGTGGTGGCCACCAGCGCGTTGACCACGTCGCCCTCGGGGCCGATGGTGATCTTGACGAGGGTGCGGCCTTCCTCGCCCATCTTCTGCGACATGGTCGGGTAGACGAGCGGCGGGTTGCTGCACTGGATGTCGTTGATGCCGACGTTGATCGGGCCCGACTGGACCGGGGCCGGAGCCGGCGCGGGTGCGGCCTCCACCGGCGGGGCGGGAGGCGCGGGCGGTGCGGCCGGCACCACGGGTGCGGTATCGGAGGGCGGCAAGGCCGGTGCCGGCGTCGGAGCCGGCTTGGGTTGCGGCACGGGCTTGACGATGTTCACCTGCTTGGGCGGCGCGGGCTTGGCGGGCTCAGGCTTGGGCGGTTCTGGCTGGCGCACCGGTTGCGGCGGCGTGTCCGGGATGATGTTCACCTGCAGTTCGGGTGGTGGTTCCTGGCGCAGCGGCGATGCGATCAGGCCGAGCTGGATCAGCGTCAGCACACCCACGTGCATCAGCAGCACCACGACGAGGATCTTGAGGGTACGAGGGTGAATCATCAACGGCGGGAAATCGAAAGCGGAATCGGGAGTGAGCGGTTGGCCGGCATCCGGGGCATGGCGCGCGCGTTCAGCGCTTGCCGAAGACGATCAGCGAAACACCGATGCTGATGATCAGACTCAGGAGCAGTTCCATGGCGCAAGGAGTGGTTGCGGCCAAGCCGCGAGGCCCGCAAGAGAAGACATTGTAGGCGACCTTCATGCAACAGTGTTGCGACAACGGGAAGCAGTGACGGTTCAGCCTATCGCGTCGATTGGGTCGAGTATAAACGATAATGATTCCCATTTGCGGGGAATGGCCGCGTCATTTGTAGGGTGGGGGCTGTATCCGGATGGCCTAGGGCAGGGCGTGTCCGGCTGCGGTGGCCTATCCGAAGCGCGGGTGCTGGCCTGCAACTTGCGGAGGCAGGGATGGACCGGGGGTACGGTGTTCGTTCAAACGCGCTAGGATTGAATGCATTCGAACACGGTGACCGGCCGGCCAACCGTGAACGGGGAACGGGGGCGATCATGGACGATGTCAACCTCAGCCTGGACGACGCCGATGACGGCGCGTTCGTCCCCACCGGCGGCAGGCAGCCGCAAGCGCTGCTGTCGTCGCTGGATTCCATGTGCGCGCAGTTTGCGCTGCGCACGGTGTGCGCGATGGGCCTGCGCTTCAACCTGCGCACCAATATCAACGACATCCTGACGGTGTGCGCGCCGGAGCTGATCTGGCCGGTGACGGTCATTCAGCGGCTGCAGCGCTTTCTGGCCGCCCGCTGCGCCGACATGCCGGGCTGGCGCAGCGTCGGCCGGCTGGACCTGTCCACCTTCATGGACCGCCACGGCCAATGGAGCAGCGCCTTCGATGAAGGCTCGCTGTTCTACTACCTCGACGAATACGTCAAGCATCACGCCAAGGACATGTTCACCGTGTTTGGCGCATCGTGCGATGCGCTGAACGAACGGCTGGCGAGCGAGCGCGTGCTGCTGGTCGGCAACATCGACATGCTCGCGCGCGTGCTGGGCCTGCCGCCGCACGAGCGGGCGCTGCTGCTGTTCGCGTCGCTGGTCAAGTACAAGCGCGACCTGCGCGCGGTGATGGTCGACTGCAAGGTGGCGCACAGCCAGGAGGCCTTCCAGCTGCTGGCGGGCCTGGCCGGGGCCAGCACGGCCGAGGTGGCGGCCTCGCTGCGGCCGGGGTCGCGGCTGGAGACGCTGGGGTTGATCGAGCCGCCGCTGCCCGAGAACAGCGTGACCGACCTGGGCGACCTGATGCGCATCTCCGATCGCCTGCTGCACGTGCTGCTGGGCGACTATGCCTGCGAGGCCGAGATGATGGCCGTGTTCACGCGGCCGGCCCCGCCGACCACGCTGACCCAGGCGGACTACCCCCACGTCGAGACCGACGCGCGCTACCTGGCGGCCCTGCTGGAGAGCGCCACGCGCCAGCGCGCCATGGGCGTCAACATCCTGCTCTACGGTGCGCCGGGCACGGGCAAGACCGAGCTGGCGCGCGTGCTGGCGCGCGACGCCGGCTGCGAGCTGTACGAAGTCGACTGCCTGGACAAGGACGGCAACAGCCTGTCCGGCAAGGACCGTTATCGCTCGCTGCAGGTGTCGCAGGCCTTCCTGCGGGGCCGGTCGCGCGCGGTGCTGCTGTTCGACGAGGTCGAGGATGTCTTCCCGGGGCCGACGCGCGAGCTGATGAGCCTGTTCGGCCACGAGGAGCCGCGCGGCTCGGTCAACGGCAAGGCGTGGGTCAACCAGACCCTGGAGCAGAATCCGGTGCCCGTGATCTGGGTGTCGAACTCGATCCGCCAGATCGATCCGGCCTACCTGCGCCGCTTCCAGTTCCACCTGGAGCTGAGGGTGCCGCCGCCGATGGTGCGCGAGAGCATCATCCGCAAGCACCTGGAGGGGCTGGATGTCTCCGATGCCTTCATGGCCAAGCTGGCGGCGCGCAAGACGCTCACGCCCGCGCAGATCGATTCCGCCGCGCGGTTCGCGCGCCTGACGCAGCCGGCCATGGCCGAGTCCGCGGAGTCGTTGATCGTGCGCCAGCTCGACCATGCCGACCACGCCATGGGGATGCGCCCGGAGATGCAGGCCCATCGCGTCGTGACGGAATACCGGCTCGATTACCTGAACCTGGAGACGCGCTTCCCGGTCGAGCGCGTGATCGAGGCCCTGCGCGTGCGGCGGCGCGGCACGCTGTGCTTCTTCGGGCCGCCGGGTACCGGCAAGACCGTGCTGGCCGAGCACATCGCCAGCCGGCTGGACATACCGCTGATGATCCGCCGCGCCTCCGACCTGATGAGCAAGTACGTCGGCGAGACCGAGCAGCAGATCGCGGCGATGTTCGCGCGGGCCGAGGAGGAGCGCGCGCTGCTGCTGCTCGACGAGGCCGACAGCTTCATGCAGAGCCGCCAGGGTGCGGTGCGCAACTACGAAGTGTCGGAAGTCAACGAGATGCTGCAGGGCATGGAGCGCTTTGACGGCATCTTCGTCTGCACGACCAATCTGTTCGACCGCATCGACGAGGCGGCGCTGCGGCGCTTTGCCTTCAAGATCCGCTTCCGGCCGCTGGAGCGCGCGCAGCGCGAGCGGATGTTCATCACCGAGGCGCTGGGCGGCAATGCGGACGCCATGACCGCGGCGTGGCGCGATGCGCTTGCCTCGCTCGACGTGCTGACCCCCGGCGATTTCGCCACCGTCAAGCAGCAGGCGGTGCTCCTGGGCGAGGCGCTCGATCCGGAGGCGTTCCTGGCGCAGTTGCGGCAGGAGCACGCGATCAAGCCGGAGCTGCGCGAACGGCGCTCGATGGGGTTTGTGCCGCGTTAGCCGGCGGATACCCGCGACGGCACGTGACTGCCCGCGCATTCCCACAGGGTGCGCGGGTTTTTCATTGCCGGCGCAATCGGAAGATAAAGGACTTGCTTAACTGTTTTGCCTTCCTAGACTTAAGGACATGCTTAACCATGACGCTTCGCTCGATCTGACGTTTCAGGCGCTCGCCGATGCGACCCGGCGATCGATGCTCGCGCAGCTGACCCGGGGCCCTGCCTCTGTGAGCGAGCTCGCACGGCCGCTGGGGATGTCGCTGCCGGCCGTGATGCAGCACCTGGCGGTGCTGGAGCATTCGGGCCTCGTGCGCTCCGAGAAGACCGGCCGCGTGCGGACCTGCCGGATCGAACCGCAGGCGCTGAGCCTGGCGGAGCAATGGATCAACCAGCGGCGCATCGAGTGGGAACACCACTTCGACCGGCTTGGCGCCTACCTGGCAACCCTCGGACAGGAAGGAGCAGCTCATGACGACGGCGAATGAAAACGCGACGGACCTGCAGGCACGGCCGCTGGTGGTCTCCCGGACGTTCCTGGTCCCGCGCGCGTGGGTATTCAAGGCATGGACATCGGCGGAGCACATCCGGCGCTGGTTTTGCCCGGCGGGCTTTTCCGTGCCGCAGGCGGAGATCGATTTCCGGGTCGGCGGGGTCTTCAACGTCTGCATGCGCTCGCCGGAAGGGCAGGACTACTGGACACGCGGCCACTACACGGAGATCGTGCCCGACGCCCGGCTGGTGATCGAGATGAGCGCGGTCGATGATCAGGGCAAGCCGCTGTTTCATGCGCACACGGTCGCCACCTTCACGGACGCGCAGGGCGGGACGCGGCTGGAGGTCACGCAGCGCTACACGGTGCTGGTGCCGTCGGTGGCCGAGGCCATGCTGCGGGGCGCCCCGCAGGGCTGGGAGCAGACGCTGGATCGCCTGGCCCGCGAAGCCGCCCGGATGCCGGAGTCGGTACCGGCGGAGCGCTCGGCCGTGCACGCGAGCTTCACGATCGAGCGAACGTACCCGGCGCCGCGCGAGCGGGTGTTCCAGGCGCTGACCGATCCGGCCGCCAAGGCCAGGTGGTTTGCCGGCGGCAACGGCTATACGGTGCTCGTGCGGGAGATGGACGTCCGGCCCGGCGGGCGCGAGCTGGTGAAGGGGCGATGGGAGAGCGGCGTGGTGTCGACCTTCGAGGCGGTCTACCACGACGTGGTGCCGGACGAGCGCATCGTCTACGCATACACCATGCATCTGGACGCGCGGAAGATTTCCGTCTCGCTGGCCACGATCGAGCTCAAGCCGTCCGGGACCGGCACCGGAACGCGGCTGGTGATGACCGAGCAGGGCGCTTATCTCGACGGTTACGACGATGCCGGCTCGCGCGAGCGCGGCACGCAGTTCCTGCTCGATGCGCTGGGGCGTTCGCTGGACGGCTAGCGCGGGCCGTGGGCCGTGAACCGGAAGGGGCCGGTCCGCGCCGGCTCAATCGACGATGAACAGCCGGGCGCCGCTCCGGGTATAGGACCGGTGCGCTTCGGCGTTGTCGCCGACCTGATAGCTCATGCCGGCGGTGAGAACAAACTTGCGGCCGTCTTCGAGGGTGGTCTCCAGCGCCCCTTCCATGCAGAAGAGGATGTGTCCCTTTTTGCACCAATGATCGGCCAGGTAACCGGGTGTGTACTCGACCATGCGCACCCGGATGCGGTCCGGCTCGGCGCCGAAGTGGCATGTGCGCCAGGTCGCCATGCCGGTCTCGCCCTTGTGCTCGGTGGGTTCAATGCGTGACCAGTCGGTGGTGCCGAAGGCGAAGGGGGCCATCTTCATGGAGCGGGCTCCTGGCTGAATGCGGATTGCGGTGGACCTCGATGCTAGCAGTGCGGCGGCGCGGGATGGCCCGCAGCGCTTGTGCGCGGCAAGGCGCCCCGCATCGTCCGCGCGGCACGCGCTGTCGCCCGTCTTCACAATGTCGGTCGTACGCCACCACCCCAGCAGCGGTGCGGCGATCCGGGGCGGACACACGGTTTTTGCGCAAAACTATGCAAAATTTGCATGGTGCTATGCAACATCGACATAACAATAGGCCCCTGCTTCTCTAATATCCTCGCTTTTTGTCAGATCGTGACGGAGTGGGGAGTATGGCGGCCAGGCAACTGGACGGCGGATTCCCGGTACGCAGAGGCTGACCCGCTCGCGCTTTCGGGCGCAGCGGCAGGCCAGACGCCATCCGCAGCGACACCATCAAAGCCAAGGGTCGAAGTCATGGCCCGAGCACCCGTAGGAGGGGGAATGAACACCAAACGCCTGACCACCCATATCGGCGTAGCGATGCTGCTTGGCATCGCGGTCGGCTGGGGATGCCACGAGTACGCGAAGGACGCCCAGGCGGCCAAGGAGCTCGCCTCGTACTTCAGTATCGTGACCGATATCTTCCTGCGCATGATCAAGATGATCATTGCGCCGTTGGTCTTCTCGACCCTGGTGACGGGGCTGGCGAGCATGAGCGGCGGCCGCTCGGTCGGCCGCATTGGCCTGCGCGCGATGCTGTGGTTCGTCACCGCGTCCGTGATCTCGCTGGCGCTGGGCATGGTGCTGGTCAACTTCTTCCAGCCCGGTATGCAGCTGAACATGCCGCTGCCGGATACGGCGGCGGCGGTGGGGCTCAAGACGGGCGACTTCACGCTCAAGGGCTTCTTCACCCACGTCTTCCCGCGCAGCATCGTGGAATCGATGGCGAACAACGAGATCCTGCAGATCCTGGTGTTCTCGCTGTTCTTCGGTGCGGCGCTGGCCAGCGTCGAGAAGCCGATGGAGACCGTCGTCGGGCGCGGGCTGGAGGAACTGACCAAGCTGATGTTCCGCATCACCGACTACGTGATGCGCTTTGCGCCGCTGGGCGTGTTTGCCGCCATGGCCGCCGCCATCACCGTGGAAGGCGTGGGCGTGCTGTGGACGTACGGCAAGCTGATCGGCGAGTTCTACCTCGGCCTGGCGCTGCTGTGGATGATCCTGTTCCTGGTGGGCTACCTGCTGCTGGGCCGCTCCATCGGGCGCCTGGCCTCGTTGATCCGTGAGCCGATCCTGCTGGCCTTCGCGACCGCCAGCAGCGAGTCGGCCTATCCGAAGACCATCGAGGCGCTGGATCGCTTTGGCGTGCCCAAGCGCATCTCCAGCTTCGTGCTGCCGCTGGGCTACTCGTTCAACCTCGACGGCTCGATGATGTACCAGGCCTTTGCCGTGCTGTTCATCGCACAGGCCTACAACATCGAAATGGGCTTCACGCAACAGCTGACCCTGCTGCTGGTGCTGATGCTGACCAGCAAGGGCATGGCCGGCGTGGCGCGCGCGTCGCTGGTGGTGGTGGCCGCGACGCTGCCGATGTTCCATCTGCCCGAGGCGGGCCTGCTGCTGATCCTGGGCATCGACCAGTTCTTCGACATGGGCCGCACGGCCACCAACGTGATCGGCAACAGCATTGCCACCGCCGTGGTGGCGAAGTATGAGCGTGAGGACGAGGTCGAGGCGGAAGCGGTCCAGCCCGCCGCGGCGCAGGCGGATATCGCGAGCGCCGGCTAAGGCGCGTCCTTGCCCTCGGACCGGCGGCGCAGTCCGCTGGTCCAGGGAGCCGCGCTCCCACCGAGGCCATGACATGACGGGCCCGCAGGTTTCTGCGGGCCCGTTTTTATTGCGGATTGCTTATTGGTGCGAAGCGAGCGGCGGGACGGCGGTGTCGCCGATGTCGCCGATGTCGATCCGCTGTGCCATTGGCGCCTCGCCCAGCAGCGCGGCCACCATGGCCTGCAGCGGCAGCACGTCCGCGGTGCTCAGGAAGCGCGGGGACGCGGCGGCCCCCGTGGCCTGCAAGTGCGCGGCGGCCAGCGTGCGGCCGAGATGGCGCGCCACGGCGTGTCCGGTGTCGATCAGCGTGAGGCGGTCGCCGGCGATCTCGCGGATGGCGTCCTGCAGGAACGGGTAGTGCGTGCAGCCGAGCACCAGCGTGTCGGCGCCGGCTTCGAGCATCGGCAGCAGGTAGGCCCGCAGCAGCTCCAGCACGGCGGGCGAGTGCGTGTCGCCGCGCTCGATCAGCGGAACGAGGCCGTAGCCGGGCTGGCACAGCACGCGGCAATCCCCCGAGACATTGCCCAGCAGGCGCGCGAACTTGTCGCTGCGTAGCGTGCTTTCCGTCGCCAGCACGCCGACCACGCGGCTGCGCGATGTGGCCACCGCCGGCTTCAGGCCCGGCTCGACGCCGATCACCGGCACGGCGAGCTGCTCGCGCAGCAGGTGCACGGCCTGCGCCGTGGCCGTGTTGCAGGCGATCACCAGTGCCTTGCAGCCCTGGCCGACCAGCCACTCGCACACGCGCAGCGTACGCCCGGCAATGAATTCAGGAGGTTTTTCCCCGTACGGGGCATGGCGGGAATCCGCCAGGTAGAGGAGGGATTCGGCCGGCAGTTCGGCACGGATCGCGCGCAGGACGGAGAGCCCTCCGAGGCCGGAGTCGAAGACCCCGACCGGTGCCTGCGCGCGTGTCGTCATGGCGGGATGGCGTCAGCCGATCACGCCGCGGCGACCGGGATCTTGCCGATCTTGGCCTGCCATTCCGCCGGGCCGGTCTTGTGCACCGAGGTGCCCGCGCTGTCGACCGCCACGGTGACGGGCATGTCCTTCACGTCGAATTCGTAGATGGCTTCCATGCCCAGGTCTTCGAATGCCAGCACCTTCGCGCCGCGGATGGCCTTGGACACAAGGTAGGCCGCGCCGCCCACGGCCATCAGGTAGGCCGACTTGTGCTTCTGGATGGCCTCGATGGCGACCGGACCGCGCTCGGCCTTGCCGACCATGGCGATCAGGCCGGTCTTGGCGAGCATTGTCTCGGTGAACTTGTCCATGCGCGTGGCCGTGGTGGGGCCGGCCGGACCGACCACCTCGTCGCGCACCGGATCGACCGGGCCGACGTAGTAGATCACGCGGTTGGTGAAGTCGATCGGCAACTGTTCGCCGCGGGCCAGCATGTCGGCGATGCGCTTGTGCGCGGCGTCGCGGCCCGTGAGCATCTTGCCGTTGAGCAGCAGGGTCTGGCCCGGCTTCCACGAGGCGACTTCTTCCGGCGTGAGCGCGTTCAGATCAACGCGCTTGGAGGTTTCGGTGTTCGGCGCCCACTCGACCTTCGGCCATTGCGACAGGTCCGGCGCTTCGAGCTTGGCGACGCCGCTGCCGTCCAGCGTGAAGTGCGCGTGGCGGGTGGCCGCGCAGTTCGGGATCATGGCCACCGGCAGGTTGGCGGCGTGGGTCGGGTAGTCCTTGATCTTCACGTCGAGCACGGTGGCGAGGCCGCCCAGGCCCTGGGCCCCGATACCCAGTGCGTTGACCTTTTCGTAGAGCTCGATGCGCAGCTCTTCGGCGCGGTTCGACGGGCCGCGCGCGATCAGGTCCTGGATGTCGATCGGCTCCATCAGGGCTTCCTTGGCCAGCAGCATCGCCTTCTCGGCGGTGCCGCCGATGCCGATGCCCAGCATGCCCGGCGGGCACCAGCCGGCGCCCATGGTCGGCACCGTCTTGAGCACCCAGTCGACGATCGAGTCGGACGGGTTGAGCATCACGAACTTGGACTTGGCCTCGGAGCCGCCGCCCTTGGCCGCGACGATCACGTCTACTGTGTCGCCCGGCACGATGGACATGTTGATCACCGCCGGGGTGTTGTCCTTCGTGTTGGTGCGCTTGCCGGCCGGGTCGGCCAGGACGCTGGCGCGCAGCTTGTTGTCCTGGTCGTTATAGGCGCGGCGCACGCCTTCGTTGACCATGTCTTCCAGGCTCATCGTGGCGCCGTCCCAGCGCACGTTCATGCCGACTTTCAGGAACACGGTGACGATGCCGGTGTCCTGGCAGATCGGGCGCTTGCCTTCGGCGCACATGCGGCTGTTGGTCAGGATCTGCGCGATGGCATCCTTGGCGGCCGGGCTCTGCTCCTGCTCATAGGCCTGGCCCAGAGCAGTGATGTAGTCCATCGGGTGGTAATAGCTGATGTACTGCAGGGAGTCGGCGACGCTCTGGATGAGGTCTTCTTGACGAATGACGGTCATGGTGGGGACCAACGATGTAGGAATGGGAAACCGGGTGCGGCAACCGCAGCGGCAGTGGCCTGCGCGGCGTACCGGCGGCAGGGCGCCGCCGGCTCAGACCAGCCCGGAATCATACACGCAATGCCGGCGGCGGATTGTCCGAGCGGATTGGTCGGAATCGCCCGGCGGCGGGCGCCGCGTCAGTGTGCTTGGGCGGCCGCTTCCTGCGGGATGGCGTGCGAGACGAGGCGGTCCACCCAGGCCATCACCAGGGCCGAGATCAGGAACGCCACGTGGATCGTCACCTGCCACAGGATCGTGTGGGTGTCTTTCTGCGCGGCGTCGATGAAGGTCTTGAGCAGGTGGATCGACGAGATGCTGATCAGCGCCATCGACAGCTTGACCTTCAGCACGCCGGCGTTGACGTGATCGAGCCATTCCGGCTCGTCCTCGTGTCCTTCGATGCCCAGCTTGGAGACGAAGATGTCGTAGCCGCCGATGATCACCATGATCAGCAGGTTGGAGATCATCACCACGTCGATCAGGCCCAGCACGGCCAGCATGATCTTGGTCTCGTCCAGCTCGCCCAGGTGGGCCACCAGGTGCCAGACCTCGACCAGGAACAGGTAGACGTAGGCGGCCTGGGCGACGATCAGGCCCAGGTACAGCGGCAGCTGCAGCCAGCGCGAAAAGAAGATCAGGCGGGGAATCGGGCGGAGCGGGGCGATGGGCGACTTCATGCTCGGAAGGATAGGACGGGAAAACCGCGTGATTCTAACGTTGCGCGCCTGTCGGGCGGCTGAGGTTGTGGCGGGGCCGATGGTCAGTCGTGGTCCAGCGACGGGTCGAGCGGGTCCAGCGGATCGGGCATGCGCCCGCGCGGCACCGTCCGGCGCGGCCGGGCCGGCCAGCTCGCCACCAGGATCCCCGCCACCACGCAGGCCAGCGCCGCGCCGTGCGCCCAGCCCGGCGCCTCGCCCAGCGCGATGATGCCGTAGGCGGCGGCCGCGATCGGCAGCACCGAGGTGAACACGCCGGCCAGATGCGCCGGCACGTGCCGGATGCCTTTCATCCACAGCCAGAACGAGAAGAGGCTGGCCGACAGCGCATACCACACGACCAGGCCCCAGATGTGCGGCGGCACCGACGGCAGGTCGAAGGTGAGCAGCGGCGCCAGCCCCAGCGGCAGCATCAGCAGCGCGCCGATCAGGTGGGTATAGGCGCAGATCTCGATGGCCGGCAACGTTTGCGTCAGCCGGCGCGACAGGACCACGTAGACCGATTCGCACAGCACCGCGCCCATCACCAGCGCGTTGCCCAGCAGGGCCCGGGCCGCATCGGCCGGGGCAGCGCCCGCGAATTCGCCGCCGCGATCGGCGTTGAGCAGCGCCACGCCCGCCACCGCCAGCGTCACCGATACCAGCGTGCGCCCCGAGGGCTTCTCGCGCAGCACCAGCCACGACAGCAGCGCGACCGTCGCCGGGATGGTGCTGGTGATGATGCCGGCGGCCAGCGCCGAGGTCAGCCGCACGCCATTGAGCATCAGCAGCGTGAAGCCGAAGGTGCCGAAGAGCGCCTGCAGGAACAGGTTGGTCCACTCGCCGCGCGTCACGCGCCGCATGCGCGATGGCCGGTACCACGGCGCCATGCAGGCGACGGCGATCACGAAGCGCAGCAGGGCGAACAGCATCACCGGCATCACGGCGACGATGGATTTGCCGAAGCCGACGTTGCTGCCGACCAGGGCCATGGCGGCAATGAGGAAGAGGGCGTGGATGGGCACGATGGAAGATCGACGAAGAGCGGCGCCGGACGCGGCTTGCCGGGCAGCCATGCTGCACTGCGGTGAGTGCGGCGGACGCGGGTGACGCATTATAGTGATGCGTTGCATGACACACTGCGGCGGCCGGCGCACGTCGCGCTTGCGTAAGGCTGGAGTAAGGCCGGCTGCTTAGATTCGCGGCAAAACGATTACAGACTTCGCTATCAGGAGACATCATGGCTGGCATTGAATCTGTTCTGCAGGAAACGCGTGTCTTCGAGCCGCCCGCGTCCTTCGTCAAACAGGCCAACATCGCCGGCATGGACGCCTACCGCGCGCTGTGCGCCGAGGCCGAGCGCGACTACGAAGGCTTCTGGGCGCGCCTGGCGCACGAGCACCTGCTGTGGCACAAGCCCTTCTCCAAGGTCCTCGACGAATCCAGGGCGCCGTTCTACACCTGGTTCGAGGACGGTGAGCTCAACGCCTCGTACAACTGCCTCGAGCGCAACCTGGAGAACGGCAACGCCGACAAGGTCGCCGTGATCTTCGAGGCCGACGATGGCTCGGTCGCGCGCATCACCTATCGCGAGCTGCATGCCCGCGTGTGCCGCTTCGCCAATGGCCTGAAGGCACTGGGCATCCGCAAGGGCGACCGCGTGGTGATCTACATGCCGATGTCGATCGAGGGCGTCGTCGCCATGCAGGCCTGCGCGCGCATCGGGGCGACGCACTCGGTGGTGTTCGGCGGGTTCTCGGCCAAGTCGTTGCAGGAGCGGATCGTCGACGTGGGGGCCGTTGCCGTCATCACGGCCGACGAGCAGATGCGCGGCGGCAAGGCGCTGCCGCTCAAGGCCATCGCCGACGAGGCGCTGGCGATGGAGGGCAGCGAGGCCGTCCGCCACGTGATCGTCTATCGGCGCACCGGCGCCGGCGTGAACTGGGTCGAGGGCCGCGACCGCGCCATGGACGAAGTCGAAGCCGGCCAGCCCGACACCTGCGAGGTCACCCCGGTCGGCGCCGAGCATCCGCTGTTCATCCTCTACACCTCGGGCTCGACCGGCAAGCCCAAGGGCGTGCAGCACAGCACCGGCGGCTACCTGCTGTGGGCGTTGCTGACGATGCAGTGGACCTTCGACCTGAAGCCCGACGATGTCTTCTGGTGCACCGCCGACATCGGCTGGGTCACCGGCCACACCTATATCGCGTATGGCCCGCTCGCCGCCGGCGCCACCCAGGTGGTGTTCGAGGGCGTGCCGACCTACCCGAACGCCGGCCGCTTCTGGGACATGATCCAGAAGCATCGGGTCAACACCTTCTACACTGCGCCGACGGCGATCCGCTCGCTGATCAAGGCCGCCGAGGCCGATGAGACGAGCCACCCGAAGCGGTACGACCTGTCCAGCCTGCGCCTGCTGGGCACCGTGGGCGAGCCGATCAACCCGGAAGCCTGGATGTGGTACCACACGAACATCGGCGGCGGCCGCTGCCCGATCGTCGACACCTTCTGGCAGACCGAGACCGGCGGCCACATGATCTCGCCGCTGCCGGGCGCGACGCCGCTGGTGCCGGGCTCATGCACGCTGCCGCTGCCGGGCATCATGGCCGCCATCGTCGACGAGACCGGGCAGGACCTGCCGGACGGGCAGGGCGGCATCCTCGTCGTCAAGCGGCCGTGGCCGGCGATGATCCGCACCATCTGGGGCGATCCGGAGCGCTTCCGCAAGAGCTACTTCCCGGCCGAACTGGGCGGCAAGCTCTACTTGGCCGGCGACGGCTCGGTGCGCGACAAGGAAACCGGCTACTTCACCATCATGGGCCGCATCGACGACGTGCTGAACGTCTCGGGCCACCGCATGGGCACGATGGAGATCGAATCGGCGCTGGTGGCCAACCCGCTGGTGGCCGAGGCCGCCGTGGTGGGCCGCCCGGACGACATGACCGGCGAGGCCATCTGCGCCTTCGTGGTGCTCAAGCGCACGCGCCCGAATGGGGACGAGGCCCGGCAGATCGCCACCGACCTGCGCAACTGGGTCGGCAAGGAGATCGGCCCGATCGCCAAGCCGAAGGACATCCGCTTCGGCGACAACCTGCCCAAGACGCGCTCGGGCAAGATCATGCGGCGCCTGCTGCGCTCGATCGCCAAGGGCGAGGACATCACGCAGGACACCTCCACGCTGGAGAACCCGGCCATCCTGGAGCAGCTCAAGGAAGCCCGCTGATCCGGCACCGGCCTGCCTGCCTTGGCCGCCACCGACGCTGCCACGGACAGCCGCTTTCGCAGGCGGCTGTTTGTCTATTACGGGCTGTACACCGCCGGCCTGCTGCTCTTCATCGTGATGATGGGCGCGATCGAGCGCGTGCGCGGGCCGGGCGTGTGGCTCGGCTACGTGTTCCTGTTCGTCACCATCGCGATCTATGCCTGCATCGGACTGATCTGCCGCACGGCGGACCTGACCGAGTACTACGTGGCCGGGCGTCGCGTGCCGGCTTTCTTCAACGGCATGGCCACCGCCGCCGACTGGATGAGCGCGGCCTCGTTCATCGGCCTGGCGGGCATCGTGTTCGCTTCCGGCTACGAGGGGCTGGCCTACGTGATGGGCTGGACCGGCGGCTACTGCCTGGTCGCGTTCCTGCTGGCGCCCTACCTGCGCAAGTTCGGCGGCTACACGGTGCCGGACTTCCTCGCCACGCGTTACGGCAACGGCGAGCGGGGCGGCAGCGCGGTCGTGCGCGGCATCGCCGTGCTGGGCGCGACGCTGTGTTCGTTCGTCTACCTCGTCGCGCAGATCCAGGGGGTGGGGCTGGTGGTCACGCGCTTCATCGGGGTGGAGTTCTCGGTGGGGGTGTTCTTCGGGCTGGCGGGCATCCTGGTGTGTTCGTTCCTGGGCGGCATGCGCGCGGTGACGTGGACGCAGGTGGCGCAGTACATCATCCTGATCGTGTCGTTCCTGGGCGTGGTGGCGATGATCGGCTGGCACCGGCATCACGACCCGGTGCCGCAGCTCTCCACCGGCCGGCTGCTGCTGCAGATTGAGGCGGCGGAGCGCCGCATCGCGCAGGATCCCGCCGAGCAGGCCGTGCGCGAGCGCTTCCTGGCCGACGCGCAGGCGCTGCAGGAGCGCATCGCGCGGCTGCCGCAATCCTTCGACGAGACGCGTGAAGCGCTGAACGCGCAGCTCAAGCGCGCGCGCGAACACAACGCGCCGCTGCGCGAGATCAAGGCGCTCGAGCGCGCGCGCGAGGCCTTCCCGCCCGATGCGGCCGCCGCCGGCATCCTGTGGAACCAGCAGCGCGAGGAGGCGCTGGCGCACAGCCGCGTGGCGCCGCCCTCGACCGAGCCGTTCCCGTCCGCCTCCGAAGCCGAGCGCGGCCGGCAGCGGCTGAATTTCGTGCTGCTGGTGTTCTGTCTGATGGTCGGCACGGCCAGCCTGCCGCACATCCTGACGCGCTTCCATACCACGCCGTCGGTGCGCGAGACGCGCAACTCGGTCGGCTGGACGCTGTTCTTCATCGTGCTGCTGTACGTGTCGGCGCCGGCGCTGGCGGCGCTGGTGAAGCTGGACCTGCTGCAGCACCTGGTGGGCACCTCGTTCGCCGACCTGCCGCAGTGGATCGTGCCGTGGCGCAAGGTGGACCCGCCGGTGTTCGCGCTGCACGACATCAATGGCGACGGCATCGTGCAATGGGCCGAGGTGATGATCCAGCCCGACATGATCGTGCTGGCCGCGCCCGAGATCGCCGGGCTGCCGTACGTGATGTCGGGGCTGATCGCGGCGGGCGCGCTGGCCGCCGCGCTGTCGACCGCCGATGGGCTGTTGCTGACCATTGCCAACGCGCTGTCGCACGATGTGTATTTCCACATGATCGACAACAACGCCAGCCACCAGCGCCGCGTGACCGGCGCCAAGGTGGTGCTGCTGGGCGTGGCGCTGCTGGCGGCCTACGTGACCTCGCTCAAGCCGGGCAACATCCTGTTTCTGGTGGGCGCCGCGTTCTCGCTGGCGGCGTCGTGCTTCTTCCCGGTGCTGGTGCTGGGCGTGTTCTGGAAGCGCACCAACCGGGCCGGCGCCATCGCGGGCATGCTGACCGGGCTGGCGGTCAGCGTGTACTACATCTTCGTCAACTACCCGTTCTTCACGCGGATGACGGGCATCCTGGGGCGGCCGTGGTTCGGCGTCGACCCGATCGCCTCGGGGGCGTTCGGCGTGCCGGCCGGGTTTGCCGCCGCCGTGATCGTCAGCCTGCTGACCCGGCCGAACCGGCCGGTGGTGGACCGGCTGGTCGGCTATCTGCGCGATCCGCTGTAGCGCGTCGCCAGCGTCGAGCTGTCGTGGATGCGCTCGACCGACGAGGCGATCAGCTCCTTGATCTCCTTGATCTCCTTGGCCGCCTTGGCAGAGCGCTGCGCGAGGCTGCGCACCTCGTTGGCGACCACCGCGAAGCCCTGCCCCTGATCGCCCGCGCGGGCGGCTTCCACCGCGGCGTTCAGGGCCAGGATGTTGGTCTGGAAGGCAATCCCCTCGATGATGCTGGTGATCTCCGCGATCTTGCCGGAGCGGTCGCTGGTGTCCTGCATGGTCGAGACCACCTGGCTCACCACGGCGTTGCCCTTCTGCGCCACCTCCGACGCCGTCGCGGCCAGTTCGGTGGCGTGCTGGGCATTGTCGGCGTTCTGCTTCACGGTGGAGGTCAGCTCTTCCATGCTGGCGGCAGGTTTCCTGCAGCGAGGACGCCTGCGCTTCGGTGCGCTGGCTCAGGTCGGCGTTGCCCGCCGCGATCTGCCTGGCCGCGCCGGCGATGCTGCCGCTGCTGTCGCGCACCTTGTCGACGATCTGCGTCAGGCGGGTGTTCATGTCGGCGAGCGCGGCGAGCCGGTGGCTGGTCTCGTCGGTGCCTTCGGCGTCGATACGGCTGCCGAGGTCGCCGCGGGCCACCGTCTCCGCCACGTTCACGGCCTTGCCGATGGGGCGCGTGATCGAGCGCGTGATCAGCACGCCCGCCCCGATCGCCACGAGCACCGCCGCGATTGACAGCGCGATCAGCAGGCTGCGCGCTGCCCGTACTGCGCTTCGTCAGCCGCGACGAGCTGTTCCTGGCGTTCGCGCGTATAGCGGGCGTAGGCGGTGGTGGCCTGGATCAGCTCGGCCAGCAGCGGACGGCATTCGTCGTCCATCTTCTGGATGGCCTCGTCGCGCTTGCCGTCCAGCGCCAGTTGCACGATCCCGGTGGCCACGGGGCCGTAGCGGGCTTCCACGCGGTCGATCGCTTCGGCCAGCGCACGGGCCTGCTCCGACACATTCCGGCCGTCGTCCGCCATCGCCTTGAGCTGCGCGAGCTGGGCCTGGACTTCCTCGTGCGCGCGCAGCACCTCGGCCTTTTCCATCTCCATGTCCTGCGGCTTGATCACGAGGACCAGGTTGCGCGCCGCGATGGCCCGGCGGTCGACCGCGGTGCGCACGTTGTTGGCCAGGGTCGCGTGGGCGGTGATGCCCTGCACGAACCCCGAAAAGCCCTGCGTCGATTCACTCAGGGCCCGCAACGACAGGGCCGACACCACGACGACGCAGGCGGCCAGCGCCCCGAAACCCAGGGTGAGCCTGGTCTTGATCGACATCCGGGAAAGGTTCACAGCGTCCTCCGATAGGTGGAACAAGGGGATTCAGGGGGAGGCTGGCGCGCTGTGCCGGGGTATGGCGGACAGTCCTGTCGCTATAGGTGTTGCCGTGCTGCTAGGGGCTGGATAACAGGGTGATTGGTTTGGGTGGTCGCTTTCTGCATTATCCGTTTGGGGTTATCGGCGGGTTTTTGGAAAGCTGAATGATTTTTATTGTGGATTTGTTTTTTTATTTGCCCCGGGTTGTGCTATGGCTTGCTGGTACGGGGTTTTCGGTGAATTCTGGTGCTGGCTCGGGTGTGGGGGGCTTGGGTTCGAGGAGGCGAAGGTGGTGGTGCTTGGGTATTCATCTGATTTATGTCTGCTATTGAGTCGGGTGTGCCGGATATTTTGTTCGCGAGATTCAACCTGGCCTCGGCGAGGTTGCTGTGTCCGGCTTCGGCCTGGGCGGGCGGGGCGGGGCATCGTCGGCGACACCGTGCGGTTGCCGGCGTGATGACAATGGCATTTGTGATGGTGGAGAGCGGTGCCGCCGTGGCGCGTTGGTGTACTGGTGCGTGCGTTCGGCAGGGTGGGGACGGATTCGTCCTTGCATCCCCGGGAGAGGACGCCTGGGCGGGGAGGTCTGATGTCCGTGACGGGATCGTGCTGGAGAGGGACGGAGGCGGTATCCCTCTGTCCCGGGCAGATTCGCCGCGTGTCTGGTGATGGGCTGAAAAAGAAAAATCCCCGTAGGCGTTGGCGTCTACGGGGATGCTTGTATTCCTGGCGGAGAGAGGGGGATTCGAACCCCCGATAGGCTATTAACCTATACACGCTTTCCAGGCGTGCGACTTAAACCACTCATCCATCTCTCCGGAAGCCCGCGATTGTAGCACATCGGGCGGCCTAGCCAACCCCCTTGACCGCCGACGGCAGGCGGCGCGTTGGCGAACGGCATCGTTGTCGGCACCAGAGTGCCTCCTGCGCCATGAGCGTGGGTCTCCCCATGCGTGTCATGGCCGCAGGGTGGCATCCGTGCAATCAGGCTCGGCTCGGACCTTGCGTAGAGGCATGCTCGGTGATCGCGCATCGCCTCCGCCAGCGGACTGTTGCTCACGCGTATTGGCTGGCGATGCGGACATTCGGCGACGCCGGTTGAGGTCTTCCGCCACAAACGGTGATCAGCAGGCATCCAGATCCTGTGCATGAGCCGTTGGCGTTGCACAAAGGTGCAGGGCGCGTGATGCCTTAATTTAGAGTTAGAAAATGCATCATTCCCGCGGAATTGAAATCGGTTGATTTCATTATGCTGATTTGAAGATTGTTTTTCGGGGGAGAAGAGGGGGTTGAGCGTCTTTTGCGGATAATCGACCGGTCTCGGTGTGGGGTGCCTCGGATAAAATGAGGGACAGGGACGGGAATCCATAAGAAAAATGCAAATTAATGTCATTGAGCACTGCCTCGCGGCGGCGGAGGCCGTTCAGAACATCGATGAATTCAAGGCGTGGGTCCGCAATCACGTCGGCGCCATCCTGAAAAACCAGTGCATGGTCTGCAGTCATGGCCGGATCACCTCTGCCGGCGTCCTGATGGACCATATCGTCACGGTCGATTTTCCGATCGAGTATCTGGCGGCCATCCAGAATGTGGCCGGTGGAATCGATACGCCTCTGATGCGGCGCTGGTTCGCCACGCGCAGCCCGGTATATTTCGATGCCGCCGCGCCAACGGCCGAAACCGATCGGGTGTGGCTGGCCAAATTCATCATGCACGACCTGAGAAACGCCGTCGCCGACGGTATTTATGACGAAGGTCATTGCATCGGAACCTATTTCAGTTTTCATCGGCTGCCTTCGATCAACGCGCCTTTCCTGACGTCAGTCTTGCGCGACCTGACACCCGTGCTGCATCGCACGCTGATGCGGGCTGTCGCCGATACCGAGAAGACCTGGCACAACGCGTTGCGGGTGATGTCGCTGCTGAGCGAAAGGGAGCGGCAGGTGGCGGCATGGATCGGCAAGGGAAAGAGCAACGCCGAGATTGCGCTGCTGGCCTCCATTTCGGAGAACACCGTAAAGCAGCACCTGAAACACATCATGGACAAGACCGGCTGTGCGAATCGGGTGGGCGTGGCGGTGCTGGCCACCTGGTATGCCGTATCCCCGCTGGGGCAGGGGATGAAGGTGCTGTAGGCGTGCATTGGCGAAAAGCCGGGGCCCGGCCAACTGGTTTACCGTATCCGTCGTCGCCTTTGGTCGAGGTGATTTGATTTCTCTGGTGTTATCAGGCGCGGGAAGCATGCGAATCGGCGTTTCGCACATTCCCCGGGTCTTTCTGATGCAATGCCACCTGATCGTGGGGCACGGATTGTCGCGTCGATCTGAATATGGGGGCGCGGACTTATTGCAGTCGCTTATCTCAATATTCAAGTTTTCTCTGTGGTGGTTAATTCCGGGGGCGGCTTCTGCCAGAATAGGCATCGTTGCAATCGCCGATCCCCCGGCGAGTTTTCCGGCGCCCGGATCCAATCTGGGCGTCTCTTTTCATCCCTTTTCACATTGAACCGAATGCCTCGCACGCATTCCGGCCAAAAAAGGTGAGATGTTTTCCCGATGCGTAGAGCGGAAACAGGATGTATCTGATTTTCCGCTGCCCGGGGACAACTGCCGACGTTACGCTTTCCTCGTTTCTTTGCACAATTGATGTACCTGCGCCGCTCGGCGCATGACATTCGCCTGGCCCATCGGCCAGCTCCGGCGGGTCTTTTCGGTAATTCTGATAGTTTGCTTAAGGTAATTTGCCTGAGCTGGGGGAATGGCCGGGTTTCGCCGCCTTCATCCTGTCAACTAATACGAAAGACCTATGTAGAACAAATCAAATTGACCGACTTTCCCGCTTGTGCGGTGCGGCGGATATTCTGCATGCCGCGCCGTTTGTTTGTTTGAATTTTTTTGAGATTCAGGGAAATCATCAAGGGGAAGTTATGGGTCTGCATCGATTGACCGTTAAAACCAAGTTGCTCGCCAGTTTCGGTTTGCTGGCGGCGATCGTCGTGGCGCTTTCTGGTTTCGCCATTCTTGCGCTGGACGGCGCCAATGCGCGTTTCATTGGATTTGTCGATGGCGTGAATGCCCGCGTGATGCTGGTCAACAGGATCCGGGCCGCGGTTGACCGGCGCGCCCTCGCGGCGCGCAACCTGGTGCTGGCGACCACAGCGCAGGAGCGGGCGTTTGAAAAGGCGGAAGCCGAGCGGGCCCATGAGGAAGTCCACGCGGGTCTGGCCGAGCTGGAAACCAGGCTGGCCGCGCCGGGCGTCACGGACAAGGCGAGACAACTGGGCGCGGAGATCCGGCGGATCGAGAACGCCTATGGCCCGGTCGCGCTGGACATCGTCAAGCTGGCGGCGGAGGGGCAGCGCGAGGCGGCCAACCAGAAGATCAATGCCGAGTGCAAGCCGTTGCTCGATACGCTGGTCAAGGCCGTGAAGGTCTATGCGGGCTACGGTGCCGAGCTGTCCCAGCGGACCCTGCAGGAGGCGGAGGTGCGCGCGGCCTGGCTGCGCAGCATCGTGATCGGCGCGAGCGTGGCGGCCGTCATGCTGGCGGTCGGGCTGGGGCTGGTGATCACGCGCAGCCTGCTGAAGGCACTGGGCACGGAGCCCGCGGTGCTCAACGAGATCACGCGGAAGATCTCGGCGGGGGACCTGGCGCCGATTCCCCTTGCGCAAGCCGCGCCGAAGGGCAGCGTGTTCGAATCGATGGCGGCCATGCAGCAGAGCCTGGCGGGGATCGTCGGTGCGGTGCGCGGCGCCGCCAATGCCATCTCGGTCGGCTCGGCGCAGATCGCGGCCGGCAATGTGGATCTGTCTTCGCGCACGGAAGAGCAGGCGTCCTCGCTGCAGCAGACCGTTTCGACCATGGAGCAGCTGACCGCGACGGTGCGGCAGAACGCCGACAACGCGCGGCAGGCGAACACCCTGTCCATCGATGCCTCGGCCGTGGCCCAGAAGGGTAGCGCGGAGGTGGGCCAGGTCGTGGCAACGATGGGGGACATCAGCCGGGAGTCCGTCAAGATCGGCGAGATCACCGGGATCATCGAGAGCATTGCGTTCCAGACCAATATCCTGGCCCTGAACGCGGCGGTCGAGGCGGCGCGCGCGGGCGAGCAGGGCCGCGGGTTCGCGGTGGTGGCCAGCGAGGTGCGCACGCTGGCGCAGCGCTCGTCCAGCGCGGCCAAGGACATCAAGGAGCTGATCTGCGCGTCGCTGGAGAAGATCACGACCGGCTCGGGCGCGGCCGAGCAGGCGGGCCGCACCATGCAGGCGGTCACGCTGGCGGTCGAAAAGGTCACGGCGATCATCCACGAGATCACCCAGGCTTCAGAGGAGCAGACCAGCGGCATCGAGCAGATCAGCCATGCGATGGGCCAGATGGACCAGGTGACGCAGCACAACGCGGCGCTGGTGGAGCAGGCGGCGGCGGCCTCCCAGTCCCTGGAGCAGCAGGGCCGGGAGCTGGACCACGCGGTGGCGTCGTTCCGGCTCGCCTGAGCCGGTCCGGCGCCGGTGCTGGCCGTGCGCGGCGGTCGAGCGGCGTCGGCTTCCGGGGTGGCGGGTCGCGCACAGCCGCGCGGCGGCATGCGGGGTTTCACCGGTCGCGCTGAAACACTTGGGGCCATGCTACGATGCCTCAACTCTTGTTTCGGCACGACCGATGCCTGTGCAATCGCGCTTTCGTCTCGCCAGGGGCGCGCCGAGGATGGGGCTGGGCGGATTGATTCTGCTGCTGGCCCTGGGTTCGGTGCTGCTGACCATGGCGAACGCCATGTATTCCAGTTATCGCACGCAGCGCGATCTGCTGATCCGGAATGCGCTGGAAGCCAACCGCGTCTATGCGGCCAAGCTGGCAGAGTCGACCGATTTGGCCATCGGCGTCACGCGGCAGGAGTTGGCCTATGGCGCGGGCCTCCTGGCCGCGCACATGGAGGATCCCGCGCGGCTGACGGAAGAGGCCGAGCGGTTGCGCCAGCAGATGGGCAGCCTCAACTCGGTCGTCATCGTGCGCCGCGACGGCGCGGTCATCGGGGCTTCGCCGGCCAGCCTGCAGCTGAAATCCATGCGCAGCGACTGGGGCCGCCGGCTGCTCGATTCCCGCATTCCCGAGATCAGCCGGCCGTTCCGGGCGCCGACGGGCCGGCTGCTCATCTTCCTGTCCCATCCCGTGATCGATGGCCAGGGGCGCCTGCTGGGCTATGTCGGCGGCACGATCTATCTGAACGAGAAGAACCTCCTCCACACGATCTTCGTCCATCACTACTATCGCGACGGTTCGTATATCTATGTCGTCGATCGCGATGGCACGGTCATCTACCATCCGAACAGCGGCTATGTCGGCGATATGACCGGCGCGAACCCGGCGGTGGCCGAAGTGATGCTGGGACATGCGGGGGCGCAGCGCATCCGGAGCCTGCACGGGATCGACATGCTGGCCGGCTATGCGCCGGTGGCGTCGACGGGGTGGGGCATCGTGGCGCAGAAGCCCACCGAGACAACGCTGAGCGATCTCAATGGCCTGATGCTGGTGACCCTGTCGCACAGCATTCCGTTGTTCGTGCTGTCCATCGTCTTCATCTGGTGGTTTGCCAGGTCGATCTCCCGCCCGCTCGTCGAGCTGGCCAGCCAGGCCCGGCTGGTGGCGACGCCGGAGCGCCTGGAGCGGATCAAGACCGTGTCTTCCTGGTACATCGAAGCCCATCGTCTCAAGCGCGCGCTGCTGCGCGGCACGCGCCTGACCAGCACTCGCATGGCCAGGCTCAACCTCGAGGCGCTCACCGATCCCCTGACCGGCCTGTACAACCGCCGCGGCGTCGCGAATGCGCTGCGCCTGCACGCGGGGCGGCACCAGCCGTTTTCGGCCGTCACGCTGGACGTCGATCACTTCAAGCGGATCAACGACCGGCACGGGCACGATGTCGGCGACCAGGTGCTCCGGCACCTTGCCGCGCTGATCCGGGAGCAGGCCAGGCATGGCGATATCACCGGCCGCATCGGTGGGGAGGAGTTCATCCTCCTGCTGCCCGACGCCACGCCGGACGGTGCCTTCAGGACGGCCGAGCGGCTGCGCCTGGCCGTGGAGGCGCGGCCGAACCCGACGGGGCAGGTGGTCACGGTCTCGCTCGGGGTGGCGCACTATCCGCAGTCAGCGGGGGAGGTCGATGCCGTCCTGAAACTGTCCGATCTTGCGCTCTATCAGGCCAAGCGCGACGGGCGCAACCGGACCGTGGTCTACGAGGCGGAGCGTGCGGACGGGCCCGCCGACCTGGAGCCGGCCTCGCGGGCACGGGCTGAGGAGGGCGGCTGAGATCGCGGGGCGCTCGGGCGGTGGGCGTCGCGCCGGCGACGCCCGGCCGGCCTCGCTCGCCGGGGCGCGGGGCGATAAAAAAGCCCGGGCACGCGGTGCCCGGGCTCAAACCACCGAAAGGGTGGGAGGAGACAAGCGGTTCAGTGTAGGGCGGGGCGGTCGCGCTGCAATCGCCATAGCGGGTGACCCGTAGCCCGCGGGTGGCCGCCGATCTTCATTCAGGCGGCTGCCTTGATCTGGGGCAGGTACTCCATCTCCTGCGCGAGTTCGAGCCGATACCCCATGCTGTAGATGGCCCGGATGCGCATGCCATTGGCTGGATGAAGCTCCAGCTTGGCGCGCAGCCTCGAGACATAGCGGTCGATCGTGCGCGTCAGGTCGAGGGATGGCCGGCGCCAGACGAGTGCGAACAGATGGCTCCTGGACAGGACGCGGCCGACATTGCAGAACAGAAAGATGGCCAGGCGGGCCTCGGTGTGGCTCAGGGGAATGTCCGCCCCGTGCAGTTTGATCCGGTATTCCCGCTGATTGAGCTCGTAAGGGCCGACCATGAAGGTCTGCCTTGCCGCGCGGATCGGATAGATGCGGCGCAGCAGCGCGGTGACCCGCGCCGAAAACAGCGCCGGGCTGATCGGCAGCGCGATGTAGCCGTCCGCGCCGGCGCCCAGGCTGGCGGCGACGGCATCCTCGTCGTGGTCGTGTCCGACCAGCAGCAACGGTGTGTGCTGCTGCAGCCGGGAGCGGATCAGCATCGGAAGCTTGCTCAGCGCGAGATGGGAGGCGGCATGCGAGATCAGCACGAGATCGTGCGAATCCCGTTTGATGCTCCTTAGGAATTCCCTGGTGTCGGCATAATGGGCTGCGCTGTAGCCTTCGGTGCGCAGGGTGCGCATGATCCATGCCGCTTCTTCAAGGTTCGGGTGGACAACGGCAATCAGCATGTTGATCGGTCGTGGTGTGCTTGAGGGTGGTGAATGGATCGGCATATCCGGTCTGTGTGGGCGCGCGGGCGATTTGGCTGCCGGATTTGGGCCCCGCCCGAGTGGCGGAGAAGAGGTAAAGCGGGTTGATTGTAGAAGGCGGCGATTGCATCGCAATAGCCAAAATTGGCTATACGGCAAACGCATTGTTTAATTGAGGATTAAATCTGGGGGCCATCTCCGGAATATGAATCCGGATTTGGCTGGGGATTTTCTCGTCCGTTATTCCGGCGCGGTTTGAAATCCGGTTGGCGGTGCCCGGCCAATGGCCGGGCCGTCCGTCCTTCAGGCTGGCCAGGATGCGATGCCGGAGCAGCGGCGCTTGCCTGCCCGCGCAGCGGATCGCCGCATCGTCAGTGGAGCACCGCCAGCCGTTCCACCGGTTCCTCTTCCTCCTCGTCCAGCCCCTCGGCGGCCTGCAGCGAGCGCACCACCGACTCCCGGATCGCTTCGGCCTTCAGCAGCAGCCGCAAGGCGATGTCCGCGCCCCGATCCGCCGCAACGTGCTCGATGAAGGCGATCCGGGCACGCTCGTTCAGGGTCGCCACGTGGGCGGCTTCGCACAGGATGCTCCACGCGGCGGGCTGTCCCTCGAACTGCTGGCGGCGGCGCAGCAGTTCGGTGTCGAGGGCGCGGACGATCTCGGCGTCTCGGATGTTGCGGTCAGTCATGATGCCTCCTGCGGGATGTGAGGCCCTGTCTGGGTTGAATGGGCTGCCATCGTTTGCGTGGCGAGCGCTGGTGTTTGAAGCGGTAGGGGCAACTTCCATGCCAACGCCGCGCAGCGGTTGGTAGCCATGGCGGCGGCCGGTTGCCCGGCCCGGTTGGATCGCCACAAAACCAAGCCCCGCAAGCCTTTGCGGTGCAGGGGCCTCCACTGGTGGGAGCAGCGCGGGCAGGTGCTGCGATGGCCCGATGTCACGCCGGGCGAAGTGTCGTGTTACGTAACGTGTTCCCGTTTCACGGGGTGTGCGGAGGGGCTGTCGATGGAGGCCCGGATGCGCTTGGATGCTCCCCGACACGCATCGCGGCGGACCGTTTCACCGGCCGCCCGGTGGGGTACTCGAATAGAACCACTATTGCGGGCGCCGTGCGTTTGAACGTAGCCTTGGCCCACAACAAGACAGACGAGGAGACCGCCCATGGACCTGGACGTCAATCGCCGGCCGGTCAAGGTCGAGTGCGATCCCGCGACCCCGTTGCTGTGGGTGCTGCGAGACCACCTGAACCTCACCGGCACGAAGTTCGGCTGTGGCGTGGCCGCCTGCGGGGCCTGCACCGTGCACGTGGACGGCGCGGCCGTGCGGTCGTGCGTGCTGCCGGTGGCGGCCGTGGCCGGCCGGCGCATCACGACCATCGAGGGGCTGGCCGAGGCGCCGGGCAAGCGCCACGCGCTGCAGCAGGCCTGGATCGACGAGCAGGTGCCGCAATGCGGCTATTGCCAGTCGGGCATGCTGATGGCCGCGGCGGACCTGCTGGCCAGGCAGCCCGACCCCAGCGACGCCGACATCGATGCCGCCATCACCAACCTGTGCCGCTGCGGCACGTATCCGCGCGTGCGGAGCGCCATCAAGCGTGCCGCGCAGGCGCTGCGGGAGGGCCGCGCATGACGGCCGACGCAACCGCGCCGCGCCGCGGACGGCGCCGCTTCCTGCTGGGCGCGCTCGGCATTGGCGGGGCGCTGGTGGTGGGCTGGGGCGTGCTGCCGCCGCGCAGCCGCCTGGGCGACGCGGCGGACTTTCCCGCGCAGCCCGGCGAGGTGGCGCTCAACGGGTGGATCAAGATCACGCCGCAGGGCGATGTCGTGCTCGCCATGCCGCGCGTGGAGATGGGGCAGGGCATCCACACCGCGCTGTCGATGCTGACGGCGGAGGAGCTCGATATTCCGCTCGCGCGGGTCCGCGTGGAGCGCGCGCCCATCGAGCGCATCTACGGCAACGTCGTCAGCGTGGTCGACAGTGCGCTGCCGCTGCATCCGGACGATGCCGGCAAGGCTTGGGCCCGCGCGCTGCACTGGATCATGGCCAAGAGCGCCCGCGAGATTGGGCTGGTCATCACCGGCGGCAGCAGCAGCGTGGCGGATGCCTGGCAACCGGTGCGCGAGGCGGCAGCCACCGCGCGCGCCACGCTGGTGGAGGCCGCGGCGCGCGCGTGGAACGTGCAGGCCGCGCAGGTGAGCGTGCATGACGGCCGGCTGATCGGCCCGGGCGGCCGGCAGGCCGGCTTCGGCGAGGTGGCGGCGCACGCGCGCGACATCGCGCCGCCCGCGAGCGTCACGCTCAAGCCCGCGTCGCAATACCGGCTGGTCGGCCAGCCGGCGCCGCGCAGCGATGCGGCGGGCAAGACCGACGGCAGCGCGCGCTTTGCCATCGACGTCCGGCCGCCCGGCCTGCTGTACGCGGCGGTGGCGATGTGTCCGGTGTTCGGCGGCAGGCTCAAGGCCTTCGATGCGAAGGCGGCGCAGGGCATGCCCGGCGTGCGCTACGTGGTGCCGTTCGATGGCGCGGCGGGCGGCGCGCCCGGCGTGGCGGTCGTCGCCGACCACTACTGGCAGGCGCGCCAGGCCGTGGCGAAGCTCGAACCGGTGTGGGACAGCGGGCCGCATGCCGCGCTCGATTCCGCCGGCATCCGACGGCAGATCGCCGCCGCGCTCGACAGCGACCGGGGCGGCTTCACCTACCGGTCGACGGGCGATGGCCTGCAGGCGTTCGACCACGTGGGCGGCGCGACCGTGGTCGAGGCCGAATACAGCGTGCCGTATCTCGCGCATGCGGCGATGGAGCCGATCAACTGCACGGCGCAGGTGACCCGGGACCACGTGCAGCTGTGGGCGCCGACGCAGGTCGCCACGCTGGCGCAGCTGGTCGCGGCGCGCGCGGCGGGCGTGCGCCGCGAGCAGGTGCGGATCGAGGTGCCGCTGATCGGCGGCGGCTTCGGGCGCCGGCTCGAATCGGACTTCGTCGGCCAGGCGGTGGCGATCGCGGTCCGGACCGAAGGCCGGCCGGTGCAGGTGATCTGGACCCGCGAAGACGACATCCGCCACGATTTCTACCGCCCGCAGGCCATCGCCCGGCTGAAGGCGCGCATCGAGCGCGGCCGGGTGACGGCGCTGGCCTCGCGCAGCGCCGGCCAATCCATCCTGGCCGGCGAGCTCGGCCGGCTGTTCGGCGCGCCGTCGCTCGGCATCGACCGCTATACGGCGGAGGGGCTGTTCGACCTGCCGTACGAGATCGCGCACGAGCACATCGCCCACCTGGCGGTCGACCTGCCGGTGCCGGTGGGATTCTGGCGCAGCGTCGGCCACTCCTACACGGCGTTCTTCCTGGAAGGCTTTCTCAACGAGGTGGCGGCGGCGGCCGGGCTGGATCCGCTCGCGATGCGGCGCGACCTGCTCGAGGCACATCCGCGCGAGCGCACGGTGCTCGACACGGCGGCGCGGGCGGCGGGCTGGGGCCAGCCGCTGGCGCCGGCCGCCGATGGGGCGCCGCGGGCGCGCGGGCTGGCGCTGCACGGCTGCTTCGGCTCGGTGGTGGCGCAGGTGGCGGAGGTCTCGCTCAAGGACGGCAAGCCCCGTGTCCATCGCGTGGTGTGCGCGGTGGACTGCGGCACGGTCGTCAATCCGGGCATCGTCGCGCGGCAGGTGGAGAGCGCGGTCATCTTCGGCCTGGGGGCGGCCCTCCATGGGCAGATCCAGGTCAAGGACGGGCAGGTCGTGCAGTCCAACTATTCCGATTACCCCGTGCTAGGGATGGCCGACACGCCGGTCATCGAAACCCATCTCGTGCCCAGCGCGGCCGAGCCCGGCGGGGTGGGCGAGATCGCCGTGCCGCCGATCGCGCCGGCGGTGGCGCACGCCGTGGCGCAGCTCACCGGCAAGCCGGTGCGGCAACTGCCGATGGCGTGATGGAGCGGCGCCCCGGGGCCGACCGCCGGACAGCGATCGGCGCGGGCGCTACGCAGCTTCGTCCGGGAACACCGGCTCGCCCAGGTTCAGCATCAGCCGGTTTGCCCACGCGAAGATGGCGACGGCGTGGATCAGGTCGAGGATCTCGGCATCGGTCAGGCCGGCGGCCTGGAGCGGCTGCAGGTCTTCGGCGCGCACGTCGCCGGGGCGCAGCGTGAGGTCGATCGAGAACCGGGCGATGGCCCGTTCGCGCGCATTGGTGCCGGCCGTGTGCGGGTCTTCGAAGACCTGCCGGATGACGTCGTTGCGCTTGGCGAGCTGCTCGAAGCGCTGCGCATGGACGGCGGCGCAGTAGACGCAGCCGTTGACGCGCGAGACCACGGTGCTGGCCAGTTCGCGCTCCGCGCGCGACAGCCCGCCGGGCGCATACATGATGGCGTTGAAGGCCGCCGAGCGCTGGCGCAGGATCTCCGGCTGGTGCACCAGAAAGCGGTAGTAGTCCGACGTCTTGGCCTTCGGGTGGCTCTCTTCCAGCACGGCGATCTGCCCGGGCGTGGCGCGGTCGAGGTCGACCACGTCCAGCCAGGCTTTCCATTCCAGGGTTGCGTTGGTGAAGCCGTGGGCGCGCAGGGGCTCGGTCATGCTGCGGTCTCCGTGGAGGCGGCGGGTTGGCCGGTCTGGTGGGCCGGATGGGCCTGGCTGGCCTCGCGCAGGGCGCGCAGGCCGGCCACCAGCCGCGTCTGGTACGACAGGAAGGCGATCAGCTGCGACAGCGTCACCACGTCGGGCGTGGCCAGGCCGGCGGCGGGCAGGCGCAGCAGCGCGTCGCGGTCGCCGTCGATCGGGCGTTCGATCAGCGTGCGCGCGAAGGCGAGGATGGCGCGCAGGCGGGCGTCGGCCAGCGTGGCCGGATCGCCCTGCTCGACCGCCTGCAGGGCCGCCGCATCGACCGGCGTTTCGGCCAGCCGGGCACGGTAGTGCGCGCCCAGTTCGGGGGCGGGCGTCAGGCGGCAGGCGTACAGGGCGACCAGCAGGCGTTCGCCCGGCGTCAGGCCGGGCAGGGCTGCGTCGAACAGGGCGTCATGGCTGCCCTGCGTGGCGACGGCGACCTTGTCGCGCGCATGGCGCAGCGTGTGGGCGGCGCTGCCGTCGTCCAGGCCGGCGGCCCGATCGACGACATCGTTGACGGGAGTGGATGCCATGGTTGAGAGACTCCGTGATGCGGAAACGGGGCGGCTGCGCGCGGCCACAGCCTCGGCCAGGAAGCGGCGCACGGCGGCCCAGGATTGCAGGTCAGCCCGAGCATTGGCGCGCGGTTCACCGCCGCCGGTGCTGATGCGGCCAGAGACCGGGTGTGCATGGACCAGCTGCGTGGTCGGCACATAGGGGAAGACGATGGCGTGGCCGGCGCCGGCGAAGTCGTGGTGGACGACCGGGTACGGGTGGCGCGCCTCGGCCAGCCGGGCAGCCGCCATGCGTGCGTAGTCGCTCGATGGCCACGAACCGTCGTCGGTGGCCGACAGCAGCAGCACCGGCCCGCGCGTCTGCTCGACGCGGATGCGGGCGCGCTCGACCGCCTGCGCATCCCGCAGCGCCGTGCGGATCGCGCGTTCGTGCCGGTGCGGCGGCTCGCCTTCGTCGAACGGGGCCCAGGTCGCGGTGCGGTTGCCTTCCCACAGATGCGGCAGCGGCCGGCCGCGATACAGCCAAGTCGGGCCTTCGCGCCCGATGGCCGGATCGGCGGCATTCTGCGCACTGTGCACCACGGCACCCGGCACGTAGCCGATCACCGCCGAGACGGCTGCGGGAAACGTCGCCCCGAGCAGCAACGCCAGCTCGCCGCCGCGCGACTGGCCGCTCACCGCCACGAAATCGTGCAGCGGCCGCACGCGCCGGCGCAGCCAGGCGAGGCCGCGCTCGAAGTATTCGAGCGGAGTGTTTGAGATGTAGTCCGACAGCCCCGGCGCCTTGAAATACGCCAGCGCGAAGGCAGCGTATCCGTGCGAGGCATACAGCGCCGCGCGCGGTTCGTTGATGCCACCGCCGGAGCCGTTGAGCACCATCACCGCCGGCCGCGGGCCGGGGTGGGCGTGCGGGTCCGGCAGGTACAGCGTCCCGACCAGGCCGTCGTCGCGGACGTCGTGGCGCGTCAGGCCCGGCGCGGCCAGCCGCTGCACGAAGCGCGCGCAGGCCGGCGTGCCGTGCGCGGTGGCCGTCAGCGTCGTGGTCAGCGGCTCGGTGGCGGCGCTCGCGAAGACCTCGCGCGATGTGCCGCCCTCGGGGCGCTGGCTCCAGACCAGGCCCATCGGGTCGACGCCGGTGTAGTCGCCGCAGACGGGCGCATCGCGCGACAGATCGACGGTGCCGTCGGCATCGGCGATGAAGGCGGCGCGGCTGCACCACGGCACCGCATGCCCGCGCAGCGTCCGTGTGGCGAGATCGACCTGCGCGCCGGGCACCAGCCCCGTCACGACGATGCGGCGCGGCACGTCGATCAGGTCGTCGGCCGGTGCGACGCTGAGCGCAAAGGCGGGCGAAGCGGCCACGGCGCGCTTACTTGCCGTCCTGCGTGACCATCATGGCCGCGGTGCGGTCGCTGGTCATCGGCGTCACCTTCAGGCCCTTCTTCGCGGCCCAGACGTTCTGGTAGTGGTACAGCGGCAGCACACCCACGTCGTCCGAGACCAGCTTGACCGAGTGGCGCAGGATGGCGGCGCGCTTCTCGGTGTTGAACTCCTCGGTGGAGGCGTCCAGCGCATGGTCCACCGCCTGGTTGCTGTAGTGGCCCCAGTTGGAGGCGCCCAGGCCCTTCTTGGCATCGACCGTGGCCAGCACGTTGACCAGCGCGTAGCTGGCCTCGCCGGTGCCGTTGCCCCAGGCCAGCATGCTCATCGCATAGTCGTTCTTGTTGGCGCGGCTGGCATAGACCGACCACGGCACCACTTCCACCTTGGCTTTCACGCCGATGCGCGTCCAGAACTGCGCCACCGCCTGCGCCGTTTCCGGGCCCTGCGGGTAGCGGTCGTTCGGCACGTGCATCACCAGGTTGAAGCCCTGCGCAAAGCCGGCCTCGGCCAGCAGCTTCCTGGCCTGCGCCGGGTCGTAGGCAATGTCCTTCACCTCGGGGTTGTAGCCGAAGGTGTCGGCCGGCATCCACTGGTTGGCGACCGTGGCGGCGCCCTGCAGGATGCGGTCGACGATGGCCCTGCGGTCGATTGCCAGCGACAGCGCGCGGCGCACGCGCACGTCCAGCAGCGGGTTGTTCGGCAGCGGCTTGCCGTCGTTGCCGGTGAGGTATTCGTTCGGGCCCTGGCGGAAGCTCGGCTGCAGCAGCATCACGCGCAGGCCGGGGTAGGCGTACACCTTGACGCCGGGCGACTGGCGCAGCCGCGCGAGGTCGGCCACCGAGACCTTGTCGATCACGTCCACCTCGCCCGACAGCAGGTTGGCGGTGCGCGCGGCGGCGTTGTTGATGTAGCGGTAGTTGACCTTCTCCCACGGCGATTTGCCGCCCCAGTAGGCATCGTTGCGCGCCATCACCACGCGCTCGCCCGGTGTGTACGCGACGAACTTGAACGGACCGGTGCCGACCACGGCGCGGCCGGCGTTGTAGTCCTCGGTGTTCGACTTCTCGCCGATGTGCTTGCTGACGATGTGCACCGAGGCCAGGTTCAGCGGCAGGTCGGGGTTGGGGATCGTGGTCTTGACGATGAGCGTGAGCGGGTCCTTGGCGCTGACCGACTCGACCGTGCGCAGGTAGCCCGCGAAGGTCGCCACGCTGCCCGGCACGCTGCGCGCGCGCTGGTACGAGAAGATGACGTCGTCGGCGGTGAAGGGCTTGCCGTCCTGCCATTTCACGCCGGGGCGCAGCTTGAACTCCCACGTCTTCGGGTCCAGCGGCTTCCACGCCAGCGCCAGGCCGGGCTGCAGCCGGTTCCACTTGTTCTCGACCAGCAGGTCCCAGAAGTGCACGTCGACCGAGCGGTCGCCGGCGTGGTTGTTGAGCTGCGGGTCGAGCGACGACAGCGGATCGGCAAAGCCGATGCTGAGCGTCTGGGCGCCGGCAGGGCCCGGGAGTGCGGCGGCGGCCAGCAGGGCAACGGCCAGCGAAGAGGCAAGGAGGCGTTTCACGTTCGGTCCTGTTGTTGATGTTCTGGGTGGGTGCGGCTTAGCGGCCGTCGTTCAGGTGGCACGCGCTGACATGGTTGACGGCAATGCCGCGCAGCGTCGGCGCTTCGGTCGTGCAGCGCGGCATGGCGTGCGGACAGCGCGGGTGGAAATGGCAGCCGGACGGCGGGTTCAGCGGGCTCGGCATCTCGCCCTGGAGGGCGGTGAAGGTCTTGTGCCGGGCAGACAGGCGCGGAATCTCCGCCAGCAGCGTCTGCGTGTACGGATGGTTGGGGCGGCTGAACACCTCTTGCGCGCTGGCCGATTCCACCACGCGGCCCAGGTACATGATGACCACGCGGTCCGACAGGTGCTCCACCACGCCAAGGTCGTGGCTGATGAAGAGATAGGTCAGGTTCAGCTGCTCGCGCAGGTCCATGAACAGGTTCAGGATCTGCGCCTGGATCGACACGTCCAGCGCCGCCACCGCCTCGTCGCACACCAGCATCGACGGCTGCACCGCCAGCGCGCGGGCGATGCCGATGCGCTGCCGCTGGCCGCCGCTGAACTGGTGCGGATAGCGGTCGCGCAGGGCCGGGTCGAGGCCGGCGCGCCGCAACTGCGCGGCCACGTAGTCGGCAAAGCCGGCGCGGTCGGTCAGGCCGTGCACGCGCGCCGCCTCACCGACGATGTCTTCCACGCGCAGGCGCGGGTTGAGGCTGGCGTACGGGTCCTGGAAGATCATCTGGATCTTCAGGCGGGCCGCGCGCGCTTCGTCGGCGGGCAGGCCGACGAGCGCCTTGCCGTCGACGCGCACCTCGCCGTCGGACGGCGGCATCAGCCCCGCCGCGATGCGGCCGAGCGTCGACTTGCCGCAGCCCGACTCGCCGACCAGGCCGACCACTTCGCCCGGCCGGATCGCCAGGTCGATGCCATCGACGGCGCGTACGACAGCGGGCGGCTGCGCCAGGCCCAGGCGCTGCAGCACACGGCCACCCGGGCCGATCCTGCGCTCGCCGAAGCGCTTGCCGACCTGCTTGAGTTCCACCAGCGGCGTGGTCATGCGACCTCCCGCGCGGCGGCAGACAACGTGTCGGGGTGGACGCAGCGCACGAGGCGGCCGGTGCTGTGCTGTGTGATCTCCGGGCGTACGCCGCAGGCCTCGGTGGCGCGCGGGCAGCGCGCCGCGAAGGCACAGCCGGGCGGCAGCGCCAGCAGGCTGGGTGTCATGCCCGGGATCTGCCGCAGGCGCCGGCCGCGCCGGTTCTCGCTGGGCAGGCTGTCGATCAGGCCCCGGGTGTACGGATGCAGGGGCGCGTCGAGCACGGCATCCACCGGGCCATGCTCGACGATGCGGCCGGCGTACATCACCGCCACCTCGTCGGCGAGGCCGGCGACGACGGACAGGTCGTGCGTGATCCAGATCAGCGCGGTGCCGTGCTGGCGCGCCAGCTTCTGCACCTCCGACAGGATCTGCGCCTGGATGGTCACGTCCAGCGCCGTGGTCGGCTCGTCGGCAATGATCAGGTCGGGGCGATGCAGCATCGCGATGGCGATCGCCACGCGCTGGCGCATGCCGCCCGAGAGCTGATGCGGATACGCGCGCAGCCGCTCGTCCGGACTCGGAATGCCCATCAGGCCCAGCGTGTCGCGCGCGTGCTCGCGGGCCTGAGCGTGGCGCATGCCGCTGTGCGCGCGCACAGCCTCGACCATCTGGGCCTCGATGCGCAGCACCGGGTTGAGCGTCATCATCGGGTCCTGGAAGACCATGGCGATGCGGTTGCCCTGGAGCCTGCGCAGCTCGCGCGCCGGCAGCCGGACCAGGTCGCGGCCCTGGAACAGGATCTCGCCGCCCGCCACGCGGCCGGGCGGATCGACCAGCCCCATGATGGAAAAGCCCGTCACCGACTTGCCCGAGCCCGATTCGCCCACCAGCCCCAGGATGCGCCCGCGCCCGAGCGAGAACGACACGTCGTCCACCGCCGGCAGCACGCCGTCGCGCGTGAAGAAATGGGTACGCAGGTTGCGCACCTGCAGCGTCGGGTCGGCGGCGCTCATCGGTACGCCCTCGGGTTGAGCACCTCGCGCAGGCGGTCGCCCACCAGGTTGATGGCGACCAGCGCCAGCAGCAGCGCGAGGCCCGGATAGACGCTGATCCAGTACTGGCCCGACAGCATATATTGGTAGCCGTTGGCAATCAGCAGGCCCAGCGACGGCTCGGTGATCGGCACGCCCAGGCCCAGGAACGACAGCGTCGCCTCCAGCGTGATCGCGCGTGCCACCTGCAGCGTGCCCACCACGATCAGCGGCGGCAGGCAGTTGGGCAGGATGTGCCGGAGCGCGATGCGCCAGCCGGGCAGGGCGAGCGAGCGCGCCGCCTCCACGTATTCGCGGCGGCGCTCGACCAGCGCCTGGCCGCGCACGGTGCGCGCGTAGTACGCCCATTCCAGCAGCACCAGCGTCATCACCACGTTGGCGATGCTCTTGCCGAGGTAGGCGAGGATCATCATCGCCACCAGCACCGACGGGAACGACAGCAGCAGGTCCACCGTGCGCATGATCAGGCTGTCGACCTTGCCGCCCGCGTAGGCCGCGATCAGCCCCAGCAGCGTGCCGATCACCGCTGCCACGGCGGCCGAGCCGATCCCCACGCCCAGGCTGATGCGCAGCCCGTAGAGCATGCCCGAATAGAGATCGCGCCCCTGGCCGTCGGTGCCGAGCCAGTACGTGAAGGTGCCCGCGCCGTTGGGCGAGCCCGGCGCCAGGCGCGCGTCCAGTACGTCCAGCTGCATCAGATCGTAGGGGTTCTGCGGCGTGATCCACGGCGCCGCCAGCGCCGCCGCTGCCAGCAGCACGATGACGGCGAGGCCGAACACGGCGGTTTTCGAGGTCACGAAATCCGCCGCCACGCGCCGCCATGGCGACTGCCTGCGCGGCGCGGGGCCGGCGCCGGCCCGGGCGGGCGCGGCGGTCTGCGGGGACGTGCTCATGCCGCGGCCTCCATGCCATCCGCGGCGCGCACGCGCGGGTCGAGCAGGCGATACAGGACATCGACGATCAGGTTCAGCGACACGAACAGGCACACCACCACGATCAGGTAGGAGACGATCACCGGGCGGTCCAGCGTATTGATGCTGTCCAGGATCAGCTTGCCCGCGCCGGGCCACGCGAAGATGCTCTCCGTCACCACCGCGAAGGCGATGGTCGAGCCAAGCTCCAGCCCCAGCACCGTCACCAGCGGGATCAGCGTGTTGCGCAGCACGTGGGCCAGCACCACGCGCAGCGGCGACAGCCCCTTGGCCCGCGCGAACTTGACGAAGTCCTGCGGCAGCACCTCGCGCACGCCGGCCGAGGTCAGCCGCAGCACCAGCGACAGCTTGAACAGCGACAGGTTGAGCGCCGGCAGCAGCAGGTGCCGCAGCCCGTCGGCCGTCAGCCACGACCACTGCACGCCCAGGAAGCCGGCCGTTTCGCCGCGCCCGCTGGCCGGCAGCCAGCCCAGGCTCACGCTGAAGGCCATGATCAGCATCAGCCCGACCCAGAAGGTCGGCAGCGAAAAGCCCACCACGCTGCCCGTCATCAGCAGCCGCGACACCGGGTGGCCCGGATACAGCCCGGCGACCAGCCCCAGCGGCACCCCGATCGCCACCGCGATGATCAGCGCCGCGAACGCCAGCTCCAGCGTGGCCGGCAGGCGCTGCAGGATCAGCTGGATGGCCGGTTCGTTGTAGACGAAGCTCTTGCCGAGGTTGCCGTGCAGCGCGCCGTTGAGGAAGGCGAGGTACTGCTGCCACAGCGGCTTGTCCAGGCCCAGCTCGGCGATGATGCGCGCGCGGTCGACCTGGTCCACGTCCTGGCCGATCAGGATGTCGACCGGGTTGCCGATGGCGTGCAGGCCGACGAAGACGATCACCGTCATCACCAGCACCACCAGCAGCGCCTGGCCGATACGGCGGATCAGCCAGCCCGTCATCGCGCGGCCTCGCGGGCAGGGGAGGCGGCCGCGGCGGCCGGCTCGGACTGCGGCGGCGGCGCGGGCGTCCACTCGTCGCCGAAGATCTCCGGCTCGGCGTAGGCCTGCATCGCGGCGTAGTGGCCTTCGATGTCTTCCTGGTACAGCAGCCCGGCGATGCCCTGCGCCAGCCGGCGCGCGCCTTCGCTGATGGCCGGGATGTCGCCCGAGACGCTGCCGTGCGTGAGCGACGCCGGGTAGCAGAAGCAATGCACGCGCGACAGTCCCGGCAGCTGGCCGGGCGTCTTCTCGCGCAATTCGAAGGCGGGGCCGAGGTCGGGCGAGTCGCTCAGTTCCGCGTCTTCCTCGCCGGGGCGGGGCGTGTAGCGATCGCGCCAGAGGCGCATGTGTGGCGCGAGCGCGCTGAACTCGGGGCGCGCCGCCCAATCGAGGCGAAAGCCCGTCGAAAAGATCAGGAAGTCGAGGCGAAACACGCCCTTGGGCGTCGTCACGTGCAGGGCACCGTTGTGCTCGTCCACGCCCAGCACGGGGCAGCCGAGGTTGAAGCGCGCGTTCGGGTGCCGCGACACGCGCAGCGTGCTGCCGCGCGGCGGCGGCACCTGCTCGGCATTGATGTAATGGCGGATGCGCCATTTCCAGGCGTCCGGCAGATGCTGGTGGCCATGGACCAGCCCCGGGCTGCCCGCGCCCTTGCCCTTGTTGATGCGGGGCAGGTCGGGGCGGCGGATCAGCAGATCGACGCTCGCGGCGCCGGCTTCCAGCGCGGTGGCGGCCGAATCCATGGCCGACGCGCCCGCGCCGATCACGCCCACCCGTTTGCCCGCCAGCGCGCCGTAGTCCATCGCATCGGACGAATGCGTCCACCAGCGGCGCGGCAGGCGGTGCGCGAACGCCGGCACGGCCGGGCCGCCCAGGCCGTCACGGCCGGTGGCCAGCACCACGCGGCGCGCCAGCACGCGCTGCCCGGCTGTGTCCGGCGTGTCGAGGGTCAGCTCGACCGCACCGTCGGCGCGCGGCTGCACGGTCCTGACGTGATGCGCGTTGCGGACCTCCAGCTGCAGCACGCGGCGGTACCAGCGCAGGTAGTCCATCCATTGCAGGCGTGGGATCTTGTCGAGCGTCTCCCATGCATCGGCGCCGAATTGCGCCTCGAACCAGGCCCGGAACGTCAGCGCGGGCAGGCCCAGCGCGGGGCCGGTCAGCTGCTTGGGCGAGCGCAGCGTTTCCATGCGGGCGGTGGTCGCCCACGGGCCTTCGTAGCCTTCGGGCGCGCGGTCGAACACCACCGCGCCGATGCCGAGATGCTTGAGCGCCGTTGCCGCGGCCAGGCCCGCCATGCCCCCGCCGATGATGGCGACGTCCAGCACGGGCTGCCCGTCCAGCGCGTGCGGCAGTGTCCAGGGTTTGGCGGGCAGTTCGAGCCAGGCGAGATCCTGGCGCAGGCGGGCTTCCAGCGCCGCCAGTCCGGCGGCCTGCGGCGCGTGGCCGTGTGCTTGCGGGCCCGCGGTCATGCGGACGCGCCTTCGGTTTCGTTGAGCGGTTCGCCGTACAGCACCTGCAGCATGCTGGCGTGGCGGGCCGGGTCATGCAGCTTGCAATCGGGCAGCAGGCGCTGCGCGGCCCGGGACAGGGCGTCGATCAGCGCGGTCACAGCCGGCGACGGCCGGCGCGCCTCGGGCGTGATCACGCCGAAGAAGAAGGGGATGCTCACATCGATCGGGCGCACCGTCACGCCCTCGATCGGCACGCCGTAGGCCGTGACGGGTTCCAGCAGCGCCACGCCCAGGCCCGCGCGCACGGTGGTCAGGGCATTGAGCGACGCATTGGTCTCGATCAGCTCGGCGGGCGTGACACCGGCCTGCGCCAGGGCAAAGTCCAGCCGGCGCCGCAGCCGATACGGGTTGTGCATGGTGATGATGCGGCGCCCGCCGCAGTCGGCCAGCGCTACACGGTCGCCGGCGGCCAGCGGATCGCCCGCCTGCACGGCGGCCACGCAGGCGGCTTCGCCGATCCAGTGCACGGTCACCCCGCGGTGCTCCAGCGGCAGGCTGCTGACGCCCAGGTCGGCCGCGCCGGTCAGCACCGCATGCACCACCTGCTCGGGCGATGCGCTGCGGATCTGGATATGCCGGCCGAGTTCGGCATCATCGGCCAGGGCCGCCGGCAGCAGCCCGGCCGCCAGCGCCGAGGTGGCAGCCAGGCGCAGCGGCCGCGCCTCGCCGCGCGCGATTTCCTCGGCGCGCGTGCGGATCTGGCGCAGGCTGATCAGGGTGTGTTCGACGTCCTCATAGAGCAGGAAGCCCTGCTCGGTGGGCGATACGCGCGGCCCCGAGCGGGTGAACAGCGCATAGCCGATCTCCGCTTCCAGGTCCTGGATGAGCCGGCTGATGGCCGGTTGGGAGCGGCCCAGCAGCTTGCCCGCTGCGGTGACGCTGCCCGTCGACATGACGGCGGCAAAGGCTTCGAGTTGTCGGAGTTCCATCTACTACCTGCTTGATTCCCATCAATGCATAGAGTCGGTGCATTCTGGTAGAGGCAGTATGTGGATTCCAAATAGTATTTTCTTATGTGCTCATGTGATTTCCGGGGGCAACCCCTATGCCCCCGGATGAAGCCTCGCCGCGCGCGAGACGCACTTATTTGATGAACGTGCCGTGCGGACCGATCACCGTGATTTCCACAAAGCTCGAACCCTTGTGGTTGTTGCGGCCGTTGCGGATGTCCAGGCCGCCCAGGTCGATCGTGCCGGCGGCTTCCAGCCCGGCCACGAAGCTGGCGCGAGTCGGCGCCTTGCCGGCGCGCTTGAGCCCTTCGACCAGCAGCTTGGCGGAGGCATAACCTTCCATCATGCCGTAGGACGGCATCACGCCGGCAGCCTTGGCGCTGGCGGTCAGCTCACGGCCGATCGGCGAGGTCGCGCGCACCGGCGACGGCATCACCTGCGTTACCATCATGCCGCGCGCCATGTTCCCCAGCGATCGCGCGAAGGCCGTGCTCGAATTGTTCGACAGCGTTGCCATCTGCGACACGGTGCCGTGCTTGGTGAGCGCTTCGGCCAGTGCTTGCGCGGTGGTGCCCGCGCAGGCCAGGATCACGGCATTGGGCGCGAATTTCCCGATCTCCGCGGTCGCTGTCTCGATGTTCGGCTTCAGCCGGTCGACGGTGACGATCTGGTGTGTGCTGGGCGGCAGATGTTGCGTGGCCGTCGTGAATCCGGCCTCGGTGTCCTTGCCGAACGAGTCGTTGACGTTCACCAGCGCCAGGCGTTTCAGGCCCAGTGTCTCGAAATGGTGGACCAGCTCGGCGATCTCGGTCTGGTACTTGGCGCGCACCACGAACACCAGCGGATCGGGCCGGTCGAAGAAGATCGATGCCCCCGTCGACGGCGCCACCATGGGTGCGCCGACCGCGTGCGCCTCGCTCATGATGGCCTCGGTATTGGGCGTGCCGCGCGACAGGAACAGCGCGAAGACCTGCTTGTCGGTGAGCAACGTGTGCGCGCGCTGCTTCGAGACATTGGCATCGAAGCCGTCGTCTTCCGAGATCAGTTCGATCCTGCGGCCGTAGACGCCGCCGGCACGGTTCACCGCGTCGAGATACAGCTGGGCGCCGCGCGTCATCTCTTTGACCTGCTCGCCGGCCGGTCCGGTGAAGCCGGCGGTCTGGCCGATCAGGATTTTGGTGTCGGTGATACCCGGTTCTGCCAGCACTTGGCCGCAGACCAGTGCCAGGCTCATGGACAGTGCGCAAGCGATGCGGTTGCGCAGGACGGATTTATGCCCCGTCATGTCCCCCCCTTTTACTAAGTGAATGTTTTATCAAAACGGAATTGGCGCACTTGAATGGTGCGGCGCCGCATCCTAACGGAGAACCGGAGTGAAGTCTCGACCATTCTCAAGAAAATTCACCTGTGTCGCAAAACGTGAACACTCCCGGTGTAGCGGGGGGATTCCGGGACGCATCCGGGCAAAAAAAACCGCCGTACAGGACGGCGGTTCGTGTGATGGCAGCCGCGCCGCTCACTCGTTCAGCTTGGTGATCTTCGTGCCCTCGACCGAGGCCCCGGCCATCAGGCCCGCATTGGTCAGCACGAAGCCGATCACCGGTTGCTGGGCCGTGTTGGTATCCACCGCGCCATTGGCGCCAATCTTGGCGAGCGCCACGGTGGCGTCGACGCCGGCGGTCCAGCCCTGGCTGGCGCGGAATTTGTTCAGCGCCTCGTCCGTCATGAACAGGATGATGAGCGCTCGCGACTGGGCGCCGGCCTGGAAGCCGATCGAAGCGGAGGCGATGTTGTAGTAACCCAGCGGACGGCTGCCGCTGCGCAGTACGCCTTCGCCGTACTGCCCCCCGATCACAAAGCCGGCATTGAGCACCGACGGGAACACCAGCACGCCCTTGGCGCGCGAGACCAGCTCGCGCGAGCCGTCGGCGGTGCTGTACAGGCGCGACAGCGTGGAGTCCGCTTGCGAGTTGGTGGTGGCGTGCTTGTTGGTGGACGTCATCACGTCCGAGCCCTGCGCGCTCGGGCTGGTGGTCGTGCAGGCCGCGATCTGTGTGCCCAGCAGCGCGGCAGCGGCGAGGGTGGCGGCGGTACGACGGCTGAGAAGCTTCTTGTCCATGGCGATCGGTCTCTCTGTGGTGAAAGGGGGCGACGCGGCCACGCGATGACAGCCAGCGGCGGATGCCATGCCATCGGTAACGGGTGTCATTTACCCGGCAGCAAGCGGTGTGCCCGCCATACGAGACGCCGTGGCCATGCGCCTAGTTCCTGACATTAGACGAGATTTGTGCCCCCGGTAGCGCTTTTTCGCGCCGGCCTGCGCCAGCGCAAGCCGGGCCGGCATCACGCGCTTGTTTTGCGCGCGCAATGGAAAAAACCGGCCGAAGCCGGTCTTCCTGTCTTTCCTGCGCGGCGAGCGGCGGTCAGATCCAGATGATCAGCGCCACCCCGCCGATGATCAGTCCGAACTTCACCACGTAGTAGACCTTGCGGTTCCATGCCTTGAAGCGGCGGCGGTATTGGCCCATCAGCCAGACATAGCGGAACAGCTTGTTGATGCCGCCGGTTTGGTCGCCTTCATCGTTGGGCGAGCTGGCGGCCGTCATCACCTTGCGGCCGAGCCACTTGTTGACGCGCTGTGCCCAGCCGTACTTCATCGGGCGCTCGATGTCGCAGAAGAGGATCAGGCGGTCCTTGTCGCTGGTGTTCTGTGCCCAGTGCAGGTAGGTCTCGTCGAACACCACGCCTTGACCATCGCGCCAGCTGTGGCGCTGGCCGTCGACCTCGATGAAGCAGCGGTCGTCGTTGGGCGTGGCCAGGCCCAGGTGGTAGCGCAGTGAGCCCGCGAACGGATCGCGGTGCGGGTTGAGCTTGCCGCCCGGCGGCAGCTCGGCAAACATGGCCGCCTTCACGCTCGGCAGCTCGCGCAGCAGGGCCACCGTCTTCGGGCACAGCTGCTCGGCGGACGGGTGGTTGGCTTCATACCACTTCAGGTAGAAGCGCTTCCAGCCATTCTTGAAGAAGGAGTTGAAGCCGGCGTCGTCGTTCTTTTCCGCAGCCTTGATCTTGCGCAGGTTGGTCAGGGCGAGTGCCTCGTCGCGGATCTGCGGCCAGGCAGCCTGCAGCTTCTGCAGGTCGGGGAAGTGGTCGACCGGCACGTACGGCGTCTGCGGCACGCCCGAGAAGGCGTACATGAAGCAGTTGACCGGAGCCACCACGGCGGAGTGGTCCAGCATCTGGCGCCAGAATTTCAGGCGCACCTTGCCACGAAAGTGTACGTACAGGATGGAGCCCAGGTACAGGGCCACGAGAATCCATTTGATCAAGGCGAGTTCCTTGCCGCGCTTGGGCGGTCAGCGATGGGCGCAACGATTGCGCGCGGACCGCTATTTTACCCGGTGCGTGGTGACGCGGCGTTGATCCAGGGCAACCTGTTACAGGTGGCTTATTTTGTTGAGATTTTATTGAGGTTTTATCAGCGAAAAATAAAGGGGAAGAAAGCTCCACAGATGTAACCGTCTGTTTCCACGAGGCCCGAGGGGCTTTACAATTCGCTTTCTTCGCCTGGCGTCGTTCTTGTGTCGGGCGCCCCCCGGAGAAAGACCATGGACGCCAACAAGCCGGCCGATCCGTCCCACGAGATGTCAACGATCGGTATGTTGCAAGGCCGTAATGAAATGTTGGAGGAGTCCATCCGCCGTGCGCAGGAGACGCTGAGCGCGGTGTCGGCCCAGGTGACGCGGCAATTGCCGCTGCTCAACCAGAACGTCGAGCGCTTCGTCGAGACGGAGGGCATGCCGTTCCACGAGGCGCAGACCCTGGCCAAGCGGCATATGCGCGGGGAGGCCGTATCCTCGGCCAGCGTGGCGCGTGCGTTCGCGGCGCTGCTGGAGCAGATCGAGGCGCTCGAGGCCGACCAGGCCGCGCGCCGTCGCGTGCAGCAGCAGTGGATGGTGAGCCAGCTCACCTACAAGATGCTGTACCTGCACCACACCACCCAGAATCCGGCGCTGTCGGCCCCCGCGCTGCGGGCGCAGAAGGGCCGGGTGCGGGCACGGGTGCTGGCCCTGCTGGACGCAGGGCGCTCATACGACGACATCCGCATGGCCGACCTGCGTTTCGAGGACGACGCAGGCGAAGCCTGAGACGCCGTTCATTCTTCGTCGTCTTCAGGCTCCGAATCGAGGAAATCGCGGCGCGTCAGCCAGTCGGCGATGGCATCGTCGCAGGCCTTCTTCAGCTTGGCCTTGCTGTCGACCCTGTCGAACAGCGTGAAATTCATCAGTGCCAGACCCAGGTCGGTGATATAGAACATCCTCTTGGGGTTGTCGAAATGGACGATGCGACCATCGATGTCGCCGTCCTCTTCCGGCTCGGCGGGCATATCCTCCAGTTCGACCACGCGGCAGGTGAAGCGCGGCGCGCGGGTATGCGTCAGGTATTCGAACTCGTCGTGCGACACCTCGCCGGACGGTGTGACGGCAATGGCGAATCCCCAGATGAAGCGTGGGGTCGGCAGATCCGACAGCTCGTCGATTTCATCCATCCTTTACTCTCCGGTTCTGATGGCGGCTTTAGATAACGGCGCATTATCGCGCGACGCGCGTGGCACGGAAAGCTCCAGCGGCGTAGACAGCGGTGGGGTGCCGCAGTGACCGATCCCCGCGTGCAACGGGTTGCCATGGGGCTGGCGGCTCGAAACCGCTTCGATGCGCTCACGTTGCGGCCCTGGATCGTCGCCGGGCAGGCGGTGGGCTGGCTTGACGCCGAGCGTGCCGCGCTGCTGGCGCGCTGGCCGCAGTGGTTCGAGGTCGGCGCAGATCGGGTCGGCCTGTGCGATACGCTGGATACCGCCGCCGCACGCACGGCCGCGCTGGAGGAGGTGATCGCGCGCCTGGCGGACGAAGGACACATCCGCGGCTGGCGCGACGAGCGCTTCATCGTCGATACCGGCTGGGGCACGCCGCCGCTGGCCTTGATCGAGCGCGCCGCCGCGCGTTTTTTCGGCATCCGCACCTATGCCGCGCACATGAACGGCATCATCGACGTATCCGAGGCCACGCTGTGGCTGGCTCGGCGGGCCGAGTCCAAGCCGATCGACCCCGGCATGTGGGACAGCCTCGTCGCCGGCGGCATCGGCCACGGCTTCGATGCGCGCAGCGCGCTCGAGAAGGAATGCTGGGAAGAGGCCGGCATCCGCGCCGGTCTGGTCGCTGGGCTGGTGGAGCGCGGCACGCTCGACGTGCTGCGCGCTGTGCCGGAGGGTATCCAGAACGAAACCCTGTTCGTCTTCGACCTGACGCTGCCGGCGGACTTCCTGCCCGTCAACCAGGACGGCGAGGTCGTCGGCCACCTGCGCGCGAACGTCGACACGGCCCTTGATATCATGGCGGACTGCGCGATGACGGTGGATGCCACGCTCGTCACCCTCGATGCCCTGCAGCGCCTTGTGCCGCAGCGCTTCGCGCCCGACAACAATCGATAAACGCTTGATGAGTCACTCCGGTTTCATTCTCACGCTGTCCTGTCCGGACCAGCCCGGCATCGTCCACGCCGTGTCCGGCCTGCTGTTCGAGCAGGGCTGCAACATCCTCGACTCCGACCAGTTCGGCGACGAGTTCACGGGCCGCTTCTTCATGCGGGTGCATTTCGTGCCGCAGGGCCAGCCGCTGGACCTGCAGGCGCTGCGCGAGCGCTTCGCGCCCATCGGCGAGCGCTTCTCGATGCAGTGGGGCATGTTCGATGCCGCGGTCAAGCCGCGCGTGATGATCCTGGTCTCGAAGATCGGCCATTGCCTGAACGATCTGCTGTTCCGCGCGCGCGCAGGCCAGTTGCCGATCGAGATCGCGGCCATCGTCTCCAACCACCGCGATTTTTACCAACTGGCTGCTTCCTACGACGTGCCGTTCCTGCATCTGCCGCTGCTCAAGGGCACCGATGCGCAGAAGGCCCAGCAGGAAGCGCGCATCCGGGAAATCATCGAAGAGCAGCGGATCGACCTGGTCGTGCTCGCGCGCTACATGCAGATCCTGTCGGACGACCTGTGCCGCCAGCTCGAAGGCCGCGCCATCAACATCCACCACTCGTTCCTGCCGAGCTTCAAGGGCGCCAAGCCCTACTACCAGGCGCACGAGCGGGGCGTGAAGCTGATCGGCGCGACGGCGCACTATGTCACGGCCGAACTGGACGAGGGCCCCATCATCGAGCAGGAGATCGAGCGGGTGGACCACAGCATGGACCCCGAGCAGCTCACCGCCGTGGGCCGCGACGTGGAGTGCGTGGCGCTGGCCCGCGCCGTGAAGTGGCACGCCGAGCACCGAATCCTGCTGAACGGCCACAAGACCGTCGTCTTCAAGTAACCGACACGGAGCGCGCGATGCGACAGATCGTCCTCGATACCGAAACCACCGGCCTGAATGCCGCCACCGGCGACCGCGTGATCGAAATCGGCTGCGTGGAGCTGGTCAACCGGCGGCTGACCGGCCGCAACCTGCATTTCTACCTCAACCCCGAGCGCGAGATCGACGCCGGCGCCATGGCGGTGCACGGCATTACCAACGAGTTCGTCGCCGACAAGCCCAAGTTCGCCGAGGTCGTCGACGAGATCCGGGACTACGTGCAGGGCGCCGAGGCGATCATCCATAACGCCGCGTTCGACCTGGGCTTCCTCGACATGGAGTTCAAGCGGTTGGGGCTGCCGCTGTTCCGCGAGCATCTGGCCGGCCACATCGACACGCTGCTCGATGCGCGCCGGATGTTCCCCGGCAAGCGCAACTCGCTGGACGCGCTGTGCGACCGCCTCGGCGTGAGCAACGCCCACCGTACGCTGCACGGCGCCTTGCTGGACGCGGAACTGCTGGCCGAAGTCTATCTGGCCATGACGCGCGGCCAGAACACGCTGGTGATCGACATGTTGGAGAGCGGCGAGACGGCCGCCGCCGAGGCCGCCGTGATCGACCTGAGCGGCCTGGAGCTGCCGATCCTGCTGGCAACCGAAGCGGAAGCCGCGGCGCACGCGACCGTGCTCAAGGAGATCGACAAGGCCAGCGGCGGCAAGACGGTCTGGCTCCGGGAAGCTCCGGAGGCCGCGCCGCAGGCTGGCTGATGAAAAAAATGCAGCAGGGGCTTTACACGGTCCCTGCCTTTTGCCATAATCACGTTTTCACCGCACACGGGTGGTTAGCTCAGCGGTAGAGCACTGCCTTCACACGGCAGGGGTCACAGGTTCAATCCCTGTACCACCCACCAAATTCACTTCCGACGAGCTCCGTCGAAGTCCAAAAACCCGCGATAGCTCAAGGCTTCGCGGGTTTTTTCTTTCCTGAAATGTCCTATAAGGTGCATTGACAGCCGGGGGCAAGTGGGGGCAACTTTGGGGGCAAGTGCTCATCCTTCACGGAGAGTTGCCCCCATGCCTCTCACCGATACCGCAATCCGCAATGCCAAGCCATCTGAAAAGCCAGTCAGGCTGTTCGACGGCGGTGGCTTATACATTGAGGTCTCGCCCTCTGGGGGCAAGTGGTGGCGGTTGAAGTACCGCTTCGCCGGCAAGGAAAAGCGGTTGTCCCTTGGGGTGTATCCCGAAGTCGGCCTGAAGGAGGCGCGAGACAGGCGCGAGGATGCAAAGCGGCTGCTGGCTGATGGCGTTGATCCCTCGGTTGAACGCAGGGTCCAGAAGGTGGCCACGGTTGAGCGGGCGGCAAACAGCTTCGAGGCGGTAGCCCGTGAGTGGCACGCCAAGTACGCGCCGGGCTGGTCCGAGAGCAATGCCAAGAAGGTGTTGGCCCGCTTGGAGAACGACGTGTTCCCGGTATTGTTGTTCCCGACCAGAACGAAGACCGGCCGCGATAATAGCTTTGCTGTCATCCGTATGCGGCGCAGCGAGTTCTTGGCGCTTCGTTGGCAGGACGTCGAATTACAGGACCGCTTTGTAAGACTCCACGACACGAAAAATGGTGATGCCCGTGAGGTGCCGCTGTCCACCCGAGCAGCGTCCATGCTGGCCGGGCTTCCTCGACACATTTCGGGCCAAGTGTTCCCCGTCAGTGCGGACGCCGTGAAAAAGTCGTATAGCACGCGCTGCGGTCCGAATCAGCGTTGTACGGTCGTATGCGCCATCGGCAAACAGGTGTTTCACGCCCGGCCAGCTTCGCCTCGCGTTCTCGATGTTCTTTTTTTCGACATCCCGCCTTTACATCACCCTTGCAGGGAATTTTCAAACGGGCGCTAAGCGGGCGCTGTTCAGGATTTGCCGGCATGCCCATCGGGAATCCCCACGCACGCAGCGCAGAAGCCGACACGACATCCATCAATGCGCAACCCATCAATAAGATCTCGGTCTAGAAAACGCACGCTGCGCTGGTCCGGATTGCCGCCGGGCCCGATTACGGGTAACAGTCGAAAACCACCGGTGGACGTGACGCCAATTTGCACGTGGTCGCCAGTGTGCGCAACAGCGTGACAGCTGCCCGAATACAAGCGCATCGAATCGGCCGAAGCCGGGGCCATTGCGGACCCATGCGCATTGCTCAGGCTGCGGCAAGCGAGAATGCTGCGCAATTGCAGGCGATCTGATCAGGATGAGTGATATTGAAATTCATGGGATGGGAAAAGGTGATTCTATTTTGTGGATGGAAAAGATCAAGAAATGTGGTTTCACTTTAGATGTGAGTGGTGCTAATTTCGCGCCAACTTGGAAAAGGCGGCACGAAGCGGTGGTGCGTTGCGATCACTGGATTTGATTAAATAAAAGGATGGAGATCGTAAAGATCGTTCAAATAAGCAAAATGGCGGGTATTATCGGCGGAATTGCTAATGCGGGTGAATGGCCTTGCTTTATACATGGCTTTTGTCTAGCTTATGAGCACGTTGGCCGGAAACCCCTGGATATAAGGGTTTCCGGGTGAAACGCACACTCCCGCACTTCACCCGATCGCTGGTGGAGAAGGAAGCCGATGCGTGACCAGGCCCCCAATCCCAGGAGGACATATGAGCACTGCAACTCATACACTCACGGATGCCAGGGCGGCGTGGCGTACCCATGCGATGCTGCGGGCCATGTCGGCCGACTATCTCCTGAGGGAGCAGTTCGCGACCGACCCCATTCAGGTCTACTGCGATTACGTGGCGCCCGGTCGGGAGGTGGGGCAGAAGGCGGATGCCGCCAGCCAGCTGATCTTCTCGGTGTTCTCCAGCCCGCATCTGCGCCGCTGGATTGGCGACTACGCTCGCCGGCTCGGTGGTCGGGTCCCCAGCCGGCACGTGTTCGCCCGGGAGTTCGCCGGCGCGGTCGCTGCCTCGCGCGATCCGCTGGTAGCCCTGGCGCTCGTGCGCGGCGCGGCAGTGGGCGAAGGGCATTTCGAGCTGCAGGCCGATTTCTTTCGTGCTGTGCTGGCGGCGATGAGCCGCGGGGGATTCAGCGCATCGGGCACGGAGATGAGCCCCGGCGTCACCGCCACGGAGATGAGTCCGGGCGGCCCGGCTACGGAGCACAGCCTCGGCGCGGCCAGCCTGGTCGGGCGGGTCGCCGCGGAGGTCGCCAACGCTGCGCGTTTCGCCGCTGAGCTTCAGCGGCTGGCGGCGGCGGCCGGTACGGAAATGAGCCCCGGTGGCGGTACGGAGCAGAGCCCGGGGGGCGGCACCGAGATGAGTCCCGGCGTTCAGCGTCTGGCACAGGCGCTGAACGCCGCAACCCAGCGGGCGGTGCGTTTCGGCGAGCTGCTTCTGCGCGCCCACGATGGAACCGAGATGAGCCCGGGCACGGCCACCGAGATGTCTCCCGGAGCGGCGCGGCTCTCGGAGCGGCTGGTCGCCGAGGTCGGGGTCGCGGCGCGCCTGGCCGCTTCCATCGTCGCGGCCGAAGGTACCGAGATGAGTCCGGGCGGCGCGACGGAGCAGAGCCCCGGCATCGGTACCGAAAAGAGTCCCGGCGCCGAGAAAGGCCTCGAGGCCCTGACCGCCGTGCTGCGTCGCGCCGAGCTGTTCGGCGTGGAGCTCTTGCGTGCGGCCGAGGGGACGGAGATGTCGCCGGGAACGGCAACCGATATGAGTCCCGGCATCACCGCCACGGAGATCAGCCCTGGTATCGCGAACCTCGGCATCGCCGAGCGCCTGGCGGCCGAGCTGACCAGCGCGGCCCGCTTCAGCTCGGAGATTTCCCGCATGGAGGCGGGCACGGAGATGAGCCCCGGAGGCGGCACGGAACAGAGCCCCGGCGGGACCGAGATGAGCCCCGGCGCGCTGCGGCTGGCCGAAGGGCTCGCCCGTGCCGTGCTGAGCGCTCAGCGCCTGAGCCAGCTCCTGGTGCGCGCCGAGGATGGCACCGAGATGAGCCCGGGTGTCACCGCCACGGAAATGAGTCCGGGCGCCGCGACGGCGACGGAAATGAGCCCCGGCGCTCGGCTGTCGGCGCGGCTGGCCGCGGAGATCGAGATCGCGGCGCGGTTCTCCAATGCCCTGCTGAGGGCGAGGTCCGACGGAACGGAGATGAGTCCCGGCGGCGGCACCGAACGTAGCCCGGGCGGCGGCACCGAGATGAGCCCCGGCGCCTCGAACTGGGCCGAGACGCTGACCGCCTCGCTGCGCCGCGCCCAGCTTTTCCTGGGCGAGCTCGTCCGGAGCGCCGAGGGGACCGACATGAGCCCCGGCGGCGGCACGGGCACGAACATCAGTCCTGGCGGTGGTACGGGTACGAATGTCAGCCCTGGCGGCGGAACCGAGGTCACGCCCGGCGCGATCTTCGGCGGCATCTGGGGCGTGCAGTTGCCTGCCCATGTGGCGACGGCCCTGGGTCCGCTGGTTCAGTACGCCGTTGCCCTGCGGCAGCAGGGCGCCTTGGCCGCCAGCGGTCTGGAGGTCGGATGAGCCTTGCAGCGGTCGCCCTCGCAGGATCCGCCGCCGCGCTCGGCGCCGACGCGGGCGAGCCGCGGCGACGTCGGGTGCTGGAGCTGGTCCGCCGCGGCCGGACACAGGAAGCCGCAGCGCTCTGCCTGGCTGTGCTGGACGAAGAGCCGGACGGCCAGCAGTGGCTCGGCGATGAGGTCGTCGCGGCCATGGAGCAGGCAGCCCTCGGCTTCGCCGGCGATCTGGCGACGATCCTGACGGGACTCGAGCGGGGCAGCGCGTGGCACCCGGCGTGGCTGGGCGGCCGTACACGCCCGATTGCCAACGCGCGCCTGTCGGTGGGCAAGCTGCGCCACGACATCGATCAGTTCGAGCACTTGCGCCGCCGGGGCATCGATGCCCCACTGGACTCGATCATCGCGGACTACAAGGCCGCGCTGGCAAGGCTGTCCGGTCTGGGCATCGCCCGGGCACCGCTGACCGACGAGGACGAGCGTACGGTCGGGCGCGCCTTCGGGCGGCTGGTTCACGTTGCCGATGCGCCGCGGGTCGCGCGCGCGCTCTCGCCATCGTGGCACCCGGGGCAGGTCCAGCGCCGCTACCTGGAACACCGCCCCAACGTGGTGGTCATCGACGATTTCCTGACGGACGAGGCCCTCCGGGGCCTGCTCCGCTTCTGCCAGGACTCCACGATCTGGGCCGGCAACCGCTATGCCCACGGCCGGTTGAGCACGCTGTTCTTCACCGGCTTCAACGCACCGCTGGTGCTGCAGATTGCCGAGGAGATTCGCGACGCCTTTCCGCTGCTCATCGGCGAGCGCCACCCCTTGCGGCAGCTCTGGGCGTTCAAGAACACCGAAGTCCTGCCGGGCGACTCCACGGTTCACGCCGATTTTGCGGCCATCAACGTCAATTTCTGGATCACGCCGGAGGCGGCGAACCTTGATCCGGACTCGGGCGGCATGGTCGTGTACGACCTCGAGGCGCCGCTCTCCTGGGGCTTCCGGCAATACAACGAGCGGCCGGACCTGATCCGTGAACTGATGGCGCTGCATCGGCCCCGGGCCATCCGCATTCCCTACCGCCAGAACCGTGCGATCCTCTTCAACTCCGACCTCTTTCACGGCACCGAGGCGGTCTGCTTCCGGCCGGACTACCTGAGCCACCGGATCAACGTGACGATGCTCTACGGCGATCGCCGCCTGGACGAGCACCACGCCGAGCCAGAATCCGCGCGGGACGCACCGGCGGACCTGGGCGCCGCCTGGCGTTCGGCCGCACTCGCGCACCGGAGGCGCTGACATGACCGACCTGCCGAACGACCTGCCGAGCTACTCATACCAGGGCCAGGACCTGTTCGTGACGGATGTCCTGGGCCATCAGGTCGGCGGCTATTTCCTGGATTCCGGCGCCTCCAACGGACGCAAGGGCAGCAACACCTGGCTGCTCGAGAGCCGATACGGCTGGAGCGGAATCTGCGTGGAGCCCAACGCGGAGGCCTTTCGCCAGCTGAGGGCCAACCGCGGCTGCGTCTGCCTGGACTGCTGCCTCTACGACCGCGACGGAGCGGTCGATTTCCTGGAAGCGGCCGGCGTCTACGGCGGGATCATGGAAGCGTACGACCCGCGGCACCTCTCGTTCACGCGCCGGATGCTGGGCGGGCGCTGGCCGGAAGGGGCGCCGGCGCCGACGGTGAGCAAGGCCGCTCGCACGATACGCTCGGTGCTGCGAAGCGCGGGCGCGCCCAGGACGATCGACTACTGGAGCCTCGACACGGAAGGCTCTGAGCTCGCGCTGCTGAAGAGCTTTCCGTTCGACGAATACCGGGTGCGGGTGCTGACCGTGGAGCACAACAATGGTCCGATCCGCGCGCCGATCCGCGGTTTCCTGGAGGCGCGCGGCTATGTGCGGGCCAGGGACCTGGGCATCGACGACGGCTATGTCCTGGCGGATGACGCCGGGGGCGCGGCCGTGGATCCGGCCTGGCGCAGCGCTGTCTGGCGCCGCCGCCTCGGGCCGGGACGCTGAGGTGTGAGGGCAGGCATGGTTCCGGAACTCGCCCGGCGCAGGTTCATGATCGTTCCGGCGCTCATCGACGAGCGATGGGCGGGGATGCTCTATTACGTCCTGCTGCTGCGGAACTGGCGGGGCGAGGCCAAGCGCGACCGCCAATCGCCGACGGCCGACAGCCATTGGGGCGACGCTACCCTGGATGCCACGCTGCTGGCTCTGAAGTCCGGCATCGAGCAGGTGTGCGGCTGCTGGCTTCTGCCCACCTACGCCTACGCCCGGCTCTACTTCCACGGAGACGATCTGGCGCGTCATCGCGACCGGGCTGCCTGCCAGATCGCGGCGACGATTCATCTGGGCTCCAGCGATGGCCACGCGCCGCCGATCTGGTTCGAGCCCGACGTTGCCGTCGCCCAGCGGCCGGGCGATGCGGTCGTCTATCTTGGCGACAGCATCGACCACTGGCGCGAGCCGTTCGGCGGCGAGAACTTTGGCCAGCTGTTCCTGAACTACGTCTTCGCCGACGGCGAGCGGGCCGGGCTGCTCCACGACGGGCGGCGCAACGCGTTTCCGCCATCGCTCTCGCCCCGGCCGGCGGCGGCCATGCCGGGGTGCGTCCGATGAGCTCGATTGCTTTGCACCAGGGCGGACTGCTGGTCGCCGACGGCCTGCTGGGCGCAAACGCCCTTGCCGCCCTGCGCGACCACGTTGCCCAGAGCGACTACCATGGCGTGCACGGGCAGAAGTGGGATCGGGTATGGCGGCTGTGGGACGGCAATCCTCAGCGCGGGCCGTCGGTCTATTACGACCCCGACGGCCGCTTCGACTGGAAGGGCCCGGCCTATCCGACCGGCACGGTCGTCGACCAGTTGATCGACGCGGTCAGGACCCTGTCGGCGCTGCACCCGGATGTGGCCGGCGCCGAGTGCGTCGACTGGGCCGGGATTTACCTCTGTCCCTGGCTGTACCCCGTGGGGAGCGCACTCTCGCTGCACCAGGATGCGGCCAGGTACACCGGGTCTTTCGCATTCTTCCTGCATGCGCGGTGGCGGCTGCATTGGGGCGGCGAGCTCTTCGTCTATCCACCCGCCAGTCCGGCGGGGCTGGCGGCTTCGCCGGCGCTTGGAGGCGACCTGCCCTGGATTTCGGACGACGGCCCGGACGAGGCCATGATCTCCGACGTTGCGCTCGCGATTGCGCCCAGCCCCAATCGACTGGTGCTGCTGGGCGAGGATCGGCCGCACCGCGTGGCGCGGGTCGACCAGAACGCCGGTGCCCATGTGCGTGTCAGCATCGCCGGTTTCTTCCTGCGCGCGCCGTGACCGACACGCAGCCGATCGTCACGCTCGGCGACGGGGCACGGATGCCCCAGCTCGGGCTGGGCCTCTGGCGCACGCCGGCCGGGGAGACCGCCGGGCTCGTGCGGACGGCCATCGAGGCCGGCTATCGGCTGGTCGACACCGCCGCCGCGTACGGCAACGAGCGCGGGGTCGGCGAAGGCGTGCGCGCGGCTGGGGCGGAGCCCGCGGTCTTCGTCACCACGAAGCTCTGGAACGAGGACCAGGGCTACGACCGCACCCTGCGCGCCTTCGATGAAAGCCTGCGATGCCTGGGACTACCCGCCATCGACCTCTACCTGATCCACTGGCCCGCACCCTCACGGGGGCGCTATGTCGAAAGCTGGCGGGCACTGATCCGGCTCAGGGACGAGGGGCGGGCGCGTTCGATCGGGGTGTCGAACTTCGGCGCCAAGCACTTGGCGCGGATCATCGGTGAGACCGGCGAAGCCCCCGCGGTGAACCAGATCGAGCTGCATCCGCGGTTTCAGCAGCGCGCGCTGCGCGCCTTCCACGCGCGCCACGGCGTGCGGACGGAATCGTGGAGCCCGCTGGGCCAAGGCGGGCTCCTGCACGACCTCACCGTCCGGGAGATCGCCGCCCGCCATGGCAAGACGCCGGCCCAGGTCGTCATACGCTGGCACTTGGACAACGGGCTGATCGTGATCCCGAAGTCCGCGCACCCGGACCGGATCCGCGAGAACATCGCTGTTTTCGACTTCTGCCTGACGCCGGCGGACCAGGCCGCGATTGCGGGCCTCGATCGCGCGGATGGCCGTATCGGGCCCGATCCCGTGGCGGCCGGCTTCTAGTGTCCTGTTCCGTTAATACATGGCATATGTATTGCGTTGGCGTTTGGTATCGTTTGGACAGGAGATACCGACATGCCAATGGGGCGACCGAAGGCCGATCTGGTCCTGAGCGAGGATGAGCGTGCGCAACTGAGTTCGATGGCGCGCTCGCGCTCCATTCCTGCAGCGCTCTCGATGCGCGCGCGCATCGTGCTCGCGGCGGCCGATGGTGCGCCCAACAGTGAGATCGCCGAGCGGCTGCAACTGACCCGAGCCACTGCCGGCAAGTGGCGGCGCCGCTTCATCGAACGACGCATCAACGGGCTGTACGACGAATTGCGACCTGGTAAGCCGCGCAGCATCGATGACGAGCGCGTGGCTGATCTGATCAACAAGACGCTGCATACTAAACCCGCCAACGGGGCCACGCACTGGAGTGTGCGCAGCATCGCGGCCGAGACTGCGATCTCGCCCACGAGCGTTCATCGCTACTTCAAGCTTCTGGGACTGCAGCCACATCGTACCGAGTCGTTCAAGCTGTCCACCGATCCATTCTTCATCGAGAAGCTGCGCGATGTGGTTGGGCTGTACCTGAACCCGCCCGAGAACGCGCTGGTGCTGTGCGTGGATGAGAAAAGCCAGTGCCAAGCGCTGGAGCGCACGCAGCCGCTGCTGCCGATGGGTTTCGGCTACGTCGAAGGCGTCACCCACGACTACGTGCGGCATGGGACCACGACCTTGTTCGCGGCCTTGAACGTCCTCAATGGCGCCGTCCTGGCCGAGTGCAAGCCGCGCCATCGGCATCAGGAGTTCCTGGCGTTCCTGCGCTCCATCGACAAGGCCGTCCCGGCCGAGCTGGATGTGCATTGCATTGTCGACAACTACGCCAGCCACAAGCACCCGAAGGTCAAGGCCTGGCTGGCCGCCCGGCCGCGCTGGCACATGCATTTCATCCCGACCTACAGCTCCTGGCTGAACCAGGTCGAGCGCTTCTTCTCAATCATCACCGACAAAGCCATTCGTCGCGGCTCGTTCGCCTCGGTCAAGGAGTTGGTCGTGAAGATCGATCACTTCGTCACTCGCTACAACCAAAGCTGCAAACCATTCATGTGGACTGCCACCGCTGACTCGATCCTCACCAAGCTCAACAGACTTTGTGAACGAATCAGTGGAACAGGACACTAGCCAGTCCGGCGCAGGCCCGTCTCTGGCGCGCCTTCGCGCATGCGCTGGGGTTTTCGCTAGTCCCTGCTTTTTTGACAGACCTGCTGCCTTGGTCCATGGTTGAAAATCTCGGGGGGAGCGGATGCAATGGCATGCGGCTGGCATCCGATGCCCGATACACCGCCATCCTCCGGTTTGCTGAAGATGTACCCCAGGGCGCGCCCTCTACGGTCGAGGGCGTTCAAGCACTCACGAGGAGGTACCGGGCATGCGAATCGACTTCACGATCAACAACGGTGGTGACGCAGCCGCGCGCTACCTCACCTGGGCGCCGTCGCCATTGCGGCTTCGCCTGCTCGATGCCACGCCGGGGCCGGATGTGGTCGCAACCCTGTCGGAAGATCGCCAGCCCAATGGCGGCTCCATCCGGTTCTGTGCGACGCCCGATGGCAACTTCACCCCGACGCTCAAAGTGCCGCTGCCGGCGAGCGGTGCCTCCGTGACGGTCTACGTTCGCGGAAAATTCGGCACGCCCAGCCAGGCCGATGGCGACGTCAGTATCGTGGTCGGCGGGCCGGCGTCGGAACTCGGCCGCTTGCCCGTCATGGTGCGGGTGCGCAAGAACGCGAATCAGCTGACCCCGGCCGAGCGGGACCGCTTCATCTCGGCCATGGCGCAGATCAACAACCGGGGGACGGGGCGGTTCACCGATTTCCGCAACATGCACGTCGCGGGCCGTGCCGATCAGCAGGCCCATGGCGGCCCCGGCTTCCTGCCGTGGCACCGGGCCTATCTGCTCGACCTGGAGCGCGAGCTGCAGGCCATCGACCCCGCGGTGACGATCCCGTATTGGCGCTTCGATCGGCCGGCGCCGAATCTGTTCACCACCGACTTCATCGGCGTGCCGGATGCGCTCGGCACGGTGGGTTTCAGCCCGGCCAACCCGCTGCAGTTCTGGGCCACCGACGGCGTGCAGGGGATCCTGAGGCGCCAGCTGGGCGCGAGCCCTGGCGCGCAGGCCGCCCCGAACATCCTGACCGAGGCGCAGACGCTGGCGCTCGGCAGTGCGTACCGGAATTTCCGGGGCATGCAGGGCAATCCGCACGGCTCCGCGCATGTCAGCTATTTCTCGGGCAGCATCTCGTCGATCCCGACCGCCGCCAAGGATCCGCTGTTCTTCCTGCTGCACTGCAATGTCGACAGGCTGTGGGCCAAATGGCAGTCGCAGGTGGGGCGGTACGATGCGAACGTGGCGGCCGCCTATGACGCCGGTCCGACGCCGACGAGCCTGCTCGCGGGCCACAATCTGCACGACACGCTGTGGCCGTGGAACGGCATCGTGACGCCGCCTCGGCCGTCGACCGCCCCCGGCGGAGCCATGGCCGGATCGTCGTGCGTCTCGGCGCCGGGGAACGCGCCCCGCGTCAGCGACATGCTGGACTTCCAGGGGGTGGTGAGCAGTTCGGCCAAGCTCGGCTTTGCCTACGACGATGTGCCCTTGCCCTGATCCGACCTTCATTGGGAGCGCACCACCATGACTGCAAACAAGACCAAGGGCAAGGCTTCCGGCTCCGCCGCCCGGAAGGCCGCCACGAAGCGCCCGGCCGCCGTCGCTGTGAAAAAGGCGATCGCCAAGCCGGCGCGCGTGGTCGCGGCAGCCGCCAAGCTGCTGTCGACGGTGCTCGATGCCTCGGCCCGGCTCAAGGAACGGACCCAGGCATTGGCCGAGATCGGGACCAACGTGGCCGGCGATCGCGATACGTTCAAGCAAATCGTCAGCCTGGTGAAGGACACGTCCGTGGACGCGACCTTGCGCAGCAATGCGCTGTCCCAGCTGCAGGCGGTGACCTTTGATCCTTCGGCGTTCGCGCCGTATCGGGCGGCCTACATGACAGCGCTGCGCAGCCTGCGCCGCGACCCGGACATGAACATCCGGCAGCGCGTGTTCGGGCTTCTGGCCCGCGAGCTTGACCCCGACACCCAGGCGCTGCTGCTAGGCGGGCTGGAAGGCACGCAAGACGCGCTGCTGCCGCCCGAGAAGGCGCTGCAGCTGCTCAGCTATGACCCGCATGCCGGCGCCTACGATGTGGCCAGGAAAATCGAGAAAGCCCCGCCGAATGCGCTGGCGCGGCGAGAGGCGCTGCGTGTGCTGGCTGCCGATGCCGATTCGGCGGATCGCTTCGCGGATGTGCTCCGGGACAAGACCGAGCCGACCGAGATCCGGCAGATCGCGGCCGGCGCGCTCAATCACCTGGCACCCGAGCGCATGCAGGCCATCGCGCGCGAGATGGCCGTGGACGACAGCGAGAGCGACGACCTGCGCACCGTCGGCCTGACTGCCCTCGCGCACTTCGGAGACCCGGGTGCCCTGACCACGGACGCTCAACTGCAGGCGCACGTCCAGAAGATCGCCGAAGGCGAGGGCGGCACCGGGCTCCAGGCCGCCGCCGAGCAGTTCAAGATCCGCTGCAGCTGAGGCGACGCCGTGGCGTCCGGTCTCCTGCCGTGGACACAGGAGCGCTTCAAAGCGGCGGTGGCCGAGGCCGCCGCGCAGCCGGATTGCTCCGCCCGCACGCAGGCGCTGCTGGTCCTGATGCGGGAGGAGCACCCGGCGTATGTCCAATGCAGCGCGGCGGAAGTGGTGCGCCGGCGCGGCTGGGTGCTGGTCGAACTCGGCAACGCGGGCCTGGAGCCGGCGGCCATGCCCGTCGTGCTGGAGGAGCTCGAGACAGGCCACCAGCCCTACCTCCTCGCCGCCGCGGCGCGCGCGCTGCGTCAGGCGGAGGCGCCCAGCCCCGCGCTGGCGCCGATCCTGCTGCGAGCGCTCGAGGCGCTGGTGCGCCGCGACGATCTGGTGGATCTGACGGTGTGGGGAGGGACGGCGGCATCCGACGCCGCCGGCTCGGCACTGGGCGAGGCCCTGGCCACGCTGCGCTGGCTGGCGCCGCAAGCGCATGGCATCCGGCAGGGTCTGCGAGACCTGGCGGATGGCGCGGCCGGCCCGCTGGCCGAAGACCATCGGCTGGCCGTGCAGGCGGTGCTGGACGACATCGCGGCCCGTGACCTGCCGGACAGCAGCGATTGCTGCGCATTGCCCCTGTCCTGGCGCAGGTTTGCATCCGGCGGCGATGCCGCGGCACCGATCTCCACTGTGTGTTTCGAAGATCAGGACGGCGTCAGCGTTTCCTGGGACCACCTGTTCCTGGGCCAGCCGAGCGTCGTCGCGTTCTTTTACACGCGCTGCGACAACGAGCAGAAATGCTCGCTCACCGTCAGCCAGCTGGCGCAAGTGCAGCGCCTGCTCGTGTCGGCCGGCGCACAGACGTCGGTTCGCCTAGCGGCCATCACCTATGACCCGGACTTCGACCTGCCCCACCGGTTGCGGGGCTATGCCGAGAGCCGCAGCCTGGTGCCGGGGGCGCATTGCCGGATGCTCAGGACGACGCAGGGCAGGGACGCGCTGCAGGACTACTTCACGCTGGGCGTGAACTTTGCAGGGTCCGTGGTGAACCGTCATCGCATCGAGGTCTTCGTGCTCGATGCATCGGGCAGGATCCGGGCGACCTATCAGCGGCTGGGCTGGGATCCGGTCGAGCTGGTCAACGAGGTGCAGCGGATCACGAACGCGCCGGAGCGGATCGACGAAGGGCAGGGCAAGGGTGCGGCGATCACCGGTACGGCCCCCGGCCTGTGGGCGCTACTGCTGGCGCTGCTGCCCAAATGCCCGATCTGCGGAGCGACCTACCTGAGCAGTTCGGGGCTCCTTGCCTTGCCGTATCTGTCGGGCTGGCAGCAATCCTGGCCGGCGATCCTGCTGCTGCTGATCATCAATCTGGCCGCGATGGCATGGTTCGCGCGCTCGCGCAAGCGATGGTGGGCACTGGCGTGGTCCGTTGCCGGCGCGGTCACGCTGATCGGTCCGGGGCTCGCGCTTGGCCATGCAATGGCGATGGTGCTTGGTGCTGCATTCACCGCTGTCGGATCGCTGCTGGCAGCGGCCGCTGTCGTACCAGGCATCCGGGGCGGGGGGCGTGGCCCGGGCATCGGCTCCGTCCGGCGCCCGCGCCGCCCGGCCGGGCGGACCGTTCCGCTTGTGCGGCAGGCAGCCACCGGCGAGTCGCCGCCGCCCTCGTGAGTCGATGTCCGTGCGATTGCCGATGCTCCTATCGGCGTGTCGTGACGCGCGAGGCCGGGAGTGGCCCGCAAGCTCGCACGCGCCGGGCCGTCATGTCCCGGTTTCGCTGCGCACCATCAGGACCGGTTTGTTGGTCTTGTGGACCACGCTTTCGGCCACGCTGCCCATGACGAGGTGCCTCAGCCCGCGGCGGCCGTGCGTGCCCAGCACGATCAGGTCGGCGTTGGACACGTTGGCCTCTTCCACGATGGTCGACGAGACCTGGCCGAGCGACGACGGTTTTTCCATCAGCTTGGTGGTATGGCGCACGCCCGCGCTTTCCAGTTTGGCTGCGGCGTGTGCCAGGGTCTCCCGGCCGTATTCCCGGATGCGCGCTTCGGCGCCGCGCGCGTCGTAGCCGATGGGGGTGAAGAAGGCATCGGTGCTGTCGACCACAAACAGTGCCTCGACCTCTGCACCGCTCACCTTGCTGACGAGGATGGCCTGGTACAGCGCCAGTTCCGATGCGTGGCTGCCGTCGACGGCAAGCAGGATGCGTTCATACATGGCAGTCTCCGTGTCGGGGCATGCGGCCACGCGCCCTGCGTGGCCTGCTTTTAGCGTAGCCGCTCGCGCGGCGCGCTCCTTGATACGCATCAAGGCCCGTCGATCGGGCTCCGGACCTGGAGGACGGCCGCGCCGGTCACCCGTCCCGCGCGCAGATCATCGAGCGCGGCATTGGCTTCGGCGAGCGGGTAGAGCGTGACGTGCGATTGCAGCGGCACCGTCGCCGCCACGCGCATCAGCGCCAGGCCGTCGGCGCGCGTCAGGTTCGCTACCGACATCAGCTTGCGTTCTTCCCAGAGCAGCCGATAGGGAAACGCCGGGATGTCGCTCATGTGGATGCCGCCGCAGACCACCGTGCCACCCTTGACGACGGCTTGCAGCGCGAGCGGCACCAGCGCCCCCACCGGGGCGAAGATCAGCGCGGCATCGAGCGGCGCGGGCGGCGGCGCTTCGCTCGCGCCCGCCCAGCAGGCGCCGGTGTCGCGCGCGAGCTGCTGCGCGCCGGTATCCCCCGCCCGGGTGAAGGCAAAGACTTCGCGCTGCTCGGCCACGGCAATCTGCGTGACCAGGTGGGCCGCCGCGCCGAAGCCATAGATGCCAAGGCGGCGCGCGTCGCCCGCCATGCGCAGCGTACGGTAGCCGATCAGCCCCGCGCAGAGCAGAGGCGCCGCGTGGGCATCGTCGTACCGTGCCGGGATGGGAAGGCAGTAGCGGGCATCGCAAACGGTGTATTCGGCGTAGCCGCCGTCACGCGTGTAGCCGGTGAAGCGCGGCCGGTCGCACAGGTTTTCCTGGTCGCGTCGGCAGAACGGGCAGGTGCCGCAGGTCCAGCCCAGCCAGGGCACGCCGACACGCTCGCCCGTGGTGAGCCCGCTGACGCCGGGTCCGCACGCATCGACCGTGCCGACGATCTCGTGCCCCGGAATCAGCGCCGGCTTCGGATCGGGCAATTCGCCGTCGACGATATGCAGGTCCGTCCGGCAGACGCCGCACACTGACACCGCGATCCGGACTTCACCGGGACCGGGTTCGGGCCGCGGTACGGTCTGCCATTGCAGCGGCGCACCGGCGCGCGAGCAGACCATGGCTTGCATCGAGGCAGGCATGGTGGATGCGGTGCCCGATCCGGGGCGAGACGGCCGCCGGTGGCTACTCAGGCCGGCTGGTCCGGATACCGAGCACGGCGTACAGCGGGCAGGTCCGGACCGCGCCGGTGAGCAGCGGAATCAGGCCGACCCAGCCCAGCCACGCCGGGATCCGGCCGGTCCAGGCCAGTGCGATCAGCGCGATGCCCAGCACGACGCGCAGCAGGCGGTCCAGGGTTCCTACGTTGGCATGCATGGCGTTGCTCCCTCCCGAAGTGATGTGGAATGGCGGGGTGCCGCGAACGGCAGACGCGGTCGTGTCGTGATCGAACGCCTGCTCCGTCCCGGAATGCCGGCCAGCGGGGCGCGTCGCCGCTGGGGAGGCCGATCGTGTCGTCCATCGTCCGTCAGCATTCCGGCCTGCTGGCCGATCATTCGCGCTGGCGATTGTGCCGCCGTCGACAGTCAGCGCCGCGCGCCATCACTCCGGGGCTCGGGGCCACATCGCAATCCACGTGCCCGACCAGACTGCGCATCAGCCGGGCACCGTGCCACAGCGTGGCCGTGTCGGTACGCGGACGATGCGGCGCGCGCAGATTGCTGCGATCCTCTTGGTGGGGCGGCCGGACCTCTGCACCAACTATAGGCACGTGACGGCCAGGCCGATTGATTCTGCGCAAGAGATGATGTTCGCGCCCGCGCGGTGCGCTAGGTGGCCGAAGCCGTCGCCGTCGCTTCGCTCTTCTTGGCGGGGGCGGGCGTGCGTGCCGGCGGTTCAGGCCGGGTCTCGCTCAGAGGGTCGAACAGGCTGCGCACCGGCGCCATCAGCGGATCGCTGCCCCAGTTCGAGGCCAGGGTGCGCCACGCATCGGCACAGGTGTGCGCCTCTTGCAGCAGGGCGGCATGCTGCTCGTTCATGAGGCCCAGCATGGTCTGGAACATCTTGGTGTTCTGTTCGATGCGGCACTGGAGCAGCGACGTGGGCAGGGCCGCCATCTCGGGCCATGTCTTCGCCTCGGAGGCCGAGGCGCATGCCTCGAGCGAGCGCTGCTCGGCATCCTCCACACTCTTGAGCGTCAACTTGAGCATGCGCTCCTGGCTTTCCTGCAGCGTGGTCAGGGTATGCAGCGCTGTCTGCAACTGGGTTCGGAAGATCTCCAGCGGAATATCGATGCGTGGTTCCACGATGTGCCTCCAATGCGTGTGCGCGAAGCCCTGCCGATGTGGTCTCGCATGATGTTCGGACTCCCCGGCGCCGGTCCCGGTGGTGCTTGTTTCTGTGAATCGACAGTGGGTGCGATCAGTGTAGGTCGCGCAGGGCGTGGTCGCCCGGCGCGTCGGCGCGCAGTGGCCTGCTGCCGTCATCGCGAGCGTGCTGCTTCGCTGATGTACGTCAAGGCGCATTCCATGCCGTGCGCCAAGATGGAATCGCGGACGCCATCCAGCGGCTGTGTTGCGGGCCAACCCGGGGCAACCCGCGCAGGCGCGTGCGCCAGGTTTGCCGATCGGCTTCGGCGCATCGAAGGCGCTCGGGTGCCGAGCCGCTCGATGCCGCGCGCGTACGTCCCGGTGGTGGATGGAACGGTCACGCTGGCCAACTGCCTGCGCGATCCGAAGGCATCGCGCGTGGCATACGAGGCGGCATGGATCGTGCGGGTTGTCGAGGCCAACGCGGGTGGCCGCGCGGGCCGGTGGTTGGCGTTCGGCCGGTCGTTGTCCGGGGGCGCGGGCACTTGCAGTTTCGCGCGAGGCATATCATGGAAGCAGTCCTGATCGTGTACGACTCGCGTACCGGCACGGCCCGCCAGGTCGCGCAGCGGCTGGCGGCGCAAAGCGGATGGGCCCTGGCCGAGGTTGGCGACCTGCGTCCGCGGGCCGGCTTTTCGGGCGATGCGCGATGCGTGCTCGAGAACGTCCTGCGCATGCGCGCGTCCTACCGCTACGAAGGGCCGGCGCTTGATGGCTTCGAACAGGTGATCGTGATCGCACCCGTGTGGGCGGGGCGGCTGGCTTCGCCGATGCGCATCTTCCTGGCCGATCGACTGCCGTTTCCGGTGAGGCTGTCCGCGGTGTGCGTGATGGCGGCGCGCGGCGCCTTCAATGCGATCGAGGAAATCGCGGGGCTGACGTCGACCCTGCTCGCACCGGTGCTTGCGCTGCTGCAGCGTGACGTTGCGAGCGGGTTGTCGCAAGATGAGATCAGCGGATTCATTCATCAGGTCAGGGCGACGGCGTCCCGGGATGCTTCGCGTCGGCGGGCCGCGTGGCTGTCGCCGTCGGAGGCGTGACCCGCCGGCGGCCGGCCTGACGGCACAATCGACGAGCAAGGAGAGTGGCCATGGCCCAGTTGACCGAAGCACAGCAGCATCAACTGATCGCGCTGCTGGACGAGCAGGAGGCGCGCCTGCACCGACAGCTCACCGAGCTGGAGTCGGTGTCGCCCGCCGATGCCGAGCCTGCCGTGGAGCCTTACGAAGAAGTCGACCTGGCCGACCTGGAGGCCTCGGAGCGGGCCGCCGACATGATGCGCAACCACTATCGCACCGAGCTGGCGCAGATTGTCGTGGCGCGCGAACGGCTCGCCGACGGCCGCTATGGCCTGTGCGTCGATTGTGGCGAGGCGATTCCTTTCTTGAGACTGCAGGCGCAGCCGACAGCGCAATGCTGCGTGGCCTGCCAGCGCAAGCGCGAGCGCAGGTGGGCGTGAGGTGCCGGGCAGCGGCGCGACGGGGCGGCGCGCAGCGTGGCCCGCAGCGTGGCCCGGCCTACATGCCGAAGCGGAAATGCCCGCTGCGCAGGACGATGTTGTGAGAGTCGGTCAGCTTGAAGAGCGCGCGCGCCATGTCTTCAATGGCATCGCGGTGCGTCTCCAGCGCCAGCAGGAGGTCTTCCTGCAGGTACGAGCGTGCGCCGAAGTGGTCTTCCAGTGCCTCCGCCGTCACGGCATAGCAGGCAGGCGAACCGTCGACGTTCGCCACGCACGTGAGCGTGAGGTTCGTGGCGCTGTACTGTGGCCGCCCTGGAGGAAACTCGATCGATTTCATGGACGCCCCTTGTCAAAACGCGGCACGCCGTGCCGCTTGCATCCAGTGTATTGCGTCGCATCCTGAATGCAATGGAGACGCATGCGGAGCATTGACGGTGCTCAAGTCTGCCGGGGCAGGTATCCGTCGCGTCGTGCGCGCGGTGTCAGCGCGGCGGCATGGCGCCGATGTTTGCCTCGACGCCTGCATCGGCGAAAGCCAGGTCGACGCAACCCTGCGAGAACGGCCGCTGCGCGCGAGGCTGTCCGAGAACGAAGCGCCGCCGCCGTGTGGGCACGGCCGGTGATCGCGGGATCTCTCGGGCGGTGACCGAGGGGCGACTGCAGTCGCGTGTCAGGCGCCGGCCTGAATGGCCTGGCGCGCTATCTCCACCCCCTTGTTGGCCAGCGCATCGGCGCGCTCGTTGCCGGGGTGGCCCGCGTGGCCCTTGACCCAGTGCCAGCTCACCTCGTGCGTGACCACCAGTTCATCGAGCGTGCGCCACAGGTCGTCGTTCTTCACGGGCTTCTTGTCGGCGGTCTTCCAGCCGCGTGCTTTCCAGCCCGCCAGCCATTCGCTGATGCCTTTCTGCACGTATTGCGAATCGGTATAGACCTTGACCCGGCACGGACGCTTGAGCGCGCGGAAGGCTTCGATGACGGCCATCAGCTCCATGCGGTTGTTTGTGGTGACGGCCTCGCCGCCGAACAGCTCTTTTTCGTGGCCGCCCGAGACCAGCACGGTGCCCCAGCCGCCGAGGCCCGGGTTGCCCTTGCATGCGCCATCGGAATAGACGGTGACTTCCTGCATGAAAACGATCGGTGATAGGTGAGGGGGATACCGCGGGCCCGGCTCAGGCGCCGGACTTGCCGTCGCGCGCGGCGACGGGCGGTGTCTTGGTGGTGTGCGAGCCCGACGGCGTGGCCACCGGCGTGCCGGCCGGCACCAGCGTCGGCGACTTGCGCGTCTTCCATGCCGGTCCGACCAGCCGGACGCTGCGCACGCGCTTGACCGCCTGCAGCATGTAGACCGCGCCGAAGATCGGCCACCAGCGGTCGCCGGCCTTCTCCATGAAGGCCGTGCGCTGCAGCCATTTGTCGGTGCGGTTGGGCGGGCAGTAGCAGCCGAAGCGGCCGCGCACGATATCAAATCCGAGCAGCTTGAGCCAGTCCTTGAGCCGCGTGAAGGCAATCATCTGGCTCTGCGCCGGCAGGAATGATTCCGTTCCCAGCCGCCGCATGCCCTGGCGCATGCCCCACAGGCTCAGCGGGTTGAAGCCCGTGATGACGAGCCGGCCCTCGGGCATCAGCACGCGCGCCACCTCGCGCAGCACTTCGTGCGGGTCGTCGGTGAACTCCAGCACGTGGGGCAGGGCGACCAGGTCGATGCTCTGCGAGGCGAACGGCAGCTCGTCGTAGCGGCAGATCACGCGAGGCGTGGCCTGGCGCTGCGGCACGACGGGCTCGGCATCGGCCTCGCCGGGCGGATCGGGGTCTGCCGGGTCGAGTGTGTCGATCGGCGCACCGGGATCGATATCGTCGATCACACGGGCGATCAGGGGGATGCGGTTTTCCCGCAGCGCGCCGAAGCCCGGGTGACCGAGCTGCAGTGCGTGGAAGCCGAACATGTCGGCGACGGTGCGGTCGAATTGGGCCTGTTCCCAACGCAGGACGTATTGCCCGGGCGGCGAAGCAAGCCAGTGATGCCAATCTATAATGCGACGATCGGAAGAGGAGTCGGGCATGGTCCAGGGTGGTGTGCCGCTTGCCGTGGAGGCGATCGCTGCGTTTACCGACAATTATATTTGGGCACTTCACGATGGCCGCGTAGCCGCCGTGGTCGATCCCGGCGACGCGCAACCGGTGCTCCGCTTCCTGCAGGCGCGCGGTCTGGCACTCGGTGCCATTGTAATCACACATCATCACGGCGATCACGTCGGCGGCGTGCAGGCGCTGGTCGAGGCTTATCCGCGCGACCCGTCCGGCGTGCCGTTGCCGGTGATCGGCCCGGCGGACGAGTCGATTCCCTGCCGCACGCAGGCTGTGCGCGAGGGCGATACCGTGACCCTCTCGCATCCCGTCGCCACCTTCCACGTGCTCGATGTGCCCGGCCATACGCGTGGCCATGTCGCCTATGTCGGCCGCCTGCAGGGGCCGGATGCGCCCGCCAGCCTGTTCTGCGGCGATACGCTGTTCGCCACCGGCTGCGGCCGCCTGTTCGAGGGCACGCCCGCGCAGATGCGGCTGTCGCTGTCCAAGCTGGCCGCGCTGCCGCCCGACACGCGCGTGTACTGCGCACACGAATACACCGCCGCGAATGTGCGTTTCGCGCGCGTGGTCGAACCGGGCAACGCCGCGCTGGCGGCATGGGAAGACGAAGTCGCCTCCCTGCGCACCGACGGGCGCGCGACCGTGCCGACCACGGTCGGCCACGAGCGCGCGACCAATCCCTTCATGCGATCGAACGAGCCCGCCGTGGTGGCCTCGGTGGCGCAGCATGCCGGTATCGGAGCCGACGATCCGGTGGCCGTTTTCGCGGCGCTGCGCGAATGGAAAAACGGATTTCGCTGAGCCGGCGCGCCAAAAGGTGCGCTAGGCGACGCTTTTTCTCGGCGTGAACGGTCCCATGCCGGGTGAAAGCGGGTTGACGCGGCGGAATGCCTTCCATACCATCGGGGGCAATTTTTGGTACCAACCCCTCAGAACTTGATGCGATCCGTGCGACTTCTCGCGGCATCTGTGTTCAGTCTGCTTCTGGCAGCCTGTGCCACGGGCCCCGCTCCGAATGCCGACACCGCCAGCACAAGCGCCGTTTCCTCCACGTCCGGCAAAGATGCGCCGGTCGTTAATGTCGATCAGCAGCCCGTGGCCTCCCTCAAGGGGCCGGCCAAGGACCTGTGGGCGCGCATCCGCCAAGGTTTCTCCATGCCCGACCTGCAGAGTTCGGCCGTGGACGACCGCGCCGACTGGTATGCCCAGCGCCCCGAGGCGTTCCGCCGCATGGTGGACCGCTCCAACCGCTACCTGTATCACATCGTCGAGGAACTCGAACGGCGCAACATGCCCACCGAACTGGCCCTGCTGCCGTTCGTGGAGAGCGCGTTCAACCCGCAGGCGGTCTCCAGCGCCAAGGCGGCCGGTATGTGGCAGTTCATCCCGAGCACCGGCAAGACCTACAACCTCCGGCAAAACGTTTTCCAGGACGAGCGCCGCGACGTGCTGGCCTCGACCGATGCCGCGCTGGACTACCTGTCCAAGCTGCACGACCAGTTCGGCGACTGGCAACTGGCGCTGGCCGCCTACAACTGGGGCGAGGGCGCGGTGGCGCGGGCGATCGCGCGCAACCAGGCGGCCGGGCTGTCGGCCGACTACCTCAACCTGAACATGCCCGCCGAGACGCGCATGTACGTGCCCAAGCTCCAGGCGATCAAGAACATCATCACCAGCCCGGAGCGCTATGGCATCACGTTGCCGGACATCCCCAACCACCCGTACTTCGTCACCGTCACCACCTCGCGCGATATCGACGTGACGCTGGCGGCGCGGCTGGCCAACCTGCCGATCGACGAGTTCAAGGCGCTGAATCCGTCGTTCAACCGGCCGGTCATCCTGGGCGCGTCCAACCCGCAGATCCTGCTGCCGTACGACAACGCCGAGACATTCCAGTACAACCTCAACACCTATCGTGGCGGGCTGTCGAGCTGGACTGCCGTTACGGTCGGCAACCGCGAGCGCGTCGAGGCGCTGGCCGCGCGGCTCAAGGTCGATCCGGACACCATCCGCGAGATCAACCGCATTCCCAAGGGCATGCGCCTGAAGGCCGGCTCCACCGTGGTGGTGCCGCGCGCCGAGGATGCCAAGGAGGACGCCCCCGACATCAGCCCCGAGCTGGCCGAGAACGCCACCATGACGGTCGAGCCCGACGTGCCCGACCTGCGCCGCGTGGTGGTGCGCGCCGGCAGGCGGGATACGCTGGCGGGCCTGTCGCACCGCTATGGCGTGTCGGTGGCGCAGCTGCGCGCGTGGAACCAGCTGTCCGGAGACGCGATCCCGAAGGGGCGCAACGTGGTCCTGATGCTGCCGCAGGCGCGCTCGGGCGCTCAGGTGCGCGCGGTGCGGGTCTCGGCGATGTCGCGTCCCGTGGCATCGGCGGTGCGGGTGCCGGTGGCGAAGGTGGCCGGCAAGCCGGTGGCCAGGGCCAAGCCCGTGGCAAGCGCGTCGGCCAAGCGCAGGAAGCGCTGAGGCTGGCAACGCAACGGCGTCCCGCGGGGCGCCGTTTTGTTTTTGGGCAGCGGTCAGTCTTGCGTAAGCCGGCGCCCGCACAGTAGGCGCACATCGCACACAGAAGCAGAGCCCGCGCCGCCGCCGCCGCGGGCCGGCCAGGAGACAACGCCATGCCCATGTCCGACGCCTATCGCGCGCTGTACCAGCGTTCCATCGACGATCCCGCCGCCTTCTGGGGCGAGCAGGCGCAGCGCATCGACTGGCAGACGCCCTACGCCGCCGTGCTCGACGATGCGCGGCTGCCGTTCGCGCGCTGGTTCGTCGGCGGGCGCACCAACCTGTGCCACAACGCCGTCGACCGCCATCTCGCCACGCGCGGCGAGCAGGCCGCGCTGGTGTATGTCTCCACCGAGACCGGCATCGAGACGACCTACACGTACCGAGCGCTGCATCGCGAGGTCAACCGCATGGCGGCGTGCCTGCAAGCGCTGGGCGTCAGGCGCGGCGATCGCGTGCTGATCTACCTCCCGATGATCCCGGAAGCGGCGTTCGCCATGCTGGCCTGCGCGCGCATCGGCGCGATCCATTCGGTGGTGTTCGGCGGCTTCGCCTCCAATAGCCTCGCCACCCGCATCGACGACGCCACTCCGCGCGTCATCGTCAGCGCCGACGCCGGCTCGCGCGGCGGCAAGGTGGTCGAATACAAGCCGCTGCTCGATGCCGCCATCGACCTCGCCGTGCACAAGCCGGCGCACGTCCTGCTGGTCGACCGCAAACTTGCCCCGATGCAGCACCGGCCGCACGACATTGACTACGCCGCGCTGGCCCGGCAGCACACCCACGCCGACGTGCCGTGCGAATGGATGGAGTCGAACGAGCCGTCCTACATCCTCTACACCTCGGGCACCACCGGCAAGCCCAAGGGCGTGCAGCGCGACACCGGCGGCTACGCGGTGGCGCTGGCCGCGTCGATGCCGCTGATCTTCGGCGCGCAGGCGGGCGACACCATGTTCACCGCGTCGGACGTCGGCTGGGTGGTCGGCCACAGCTACATCGTCTACGCGCCGCTGCTGGCGGGGCTTGCCACCGTGATGTACGAGGGCACGCCGGTCCGCCCCGACGGCGCCATCTGGTGGCGCATCGTCGAGCAATACCGCGTCAACGTGATGTTCACCGCGCCCACGGCCATCCGCGTGCTGAAGAAGCAGGATCCGGCGCTGCTGCGGCGGCATGACCTGTCCAGCCTGCGGCGCCTGTTCCTGGCCGGCGAGCCGCTCGACGAGCCCACCGCGCGCTGGATCGGCGACGCGCTCGGCAAGCCCATCATCGACAACTACTGGCAGACAGAGACCGGCTGGCCGATGCTGGCGATCCCGCAGGGCGTGGCGCCCTCGACGCCCAAGCTGGGCTCGCCCGGCTTCCCGGTCTACGGATACCGGCTCGACATCCTCGACGAGGCGACGGGCCAGCCCTGCGCGCCGGGCGAAAAGGGCCTGCTGGCCGTCGCCGCGCCGCTGCCGCCGGGCTGCATGAGCACCGTGTGGGGCGACGATGCACGCTTCCTCAAGACGTACTGGTCCGCCTTCCCCGGGCGCCCGCTCTATTCCAGCTTCGACTGGGGCGTGCGCGATGAAGCGGGCTACATCACCATCCTCGGCCGCACCGATGACGTGATCAACGTGGCCGGCCATCGCCTGGGCACGCGCGAGATCGAAGAGAGCCTGTCGTCGCATCCGGCGATCGCCGAGGTGGCGGTGGTGGGTGTGGCCGATCCGCTGAAGGGGCAGGTGGCGATGGGGTTTGCCATCGTGCGCGATGCGGCCCGCGTTGCCGAGCCGGCTGGCCGCATGGCGCTGGAGGGCGAACTGATGCGCACGGTGGAGGGGCAGTTGGGCGCCGTGGCGCGGCCGTCGCGCGTGTTCTTCGTCAACGCGCTGCCGAAGACGCGCTCGGGCAAGCTGCTGCGCCGGGCCATGCAGGCGGTGGCCGAGGGGCGCGATCCCGGCGACCTGACCACCATCGAGGACCCGACCGCGCTTGCCCAGGTGCGCGAGGCGATGCAGGCGTGAGTCTTCCCGGAGCGGGGTGTCGGCGGCGATCCGCGGGCGAGCCGACAAGGGGCAGTCGGCAGTCGGAACCCGCAGGGTTTTGCCGTTAAGTCCTTCCTTTTATTGAGTTTTTTGCGGTGGCGGGGTATAATTTTCAGGTTTGAGTCTAGAAACCCATCACCCTAGCGCCTACCGCTTCCTACCTCCGCCTGCTGCCCCGTCTGCCTCGTTTTTGGTGTGTGTTTCCCCCTCCCAGCCACGACGCGCAAACGGTGTGGATTCCGCCTTGCCGGAATTCCGCCCGGCGGCCCGGCGTCTGACAGGTCGGCACAGGGTGAACCCAGCAGGAGCTACCCGTGTTGCCGTCTTTCCCGCCCGCCATTCTCGCGCTTGCAGACGGCACGGTCTTTCGTGGCTATTCCATCGGTGCCGCCGGTCATACGATCGGCGAAGTGGTGTTCAACACCGCCATCACCGGCTACCAGGAAATCCTCACCGATCCGAGCTATTCGCGCCAGATCGTCACGCTCACGTATCCGCATATCGGCAACGTCGGCGTGAACCGTGAGGACGTCGAAGCCACCAAAGTCCATGCCGCCGGCCTCATCATCAAGGACCTGCCGATCCTGGCGTCGAACTTCCGCCAGGAACACTCGCTGTCGCACTACCTGAAGGGCGAGAAGGTCGTCGCCATCGCCGGCATCGATACCCGCAAGCTCACCCGCATCCTGCGCGAGAAGGGCGCCCAGAACGGCTGCGTGCTGGCCGGCGAAGACAACCCGCAGAAGGCCATCGACCTGGCCCGTTCCTTCCCGGGGCTGTCGGGCATGGACCTGGCCAAGGTGGTGTCCGTCACCCAGCCGTACGAATGGAACCAGACCGAATGGGCGCTGGGCCGCGGCTACGGCGTGCAGGACAAGCCGCAGTTTCACGTGGTCGCCTATGACTTCGGCGTCAAGTACAACATCCTGCGCATGCTGGCCGAGCGCGGCTGCCGCGTGACGGTGGTGCCGGCGCAGACCAGCGCCGCCGACGCGCTCGCCTACAACCCGGACGGCGTGTTCCTGTCCAACGGCCCCGGCGATCCGCAGCCGTGCGACTACGCCATCGCCGCCACCAAGGATTTCATCGAACGCCGCATCCCGACCTTCGGCATCTGCCTGGGCCACCAGATCATGGGCCTGGCCGTCGGCGGCAAGACGCTGAAGATGAAGACCGGCCACCACGGCGCCAACCATCCGGTCAAGGACCTGCAGGACGGCCGTGTGATCATCACCTCGCAGAACCACGGCTTCGCGGTCGATCCGGAATCGCTGCCGGCCAACGCGCGCGTGACGCACGTCTCGCTGTTCGACGGCACGCTGCAGGGCTTCGAGCTGACCGACCGTCCGGCGTTCTGCTTCCAGGGCCACCCGGAAGCCTCGCCCGGCCCGCATGACATCGGCTATCTGTTCGACCGCTTCACCGCGGCGATGGCCGAGCGCAAGCAGTAACGGCAAACGAGAGCGCATCGCCATGAACGCCTTCATGTTCGCCCACTTCGGCATCATCGAGTTCTGGACCTTCCTGCTCGGCACGATCTTCATCGTGCTGCTGCCGGGGCCGAACTCGATGTACGTGCTGTCGGTGGCGGCCCGCCGCGGTGTGCGCGCAGGCTACCAGGGCGCGTGCGGCGTGTTCCTGGGCGATGCCATCCTGATGGTGCTGTCGGCGGCGGGCGTGTCGTCGCTGCTCAAGGCGAGTCCGGTGCTGTTCTACGTCGTGAAGTCCATCGGCGCGGCGTACCTGGCGTGGATCGGCCTGCAGATGCTGCGCGGTGCGGTGCGCAACTGGCGCGCGCGCAAGGCGGGCGGGTCGGCCGAGCAGAACGCGGCCCGGGGCGACGAATCGCATCCGTTCAAGAAGGCGCTGGTCATCAGCCTGCTGAACCCGAAGGCGATCCTGTTCTTCATCTCGTTCTTCATCCAGTTCGTCGATCCGCACTTCGCGCTGCCGGCGCTGTCGTTCGTCGTGCTGGGGCTGGTCTGCCAGATCGGCAGCTTCCTGTATCTGACCACCATCATCTTCGTGGGCGCGCGGCTGGCCGCGGCGTTCCGCGCGCGACGACGCCTGGCTGCCGGCATGAGCAGCGGTGTCGGCGCCATGTTTATCGGCTTTTCCGCCAAGCTGGCGACGGCCACACTGAATTAATCGAATCGAGCGGGTTATGCCAAAACGTACAGACATCAAAACCATCCTGATCATCGGCGCGGGCCCGATCATCATCGGCCAGGCGTGTGAATTCGATTACTCCGGCGCGCAGGCCTGCAAGGCGCTGCGCGAGGAAGGCTTCAAGGTGGTCCTGGTCAACAGCAACCCGGCCACCATCATGACCGACCCCAGCACGGCCGATGTGACCTACATCGAGCCGATCACCTGGGAAGTGGTCGAGCGCATCATCGCCAAGGAGCGTCCGGACGCGATCCTGCCGACCATGGGCGGCCAGACCGCGCTGAACTGCGCGCTGGACCTGCACCGCCACGGCGTGCTCGAGAAGTACAACGTCGAGCTGATCGGCGCCTCGCCCGAGGCCATCGACAAGGCCGAAGACCGCCAGAAGTTCAAGGAAGCGATGACCAAGATCGGCCTGGGTTCGGCCAAGTCGGGCATCGCGCATTCGCTGGAAGAGGCGCTGGCCGTGCAGGCGCAGATCGCCCGCGAGACCAGCTCCGGCGGCTACCCGATCGTGATCCGTCCGTCGTTCACGCTGGGCGGCACGGGCGGCGGCATCGCCTACAACCGCGAAGAGTTCGAGGACATCTGCAAGCGCGGCCTGGATCTCTCCCCGACCAACGAGCTGCTGATCGAAGAATCGCTGCTCGGCTGGAAGGAATACGAGATGGAGGTGGTCCGCGACAAAAAGGACAACTGCATCATCGTCTGCTCGATCGAGAACCTGGACCCGATGGGCATCCACACCGGCGACTCCATCACCGTGGCGCCGGCGCAGACGCTGACCGACAAGGAATACCAGATCCTGCGCAACGCCTCGCTGGCCGTGCTGCGCGAGATCGGTGTGGATACCGGCGGCTCGAACGTGCAGTTCTCGATCAATCCGGAGGACGGCCGGATGATCGTGATCGAGATGAACCCGCGTGTGTCGCGCTCGTCGGCGCTGGCCTCCAAGGCCACCGGCTTCCCGATCGCCAAGGTGGCCGCCAAGCTGGCGGTCGGCTACACGCTGGACGAACTGAAGAACGAGATCACCGGCGGCGCGACCCCGGCGTCGTTCGAGCCCTCGATCGACTACGTGGTCACCAAGGTGCCGCGTTTCGCCTTCGAGAAATTCCCGCAGGCCGACAGCCACCTGACCACGCAGATGAAGTCGGTGGGCGAGGTGATGGCGATGGGCCGCACGTTCCAGGAGTCGTTCCAGAAGGCGCTGCGCGGCCTGGAAGTCGGCGTGGATGGCCTGGACGAAAAGTCCTCCGACCGCGACGAGATCATCGCCGAGATCGGCGAGCCGGGCCCGGACCGCATCTGGTACCTGGGCGATGCGTTCCGCCTCGGCCTGTCGATCGACGAGGTGTATGCCGAGACGGCCGTCGATCCGTGGTTCCTCGCCCAGATCGAAGACATCGTCAGGACCGAAGCGCTGGTCAAGGCCCGCACGCTCGATAGCCTGTCGGCCGCCGAACTGCGCCTGCTCAAGCAGAAGGGCTTCTCCGACCGCCGCCTGGCCAAGCTGATGAAGACCACGGCCCAGGCCGTGCGCGAGAAGCGCATCGCCGAGAAGGTCCGCCCGGTCTACAAGCGCGTCGACACCTGCGCGGCCGAGTTCGCCACCAACACGGCGTACCTGTACTCGACCTACGAGGCCGAGCACGGCGAATGCGAAGCCGACCCGACCGAGCGCAAGAAGATCATGGTGCTGGGCGGTGGCCCGAACCGGATCGGCCAGGGTATCGAGTTCGACTACTGCTGCGTGCATGCCGCGCTGGCGCTGCGCGAAGACGGGTACGAGACCATCATGGTCAACTGCAACCCGGAAACCGTCTCGACCGACTACGACACCTCCGACCGCCTGTACTTCGAGCCGGTGACGCTGGAAGACGTGCTCGAGATCGTCGACAAGGAAAAGCCGGTTGGCGTGATCGTGCAGTACGGCGGCCAGACCCCGCTGAAGCTCGCGCTCGACCTGGAAGCCAACGGCGTGCCCATCATCGGCACGACGCCGGACATGATCGACGCGGCCGAAGACCGCGAGCGCTTCCAGAAGCTGCTGCACGACCTGGGCCTGCGCCAGCCGCCCAACCGCACCGCGCGCGCCGAAGACGAAGCCCTCAAGCTGGCCGACGAGATCGGCTACCCGCTGGTGGTGCGCCCGTCGTACGTGCTGGGCGGCCGTGCCATGGAAATCGTGCATGAACCGCGCGACCTCGAGCGCTACATGCGCGAGGCTGTGAAGGTGTCGAACGACAGTCCGGTGCTGCTCGACCGCTTCCTGAACGACGCCATCGAATGCGACGTCGATTGCCTGTCCGACGGCAAGCGCGTGTTCATCGGCGGCGTGATGGAGCACATCGAGCAGGCCGGCGTGCACTCGGGCGACTCGGCGTGCTCGCTGCCGCCGTATTCGCTGTCGCAGGCCACCGTCGACGAGCTCAAGCGCCAGACCGCCGCGATGGCCCGCGCGCTGAACGTGATCGGCCTGATGAACGTGCAGTTCGCCATCCAGCAGAAGGGCGGCGAGGACATCGTCTACGTGCTGGAAGTGAATCCGCGCGCCTCGCGCACGGTGCCGTACGTGTCCAAGGCAACCGGCATCTCGCTGGCCAAGGTGGCGGCGCGCTGCATGGCCGGCCAGTCGCTGGACGAGCAGGGCATCCATGATGAGGTCGTGCCGTCGTACTACAGCGTCAAGGAAGCGGTGTTCCCGTTCAACAAGTTCCCGGGCGTCGACCCGGTGCTCGGACCGGAAATGCGCTCCACCGGCGAAGTGATGGGCGTCGGTCGCACCTTCGGCGAAGCGCTGTTCAAGAGCCAGCTTGCCGCCGGCTCGCGTCTGCCCGAGAAGGGCACCGTACTGATGACGGTCAAGGACAGCGACAAGCCGCGCGCCATCGAAGTCGCCCGCACGCTGCACACGCTCGGCTACCCGATCGTGGCCACGCGCGGTACGGCGTCGGCCATCGAGGCGGCCGGCATTCCGGTGCGCGTGGTCAACAAGGTGAAGGACGGCCGTCCGCACATCGTCGACATGATCAAGAACGGTGAGCTGGCGCTCGTGTTCACCACCGTCGACGAGACGCGCGCGGCCATCGCCGACTCGCGTTCCATCCGGACCGCCGCGCTGGCCAACCGCGTGACCTACTACACCACCATCGCCGGCGCCCGTGCCGCGGTGGAGGGCCTGAAGCACCTGCAGAACCTGGACGTCTACGATCTCCAGGGCCTGCACGCCAGCCTGTAAGGCGTTCGCCAGGTCCGTGCGGCGCGGCAAAGCGTCGCACGGCGAGGCCCCGGTGGCGGCAGTTGCCGCCTGCCGGGGGTTTCGCCTACACTACAGCGTCCGTGTCAAAACAACGACAGCCGCCGTCAGGCGGGTGTGCGCTACGCGCCCTCCCGCTTCGCAGCGGCTGATTTTTTTGTGATTCTGAATCGAACAACATGAGCACCATTCCGATTACCAAGCGCGGTGCCGAGATGCTCAAGGATGAGCTGCAACGCCTGAAGACCAAGGAGCGTCCAGCCGTTGTCAACGCCATCGCCGAAGCGCGCGCCCAGGGCGATCTGTCCGAAAACGCCGACTACGATGCCGCCAAGGAGCGCCAGGGCTTCATCGAGGGCCGCATCCTCGAGATCGAGTCCAAGCTGGCCGCTGCGCAGGTCATCGACCCGGCAGGGCTGGATGCCGATGGCCGCATCGTCTTCGGCGCCACCATCGACCTGGAAGATCTGGACTCCGGCAAGCCGGTCACCTACCAGATCGTCGGCGACGATGAAGCCGATCTGGATAGCGGCAAGATCTCGATCAGCTCGCCGATTGCGCGCGCGCTGATCGGCAAGTACGAAGGCGACGTCGCCACCGTGGTGGCACCGGGCGGCGAACGCGAATACGAAGTGCGCGCGGTCAAGTACCTCTGACACCTCTGACAGAACGGAGCCCCACCATGCCGCAGCGCCTCTTCCAGTTGCTTGCCACGGTCTGGTGCGGATCGCTCTGGACCATCGGCTACATCGTTGCGCCGATGCTCTTTGCGATGCTGGAAGATCGCCATCTGGCGGGCACGATTGCCGGGCGGCTGTTCCATGCCGAAGCGTGGATCGGCCTGGCGGCGGGCTGCCTGCTGCTGGTGACGGCGACGTGGCTCGTCAGGGCCGGGCAGCTCGGCTACCGGCCGCTGCGCTGGCTGGTGCTGGGAATGCTGCTGTGCGTGCTGGTCGGCTATTTCGGCCTGCAGCCATTCATGGTGTCGCTGCGTGAGCAGGCCGAGGTGATCGGCGCGGCGGTGGGTGACTCGCCGTACCGTGCGCAGTTCGGCATGCTGCACGGTGTTTCGAGCGTGTTCTACCTGGTGGAGAGCTTGCTCGGTCTCGCGCTGATCTGGAAGGTGGCCGGCATCCGGCAGCCTGCCTGAGCGCCCTCCAAAAAAAGACCGGCTGGATTGGCCGGTCGTTTTTTTGTATCCGTGCCGATCAGGACAGCGCTTTTTTCTTGTGGCTGGCCTGGCGCGGCTTGGCGCGCTTGACGTTGCCGCCGGCCGTGACACGCTCGTTGCCCAGCACGCTCAGGCGCACCGGCTTCGGCCGGCGTGTGCTGTTCGGGTTGGGCTTGCGCACCACCACGGAACGCGGCGCGGCGCCGGCGATCTTGCGGACGGGGTGCAGTTCCTTGGGCTGGTTTTCCTTCAGGTAGACCGGGCCGTCGCGCCAGATCACCAGCAGCTTGCCGATGTGCTGGACCGGTGCAGCCTGCAGCCGCGCGCAGATGGTGTCGTAAAGCTCGATGCGCGCTTCGCGGTCATCGCCGAACACGCGGATCTTGATCAGCCCGTGGGCCGCCAGCGAACGGTCGATCTCGGCCAGGACGGCCTTCGTCAGACCTTCCGCGCCGATGAGGACGACCGGGTTCAATGCATGCGCCTGCGAGCGCAGTTCCGATCGGCGGGCAGGGGAAAGGGTCAGGGCTGGCATAAATGACGCGGATTCGCGCAAAAGGACAAACGGCGCGTATTATCCGCCAAAACCGGCCGCATCCGCCATGTTTTGGCGGCGCGGCGCAAATTCGATGGCAAAGAACAAGTTCAACCAGTCGTGGCTGCACGACCATATCAACGATCCGTACGTGAAGCTGGCGCAGCGCGAGGGCTATCGCGCCCGTGCCGCCTACAAGCTCAAGGAGATCGACGAGCAGGACAAGCTGATCAGGCCGGGCCAGGTCATCGTCGACCTGGGCGCCGCGCCGGGCAGCTGGAGCCAGTACGTGCGCAACAAGCTGGCCGCTTCGCCGCGCGCCAAGGACGGCCGCATCGACGGCGCCATCGTCGCGATCGACATCCTGCCCATGGAGCCGGTGGCCGACGTGACCTTCATCCAGGGCGATTTCCGCGAAGAGTCGGTTTTCCAGCAGTTGGAAACGATCGTGCTGGACGCCACGGGCGGCGGCAAGGTAGACCTTGTTTTGTCCGACATGGCCCCCAATCTCTCTGGTGTGGCGTCGGCGGACGCCGCGCGCATGGAGCACATCGCGGAACTGGCCGTGGAATTCGCCCAGGCTCACCTGAAACCCGAGGGCGCGCTGCTGATCAAATGTTTTCACGGCAGCGGCTATAGTCAGATTGTCGAGATGTTCAAGCGCCATTTCCGGGTCGTGGCGCCGCGCAAGCCCAAGGCTTCCCGCGACAAGTCTTCCGAGACGTTCCTGCTGGGTCGTCAGCTCAAGCATCCGGGCTGACGGACGTTACCCACGGTAGGGGCCCGGAACGTTGCCCGCGGTCTTGCGGGCAATCAACCCGGCGCGGTGTCGGTGCATTACAATGCCAAGCATCCCGTCAAGGCATTTCTAAAGGAGTCTCGCCTTGAATAACAACTGGTTTCAGAAGGCGGCCATCTGGCTGGTGATTGCCTTGGTGCTGTTCACCGTCTTCAAGCAGTTCGACAAGCCGCGCGCCCAGGAAGGTGTGACGTACTCGCAATTCATGGACGATGCGAAAGGCGGCAAGATCAAGCGCGTCGAAGTGCAGGGCCGCAACCTGCTGGTGACGCCCAACGAGGGCGGCAAGTACACCATCATTTCGCCGGGCGACATCTGGATGGTCGGCGACCTGATGAAGTACGGCGTCCAGGTGACCGGCAAGGCGGAGGAAGAGCAAGGAGTGCTTCTCTCTGCGCTTTACTACCTCGGCCCGACCCTGCTGATCATCGTGTTCTGGTTCTACATGATGCGACAGATGCAAGGCGGCGGGAAAGGCGGCGCCTTCTCGTTCGGCAAGTCGCGGGCGCGGCTGATCGACGAGAACAACAACAGCGTCACGTTCGCCGATGTGGCGGGTTGCGACGAATCCAAGGAGGAAGTGGTCGAGCTGGTCGACTTCCTCAAGGATCCTCAAAAATTCCAGAAGCTGGGTGGCCGCATTCCGCGCGGTGTACTGCTGGTCGGCCCCCCGGGCACCGGCAAGACGCTGCTGGCCCGTGCCATCGCCGGCGAAGCCAAGGTGCCGTTCTTCAGCATCTCCGGCTCGGACTTCGTTGAAATGTTCGTCGGCGTGGGCGCGGCCCGCGTGCGCGACATGTTCGAGAACGCCAAGAAGCAGGCGCCGTGCATCGTCTTCATCGACGAAATCGACGCTGTCGGCCGCCATCGCGGCGCCGGCATGGGCGGCGGCAATGACGAGCGTGAGCAGACCCTCAACCAGATGCTGGTCGAGATGGACGGCTTCGAGGCCAACTCGGGCGTGATCGTCATCGCCGCGACCAACCGTGCCGACGTGCTGGACAAGGCGCTGCTGCGTCCGGGCCGCTTTGACCGCCAGGTGTACGTGGGCCTGCCGGATATCCGCGGCCGCGAGCAGATCCTCAAGGTCCACATGCGCAAGGTGCCGATCGGCAACGACGTGGATGCTTCCGTGCTGGCGCGCGGTACGCCGGGCTTCTCCGGCGCGGACCTGGCCAACCTGGTCAACGAGGCTGCGTTGTTCGCCGCCCGCCGCAACAAGCGCGTGGTCGACATGCAGGACTTCGAAGACGCCAAGGACAAGATCTACATGGGTCCGGAGCGCAAGTCGGCCGTGATCCGCGAAGAGGAACGCCGCGCCACGGCGTATCACGAGTCGGGCCACGCGGTGGTGGCCAAGCTGCTGCCCAAGGCCGATCCGGTGCACAAGGTCACGATCATGCCGCGCGGCTGGGCCGGCGGCCTGACCTGGCAGTTGCCGGAGCACGACAAGCACTACGCCTACAAGGACACGATGCTCGAAGAGATCGCCATCCTGTTCGGCGGCCGTGCTGCGGAAGAGGTGTTCCTGGGCGCGATGAGCACCGGTGCCTCCAACGACTTCGAGCGTGCCACCAAGATGGCCCGCGACATGGTGACGCGCTACGGCATGAGCGATTCGCTCGGCACCATGGTCTACGTGGACACCGAGCAGGACGGTTTCTTCGGCCGCATGTCGTCCAAGACGGTGTCCGAGGCAACGCAGCAGAAGGTCGATTCGGAGATCCGCCGCATCGTCGACGAGCAGTACGCGCTGGCCAAGCGCCTGCTCGAAGAGAACCGCGAGAAGGTCGAGGCGATGACCGCCGCACTGCTGGAATGGGAAACCATCGACGCCGACCAGGTGAACGACATCATGGCCGGCAAGCCTCCGCGTCCGCCGCGCTATGGTTCGAGCGGTGGCGGCAGCACGCCGCCGAATGGCGGTACGCCCGCGGGTGTGACGCCGGGCAACGTGCCTGCCACGGCTTGATGAGCCGCTAGGCGGGTCGTCCGCGAGGACGGCATAGGAGAGCCGGTGCGTGCGCACCGGCTTTTTTGTTGGCGCCGCTTTCCGCTTGCTTCGGGCGCCGTGTTTTGAGTTACGTACCTTGTCTGTTTCCATTCCCACCACGACGCATTTCCAGTGCGGACGCTTCCGCTACCCGCGTGACCGTCGCCCGCTGGTCATGGGCATCCTCAACGTCACGCCCGATTCGTTTTCCGACGGTGGCCGGCATGCCACCCGCGATGCCGCGTTGCGCCACGCCGAGCAGCTGATTGCCGAAGGGGCCGACCTCATCGACATCGGCGGCGAGTCGAGCCGGCCCGGGGCCGCGCCGCTCGGGCTGCAGGAGGAGCTGGATCGGGTGATGCCGATCGTCGAGGCGCTGCGCGAGTGCGGCAGGCCGCTGTCGATCGACACCTACAAGCCGGACGTGATGCGCGCCACGCTCGATGCCGGCGCCGACCTGATCAACGATATCTGGGGCTTCCGCAAGCCGGGGGCGATCGAGGCTGTCGCGCAGGGCCATGCCGGGCTGTGCCTTATGCACATGCAGCGGGACCCCGAAACGATGCAGGAAGCCCCCAGCTACACGGACCTGATGGCCGAAGTCGGGGCCTTCCTGCAAGCGCAGGCGCAAGCGCTGCTGGCTGCGGGCGTCGCGGCCGAACGCATTGCGCTGGACCCTGGATTTGGCTTTGGAAAGACGCCGGACCACAATCTGATCATGCTCAACCGGCTGGAGCACTTCGAGCGGATGGGGCTGCCGTTGCTGGTGGGCCTGTCGCGCAAGTCGACGCTGGGCGCGGTATTGGGCGGCAAGCCGCCCGCCGAGCGCATCGCGGCGAGCGTGGCGGCGGCGTTGCTGGCGGCGGAGCGGGGGGCCTTCATCGTGCGGGTGCACGATGTGCGGCCCACCGTCGAAGCTATCCAGCTCTGGTGGGCCATGCGGCACGAGCGGATCGATCCGCCGGTTGCATGACCGCCAGGCCGGCCTCGCGCGATCGGGGTCGGGTGAACAGACGATTGTCCGGCCCAGTCCGGCGACTTACAAACAAAAGAACCTCTCTCTTCAGGAGTGACACGCAATGTCCAGGAAGTATTTCGGCACCGACGGCATCCGCGGGCGCGTGGGCGAAAGCCCGATCACGCCCGACTTCGTGCTGCGCCTCGGCTACGCGGCGGGCCGCGTGCTGGCGCATGGCAGCGAAGCGCATGGCCACGGCCGGCCCACCGTGCTGATCGGCAAGGACACGCGCCTGTCCGGCTACATGCTGGAAGCCGCCCTGGAGGCGGGCTTCACCGCCGCCGGCGTGGACGTGCTGATGAGCGGGCCGTTGCCGACGCCCGGTGTCGCGTATCTCACGCGGGCGCTGCGCCTGTCCGCGGGCGTGGTGATTTCGGCATCGCACAATCCGTATTACGACAACGGGATCAAGTTCTTCTCGGCCACCGGCGACAAGCTGCCCGATGAAACCGAGTCGCAGATCGAGGCCGAGCTCGAAAAGCCGATGGTGTATGCGGCGTCCGATGCGCTGGGCCGCGCCCGCCGCATCGACGATGCCGCCGGCCGCTACATCGAGTTCTGCAAGAGCACCTTCCCCAACGATCTGAACCTGTTCGGCATGAAGATCGTGCTGGACAGCGCGCACGGCGCGGCGTATCACATCGCGCCGCACGTGTTCCATGAGCTGGGTGCCGAAGTGGTCTCGATCGGCAACCAGCCGAACGGGCGCAACATCAATGACGGCTATGGCGCCACCGAGCCCGCCAAGCTGATCGAGGCGACCCGCCAGCACGGCGCCGACCTCGGCCTGGCGTTTGATGGCGATGCCGACCGCCTGCAGGTGGTCGACCGGAACGGCCGCCTGTATAACGGCGATGAGCTGCTGTACGTGATGGTGCAGGCCCGTCGCGCGGCCGGCCAGGCCGTGCCGGGTGCCGTCGGCACGCTGATGACCAACCTGGCGGTGGAACTGGCGCTGAAGGCGCAGGGCGTCGAATTCGTGCGCGCCAAGGTGGGCGACCGCTATGTGCTGGAAGAGCTGAAGAAACACGGCTGGCTGCTGGGCGGCGAGGGCTCTGGCCATCTGCTGTGCCTGGACAAGCACAGCACCGGCGACGGCATCATCTCCGCGCTGCAAGTGCTGGCGGCACTGCGCCGCAGCGGTCAGACGCTGGAGCAGGTGCTCGATGGCGTGCATCTGTTCCCGCAGAAGCTGATCAACGTGCGGGTTGAGAAGGGTTTCGACTGGAAAGCGCACGCGGCCCTGCAGGCGGCGTTGAAGGTGAGCGAGGCTGAGCTGAACGGCAAGGGGCGGGTCCTGATCCGCCCGTCGGGAACCGAACCGGTCGTGCGCGTGATGGTCGAGGCACAGGACGCGGCCCTCGCGACCAAGTACGCGGAGCAGCTCGCGGCGACGCTTCAGTGAGCGCACGCGACGTGTCCAACCAATAAGCGGCGGAAACGCCGCTTTTTTTGTGTCCAACGGTCGACATTTCAGCGATTTGAGCGTGTTGTGAGAAGTTTTCGTGTTGTCACAGAACTGTCATGCGGCCGACCTACAGTTCGGGTGTCAAAAATTTGTCATCGCTCAACCGCTCCTCTGGAGGACACATGAAATTGGTCAAGACTGCGATTGCGGGCGTTGTTTCGCTGGCTTTCGCTGGTATCGCGTTTGCCGCCGACATCACCGGCGCTGGCGCGACGTTCCCGGCGCCGGTCTACAACAAGTGGGCTGACGCCTATCAGAAGGCCACCGGCACCAAGGTGAACTATCAAGGCATCGGCTCGTCGGGCGGCATTAAGCAGATCACCGCCAAGACCGTCGATTTCGGCGCCTCGGACATGCCGCTCAAGGATGACGAGCTGAGCAAGGACGGCCTTCTGCAGTTCCCGACCGTGATCGGCGGCGTGGTGCCGGTGATCAATCTGCCGGGCGTGAAGCCGGGCGAGCTGGTCCTGACGGGCCAGGTGCTGGGCGACATCTACCTGGGCAAGGTCAAGAAGTGGAATGACCCGGCCATCGTCAAGCTGAATCCGAAGGCCAAGCTGCCGGACCAGGACATCCTGGTGGTGCGCCGTGCTGACGGTTCGGGCACCTCGTTCATCTTCACGAACTACCTGTCGAAGGTGAGCGCCGAGTGGAAGGGCAAGGTCGGCGAAGGCACGACCGTGAACTGGCCGACCGGCACGGGCGGCAAGGGCAACGAAGGCGTGGCCGCCTTCGTGCAGCGTCTGGGTGGCGCGATCGGCTACGTCGAGTACGCCTACGCCAAGCAGAACCACATGACCCACATCAATCTGCAGAACGCCTCGGGCGCCGTGGTGCAGCCGACCAGCGACGCCTTCAAGGCCGCCGCTGCCGGCGCCGACTGGAGCAAGTCGTTCTACCAGATCCTGACCAACCAGCCGGGCAAGGACGCATGGCCGATCGCCGGCGCGACCTTCATCCTGGTGCACAAGACCCAGGACAAGCCGGTCCAGGGCACCGAGGTCCTGAAGTTCTTCGACTGGGCCTACAAGAACGGCGGCAAGGATGCTTCCGCGCTGGACTACGTGCCACTGCCGGACCCGGTGCTGAACCAGATTCGCGCCACCTGGAAGTCGGGCGTGAAGGACGCTTCGGGCAAGCCGATCTACAACTGATCGCTGCTGTGTAGCGGGTGCGGGCGGTGTTTGTCGCCCGCACCTCTTGAAAGCTCTTTAGACGGCTGACCGGTTTCCATCATGGCTACGCTCTCCGACTCTTCCGGCGTCCGCGCTCCAAGCCGCATCGGCGATCTGCTGTTCGGCGGGCTGACCCGGTTTGCTGCGCTCGTTACGCTGCTGCTGCTGGGCGGCATCATCGTTTCGCTGATCATCAGCGCCTGGCCCTCGATCCAGCAGTTCGGCACGTCGTTCCTGTGGAAGGCCGAGTGGGATCCGCCCGCCGATCAGTTCGGTGCGCTGGTGCCGATCTACGGCACCCTCGTGACGTCGCTGATTGCCCTGATTATTGCGGTGCCGGTGAGTTTCGGCATCGCCCTGTTTCTGACCGAGCTTTCGCCGGCCTGGCTGCGCCGGCCGCTCGGTACCGCCATCGAGCTGCTTGCCGCCGTGCCGTCCATCGTCTACGGCATGTGGGGGCTGCTCGTGTTCGCGCCGATCTTCGGCGAGTATTTCCAGAAGCCGCTGGCCGCCACCGTGGGCAGGATCCCGTTTGTCGGGGCGCTGTTCCAGGGCGCGCCGATCGGCATCGGCCTGCTGTGCGCCGGAGTCATCCTGGCGATCATGATCATCCCGTACATCTCGGCCGTGATGCGCGACGTGTTCGAGGTCACGCCCGTGCTGCTCAAGGAGTCCGCCTACGGCGTCGGCTGCACTACGTGGGAGGTGATGTGGAACGTGGTCCTGCCATACACCAAGGCCGGTGTGATCGGCGGCGTGATGCTGGGCCTGGGCCGCGCGCTGGGCGAGACCATGGCCGTCACCTTCGTGATCGGCAACACCAACCTGCTGGACAACGTTTCACTGTTTTCGCCGGGCAACAGCATCACGTCGGCGCTGGCCAATGAGTTCGCGGAAGCCGGGCAGGGGCTGCACACCGCCGCGCTGATGGAGCTGGGCCTGATCCTGTTCGTCATCACGTTCTTCGTGTTGGCGGCATCCAAGCTGTTGCTGCTGCGCCTGCAGAAAGGCGAGGGTCACAAGTGAACCAACGCCTGTCGCCCGACGCCATGACATCCAATACCATGCGCACGCCCTCCATCCCGGCCGTCCGCGCCGACTCGGAAAAGATCAAGTCGCGCCTGCAGGCCCGTCGCCGCAACGTCAACCGCTTGGCCCTGACGCTGTCGCTGGCGGCCATGGGCTTCGGCCTGGTGTGGCTGGCGTGGATCCTGTGGACCACGCTGACGCTCGGCATCGACGGGTTGTCGCTGTCGCTGTTCACGCAGATGACGCCGCCGCCGAACACGCCGGGCGGCGGTCTGGCCAACGCCATTGTCGGCAGCTTCCTGATGGTGGGGCTGGCCACGCTGGTCGGCACGCCGCTGGGCATCCTGGCCGGCATCTACCTGTCCGAGTACGGCAAGACCTCGGCGCTGGCCAGCGTCACGCGCTTCATCAACGACATCCTGCTCTCGGCGCCGTCCATCGTGATCGGGCTGTTTGTCTACGCGATCGTGGTGGCGCGCGTGCATCACTTCTCCGGCATCGCGGGCGTGATCGCGCTGGCGCTGCTGCAGGTCCCCATCGTCGTGCGCACCACCGAGAACATGCTGAACCTGGTGCCCAACGCGATGCGCGAGGCCGCCATGGCGCTCGGCACGCCCAAGTGGAAGATGGTGCTGTCGATCACGCTGAAGGCTTCGTATGCGGGTGTGATCACCGGCGTGCTGCTGGCCATCGCCCGCATTGCCGGCGAGACGGCGCCGCTGCTCTTCACCGCGCTGAACAACCAGTTCTGGAGCCTGGACCTGAACCAGCCGATCGCCAGCGTGCCGGTCGTGATCTTCCGCTTTGCGATGAGCCCGTTCCCCGAGTGGCAGCAACTGGCCTGGGCCGGGGTGTTCCTGATTACGCTGGGTGTGCTGGGGCTGAACGTCCTCGCGCGTGCCTTGTTCACCAAGAAATGACCATGACTGCTACGTCTATCGATGTGCGCGTGCAAAGCCCGAAGATCGATGTGCGCGACCTGAACTTCTATTACGGCAAGTTCCACGCCCTCAAGAACATCTCGCTGCAGATTCCGGAGAAGCAGGTGACGGCCTTCATCGGCCCGTCGGGCTGCGGCAAGTCGACGCTGCTGCGCACCTTCAACAAGATGTACGCGCTGTACCCCGAGCAGCGCGCCGAGGGTGAGATCAACATGGACGGCGAGAACCTGCTGACCTCGCGCATGGACATCGCCCTGCTGCGCGCCAAGGTGGGCATGGTGTTCCAGAAGCCGACGCCGTTCCCGATGTCGATCTACGACAACATCGCCTTCGGCGTGAAGCTGTTCGAGCGCCTGTCGCGCTCGGAGATGGACGACCGCGTGGAATGGGCGCTGACCAAGGCGGCGCTGTGGGGTGAAGTGAAGGACAAGCTGCACCAGTCGGGCTACGGCCTGTCGGGTGGCCAGCAGCAGCGCCTGTGCATCGCGCGCGGCATTGCCATCCGTCCGGAAGTGTTGCTGCTCGACGAGCCGTGCTCCGCGCTGGACCCGATCTCCACCGGCAAGATCGAAGAGCTGATCGCCGAACTGAAGGATGACTACACGGTGGTCATCGTGACGCACAACATGCAACAGGCGGCGCGCTGCTCTGACTACACTGCCTACATGTACCTGGGCGAGCTGATCGAGTTCGGCGAGACCGAGAAGATCTTCATCAAGCCCCGCCGCAAGGAAACGGAAGACTACATTACCGGCCGCTTCGGCTGATGCCGCGCAGACCGCGCTGGAAGCGACAAGGAGAACCGAGATGTCCGACAAACATCTGTCGACGCAATTCGATACCGACCTGACCTCGATCAGCACCAAGGTGCTGCAGATGGGCGGCCTGGTGGAAGCACAGATCGCGCGCGCCATGCGTGCGCTGGCGAACTTCGACGCCGAGCTGTGCGACCAGGTGCGGGCGGTCGAACTGGAAGTGAACGCGCTCGAGATCGAGATCGACAGCGACTGCAACAACATCATCGCGCGCCGCCAGCCGACCGCGCGCGACCTGCGCCTGGTGATGGCGATCTCGAAGACCATCACCAACCTGGAGCGCGTCGGCGACGAAGCCGAGAAGATCGCCAAGCGCACCAAGCGCATCCTGCAGGATCCGCTGGCCCATTCGCTGAACTACGCCGACGTGAAGCGCTCCGGCGAAATGGCGGCCACCATCCTGCGCCACGCGCTGGATGCGTTCGCGCGCCTGGATACCACCGCTGCCGTGTCGATCCTGCAGGAAGACAAGGCGCTGGACGAGGAATTCCGCGGCTTCATGCGCGAGCTGATCACCTACATGATGGAGAACCCGCGCACCATCTCGGTGGCGCTGGACCTGCTCTTCATCGCCAAGGCGATCGAGCGGATCGGCGACCACGCGAAGAATATCGCGGAGTTTATTATCTATATCGTCAAGGGAACCGACGTCCGCCACGCCTCGCGCGAGGCGCTCGAGCGCGAGATCCTGGGCGAGTGACCGGCAGGACTGGAGACGTGAGTATGCCGAGCAGTATTCTGGTCGTGGAAGATGAACCGGCGATCGCCGAGCTGATCGCCGTCAACCTGCAGCACGCGGGTCACTATCCGATTCGTGCCTACAATGCCGAGCAGGCGCTGTCGCTGATGAGCGACGTGCTGCCCGACCTCGTCCTGCTGGACTGGATGCTGCCGGGCAAGTCCGGCGTGATGTTCGCCAAGGAACTGCGCGCCAACGAGCGCACCCGCCAGATCCCGATCATCATGCTGACCGCCCGCAGCGAAGAGCAGGACAAGATCATGGGCCTGGACGCCGGCGCCGACGACTACGTCACCAAGCCGTTTTCGCCCAAGGAGTTGCTTGCCCGCATCAAGGCCGTACTGCGCCGCCGCGCGCCGCAGCTGACCGACGACGTGGTCGCCATCAACGGCCTCCGGCTGGACCCGGCCACCCACCGCGTGACCGCCGTGAACAGCGAGTCGGAAAACCCCATCAAGCTGGATCTGGGCCCGACCGAATTCCGCTTGCTGCATTTCCTGATGACGCACCCGGAGCGCGTGCATAGCCGTTCGCAGTTGCTCGATCAGGTGTGGGGCGACCACGTCTTCGTGGAAGAGCGCACCGTGGACGTGCACATCAAGCGTCTGCGCGCGGCGCTCGCCCCGGGCGGCTACAGCAGCATGATCGAAACCGTGCGCGGCAGCGGCTATCGCCTGGCACGCAATCCCGGACAGTAACCCGGCATCGACACTTGTGGGGACCCCGTACCCATCGTCGGCGGGGTCTGTTCCGCACCCGCAGGTCCAGCGCTTAGAATGGCCTCATGAACATCATCTGGACCCGCTTCGTCGTCGCCGTTGCCCTGATGGGGCTGGTGACGCTGGGGTTGTACTTCTTTGTCGGCCACGCGGTCGCCTTTGCGGCGTTCAGCGCGATGCTGCTGACGATGCTGCTGTACTACGTCTATCAGCTCCAGCGGCTGTGGCGCGTGCTGGAGTCGCCTGCCTATGGCGAGATTCCCAGCGCGCTCGGCCTGTGGGGCGAGGTGTATTACCGCCTGCACCGGCTGATGAAGGGCTGGCGCACGCAGGTGCTGCAGGTCGAGCAGCAGCACAGCCGCTTCATCCAGGCGATTCAGGCCTCGCCCAACGGGGTGCTGATGCTCGACGGCGAAGACCAGATCGAGTGGTGTAACGCCGTCGCCGAGGAGCACTTCGGCCTGTCTGCCAAGCGCGACCTGCGCCAGCGCATCACCCACCTGATCCGCCGACCGGAATTCGTCCGCTATCTTGCGCGCGGCGAGTTCGAGGAGCCCCTCACCATGCGCGACATGGGCCCGCACAAGCAGAGTATCGTGTCCGCCCAGGTGCTGCCCTACGGCGAGGACCGCAAGCTGCTGGTGTCGCAGGACATCACCAAGCTCGAGAACACCGAGGCGATGCGGCGCGATTTCGTCGCCAACGTTTCACACGAACTGAAGACGCCGCTGACGGTGCTGTCCGGTTTTCTCGAGACCGTGCGCGACCTGCCGCTGTCAGAGGACGACAAGCGGCGCTACCTGGACATGATGCACGTGCAGGCCACGCGCATGCAGCACCTGGTGGAGGACCTGCTGGCGCTGGCCACGCTGGAGGGCAATTCCGAGCCGCCCTCGATCACGCCGGTGCCGATGCAGCGCGTGATGCTCCAGCTGCAGCACGATGCCGAGGCGCTGTCCGCCGGCCGGCACGCGATCAGCATGACCTGCGATGCGTCGGTGAGCGTGTGCGGGGCCGAGCTGGAGCTGCTGTCGGCCTTCAGCAACCTGGTCTCCAATGCCATCCGCTACACGCCCGAGGGCGGCCGGATCAGCCTGGACTGGTCGGCCAGGGAGGGGCACGCGGTGTTTTCCGTGACCGATACCGGCATCGGCATCGCGCCCGAACATATCCCGCGCCTGACCGAGCGCTTCTACCGGGTGGATCGCAGCCGCTCGCGCGATACCGGCGGCACCGGCCTCGGCCTGGCGATCGTCAAGCACGTGCTGTCGCGGCACGGAGCCGACCTGCAGGTCGTCAGCGAGCGCGGCAAGGGTAGTACGTTCCGCGCGAGCTTTCCGCCGGAGCGCACGGTGGTGCGCGGCACGGGGGACTCAGGCGCCGAGCGCGCGGCCTGACGGCTTCGGGCTTTTCCGCCCTTCAAGCAAAAACGCACGCCGTTCGGGCGTGCGTTTTTTGTTGGCGGGTCGGGGCGTTCAGCCCGCGGAGATTTCCGCGGGCGGCTTGCGCGGCGGCTCGGTCGCGGTGGCCGCTGCGACGGCGGCGGCCGTTTCCGCGGCCGCGGCGGCTTGCGGCGAGAAGTGGTTCAGCAGATCCATCTGGCTCACGCGCACGTGCTTGCCCTTGGTCTGGCGCCGCACGTACGAGCCGTTCGGCTGCATCACCCAGGCCGAGGCGTTGTCGCGCAGGTGCACCTGCAGGCTTTCGCGGATCACGCGCGCCTTCAGCTTGCGATCGAGCACCGGGAAGGCGACCTCGACGCGGCGGAACAGGTTGCGGTCCATCCAGTCGGCGCTGGACAGATAGACGACTTCCTCGCCGCCGGCATGGAAGTAGTAGACGCGGTGATGCTCCAGGAAGCGCCCGACGAGCGAGCGCACGCTGATGTGTTCCGACAGCCCCGGCACGCCGGCCCTGAGCGCGCACACGCCGCGCACGATCAGGTCGATCTTGACGCCCGCGCGCGAGGCCTTGTAGAGCTCGTCGATGATGGTCGGCTCCAGCAGCGCGTTCATCTTGCCGATGATGCGCGCGCGCTTGCCGGCACGGGCGGCGCGCGCTTCCGCGCGGATGTGCTCGATCAGGTTGGCGTGCATCGTGAACGGCGAGTGCCACAGGTGGTGCAGCTTCACCTGGGCGCCGGTGCCGGTCAGCAGCTGGAACACGTGGTGGACGTCTTCGCAGATGGCTTCGTCGGCCGTCATCAGGCCGAAGTCGGTATAGAGCCGGGCGGTCTTCGGGTGGTAGTTGCCGGTGCCGAGATGCGCATAGCGGCGCAGCTTGACGGTCTTGGCCTTGCCGCCGGCGGCCTCGCGGCGCACCACCAGCAGCATCTTGGCGTGGCATTTGTGGCCGACCACGCCGTACACCACGTGGGCGCCGGCCGATTCGAGCTGGTCGGCCCAGTTGATGTTGGTCTCTTCGTCGAAGCGCGCCAGCAGCTCGACCACCACCGTCACTTCCTTGCCGTTGCGGGCGGCCTTGATCAGCGCCTCCATCACCGGGGATTCGTTGCCGGTGCGGTACACGGTCTGCTTGATGGCGACCACGTCCGGATCGCGCGCGGCCTGCTGCAGCAGCTCCAGCACGGGCATGAAGCTCTCGTACGGGTGGTGCATCAGGATGTCGCCCTGGCGGATGGCATCGAAGATGCTCGACGACGCGGCCACGGCCTTCACGGCGGCGGGCGCATGCGGCGGGTACTTCAGCATCGGGCGGTCCACCAGGTCGGGCACCTGCAGCAGGCGCACCAGGTTCACCGGCCCCTTGACGCGGTAGCAGTCGGCTTCGGACAGGCCGAATTCCTGCTGCAGCCGGCGCGCCAGCGCGGGCGAGATGTCGTGCGCGATCTCCAGCCGCACCGCATCGCCGAAGTGCCGGGTCGACAGTTCGCCTTGCAGCGCTTCGCGCAGGTCGGTGATTTCGTCTTCGGAGACGAACAGGTCGGAGTTGCGCGTGACGCGGAACTGGTAGCAGCCATGCACGTCGATCTGCGGAAACAGCTCGTGCACGAAGCCCTGCATGAACGACGACAGCAGCACGAAGCCGTACGGATACCCCGACAGCTCCGGCGGCATCTGCACCAGGCGGGGCAGGGCGCGCGGCGCCTGCACGATGGCCAGTTCGGCTTCGCGCCCGAAGGCATCCTTGCCCGACAGTTCGATGATGAAGTTCAGGCTCTTGTTGAGCACGCGCGGGAAGGGGTGGGCCGGGTCCAGCGCCATCGGCGTCAGGATGGGCACCAGCTCGCGCTGGAAGAAGCCGCGGCACCAGGCGCGCTGGGCTTCGTTCCAGTTGGTGGTCATGTGGAAGAACACGCCTTCCTTCTCGAGCAGCGGCAGGATTTCGTCCTGCAGCATGGCATACTGTTGCGCGACCAGCTGCCGTACCCGCTCCGTCACCACGCCAAATGCCTGCTGCACCGACAGGCCGTCGGGGGTGAGGGCCGAGGCGTTGTCGCGCATCTGTTCCTTCAGCCCGGCGACGCGGATCTCAAAGAACTCATCCAGATTGCTCGACACGATGCAGATGAACTTCAAGCGCTCCATCAGCGGAACGCCCGGGTCGGCCGCCTGTGCGAGCACGCGCGCGTTGAACTCGAGGATGCCGACTTCCCGATTGAGCAGGTCGCCGGTCGGAAGGGTCGACATGGTGGTTTCCAACGAATGACTATCCGGCCACTTTTTCATAGTCGCGTGTCAAGTTTGTGACGCATTAGAATTGTCACGCATAGGACACAACAAAGACATATTTTGTTGCCCTGTGTCGTGCATCACAATCCCCCTGCGTATTTACCCGTATCCATCCATGAGTCCCACCCCCCGTCTGCTGGCAGCTGTCGACATGGGTTCCAACAGCTTTCGGCTGATGATCGGCCGCGTCGACGAGACGATCACCGCGAGCGGCAACAGCAGCAGCCAGATATTCCAGGTCGATGCGCTGCGCGAACCGGTCCGGCTGGCGGCCGGGCTTACGCAAGATAAGTACCTGGACCAGCCCGCGCGCCGTCGCGGCGTCGACGCACTGCGCCGCTTCGGCGACCGCCTGCGCGATTTCGCGCCCGAGCAGGTGCGCGCGGTGGCGACCAACACGCTGCGCGTGGCCAAGAACGCGCAGGATTTCCTGATCGAGGCGGAGGCCGCGCTCGGCTTCCCCATCGAGGTGATCGCGGGCCGCGAAGAGGCCCGCCTGATCTATCTCGGTGCGTCGCACGATGCGCCGGCGTGCCAGGGCAACCGGCTGGTGGTCGATATCGGCGGCGGGTCCACGGAGTTCATCATCGGCAACGGCTACAAGCCCAAGCTGATGGAGAGTCTCTATATCGGTTGCGTTTCGCACAGCCGTCACTTCTTCCCGAATGGCAATGTCGACGATTATGCGATGAAGCAGGCCGAGCTGGCCGCGCGTCGCGAGATCCAGGTGCTGGTGCAGCCGTACCGCACGGCGGGCTGGAAGCAGTCGGTGGGCTCGTCCGGCACGGCTCGCGCGCTGGCCGAACTGATCGAGCTCAACGGCTTCAACGACAAGAGCAGCGAGCACGGCATCACGCGCGAAGGGCTGGAGCGCCTGAAGCGCGCGCTGGTCAAGGCCGAGAATGCCAACCGCCTCAAGCTGAGCGGCCTCAAGCCGGACCGCATCCCCGTGCTGCCCGGTGGCCTGTCGATCATGCTGGGCGTCTTCGATGAGCTCGACATCGATCGCATGGACGTCACCGATGGCGCGCTGCGCCTGGGCGTGCTGTACGACCTGCTGGGCCGCAGCCATCACGAAGACATGCGCACCGTGACGATCGAGCAGTTCATGCGCCGCTACAGCGTGGACCGCGCGCAGGCGCACCGGGTGCGGGACGCGGCGACGGCGCTGCTGTCGCAGTTTCCCGATCCGCCCGATGAGCGGCGCGAGGACAATCTCGCGCTGCTCGGCTGGGCCGCGAACCTGCACGAGATCGGCATGAGCATCTCGCACAGCAGCTACCACAAGCACTCGGCCTATATCGCCAGCCATGCCGACATGCCGGGGTTTTCCAAGACCGACCAGGCCCGCCTGGCGACGCTGCTGCTGGGGCACGCGGGCAAGCTCGGCAAGCTGGCCGGTGGCGGCAAGTTCCTCGACTGGCGCATGCTGTTCAGCCTGCGGCTGGCCTTCGTGCTGTGCCGGCGGCGCGGGGTGATCCAGTTGCCGGGCCTGCGCGTGCGGCATACCGAGGGTGAACTCAACGAGGGCGGCTTCGAGGTGGAGCTGCCGAAGAGCTGGGTCGAGCAGAATCCGCTGGTCGAGTACAGCCTGGCGCAGGAGGCCGACGAGTGGGAGCGCATCGGCCGGCGCTACAAGGTCGTCTACGTTTGAGCGTCGCCGGTTCGTGATGCAAGCAGAACGGCCCGGTCTTTCGATCCGGGCCGTTCTGTTTTGCCGTCAGGCGGGTCGGCGTCAGCCGCGCAGGAAGTGGCGGGCGTAGCGGGGATTGATGTCCGACAGCCGCAGCAGCGTCAGGAAGTCGGCGACGTTGAAATCAGGGTCCCAGGCCGGGGCGCCGCAGATGCGCGAACCCAGGCGCAGGTAGCCCTTGATCAGCGCCGGCGGCTCCGCTTCGAGGGTCTGGTTCAGCTCATCGACCGGCAGCGGCACCCGTGGGAAGGCGTGGTACTCGATCGGCGCGAGCGAGCCGTCTTCGACGAAGCGGCGGTGCAGACTGGCGGCAAAGTGCCCGCCGTCGGCCATCGACACGCTGGCGCAGCCCAGCATCGACTCGAAACCGTAGCGCTGCATGTATTCGCCCAGACCGGCCCACAGGGCCATGATCACGCTGCCCGAACGGTAGTCGCGGTGCACGCAGGAGCGGCCCAGTTCGACCATCTTCGGACGCAGGTGCGCCAGGCGCACCAGGTCGAATTCCGATTCGGAGTACAGGCAGCCGATGCGCTTGGCGGCATCCGGGCGCAGCACGCGATAGGTGCCGACCACGCGCAGCGTCTGCTGGTCGCGCACGATCAGGTGGTCGCACACGGCGTCGAACATGTCGACATCCAGTTCCGTGCCGGCCGAGGCCAGGTGGGCGCCCATCTCTTCGGCGAAGACCTTGTAGCGCAGGCGCTGCGCCTCGGTTACCTCATCCTGGTGGCGGGCCCACGAAATGGCCAGAACAGGCTTGTCACGCGCCGGAGCATCCGGTGCGCGATGAAGACCCCTCCGTGCGTTGGAGGCGCCGAGGCTCAGGCTCGGCAACGCATCGATCAGCGGCTGGGTGGGCGTCGGCAGGTCTCGCATTCGGGCATCCCCTTGATGACTTGGCGAGGCGATTCTAGAGACGCTGCATGACAGATCGGCGACAAAAGCGTGTCAATCGTGACCGTTGGATGAATTTTCGATGGCGTTTCCGTGACGATGCAGGGTGTTCGGGGTCACAGCATGTCCGGGTTCATCACCGCGCGCAGGACGGTCTGGGCCTCGTCTTCGCGCACGCGCCGGCACAGCCACCAGACGCCGGCCTTCTTCACGCTCCAGTCCATCTCCTCACCGGCGATCAGCAGGCTGGCCAGTCGGCCGATCCAGGGCTGGTGGCCGACCAGCAGCAGGTTGGCGTTCGACGGCCAGTCCAGCGCCGCGAGGATCGCGCTGACATCCGCGCCCGGGGCGAGCGCGGGCAGCGTCTGGAAGTGCTCGGTCAGCGCGCGGGCGGTCTGCTGCGTGCGGATCGCGGGGCTGGCCAGCACCAGCGTGTCTTCGGGCAGGCGGGGGCGCAGCCAGGCGGCCATCTTGTCGGCCTGCTTGTGCCCGCGCTGGGTCAGTTCCCGCTGGAGGTCGGTGCTGCGATGCATGCGCAGCGTCGTGGCAACGTCTTCGGCTTCGGCGTGGCGCCAGAGGATCAGGTTCATGGAGGCATTCGGGAGGGCGGCTTCTGGGGCCGTTATAGCACCGTGTCATGACAACGTCAGCGCCGGCTCGCTGCATCGGCCAAGACTGGAGCTAAGGACGGTTTGACCATCGCGTTGCAAACACAGTACAATCGCGGGTTCGGGGCGTAGCGCAGCCTGGTAGCGCATCTGATTTGGGATCAGAGGGTCGCATGTTCGAATCATGTCGCCCCGACCAGAATTTCTGCTTTGGAAAAAACGGCTTATGCAGCAATGCATAGGCCGTTTTTTCTTGTCTTCCGACGCGCGTCTAATTCCGGGCAGGTATACCGTGCGCCTTCGGGCAAGGTCGCCCAACTCGGGCGGCTTCCTCTTGCAGTCGGTCTTGGTGACGGGCGCCGCTACCGGGGCTACCAGGGCCGGCTCATCCCGCAGTCGGGCGAGTGTTGGGCCCCCAACGTTCGCGTAGCTGTGCCTGGGTCAGAAGAAGGTCGCAGCACGTGTCAACGTGTCGGCAGGCACGAAAAAAGCCGCATCAGCGGCTTTCCTGCATCTCGTGCATCGCGCGCAATCGCGCTACGGCGATGTCCTCATGCGCAACCATTGCATCTCGGCGATCCGTTTTCCGACCGCTGTCATTGGGCGCTCTACAAAACGATACGAGAGGGATGCGAACGGCAGGGTCATGGCAATTGAAGCAATTGCCACAAGCGCCGATGCGATCAGCGGATACCTTACCAGCACGCCTTCTGGAAACAGTCGCAACGCAAGATTTGCCGTGCCGTACAGGAAGATGAAATGCAGGATATAGAAGCTGTACGAAACACGGCCCAAAAAGCGAACGGCGCGGGTATCCATGATCGCAAGGAACTTCGCATTCCCGTCGACGACGATCACCAGGATGAGGAGCGCGGCGCTTACGGCGATGGCCGCATCGCAATATAGGAAGTGGGCGAGCGGCCAGAGGGCATTGACGGCCACCATTGCGGACAGGCTGGCGATCACCAGCAGACCGGACAGCCACGTTGGAATCCTTGCAACCTGGCCGATGTGCTTCTCGACGGCTACGCCCAGCACGAACATATAGGCGTAATGGGCGAACTCGCCAGGCGCGCTTGCCGGGTTGTCTGTATAGGCGGCCCATGCAAAGCATGCGGCGACGGCGATCAGCGAACGCACCATTCCGCTGCGCCCCATGATCGCCACGACAAACGGCAACGCAAACGAAGCCAGCATTTCGATGCGCAGCGTCCAGGCATTCGAGTTGAGGGATGACGACACCATCGCGAGGTTCTTGACGACGTCAACGACTGTGATCGGCTCCTTGTACCACCAGTTGAACCAGATCGAGGCTGCCGGAAAGGCTTGGTATCCGGGATAGAAGACGGCCAAATACACAAGCACGATGGCGATCGACAACGCGAGCGCGGGCAGAATCCGCATCACCCGCTTCAGGCAATAGCCGATGTACATCGCAGCCCCGAGCGGTTCTTTGCGCAAAGATCTGGCTAGGACAAAGCCGCTCAGGACAAAAAACACGATCACGGCGGCCGGGCCGCAAAATGCCGAAAGAATGGTCCGGGCAATCGTGACCTGGACACCGTGGACGCTTTCGACTGTCTGCGTGAAGAGTGCACGCTCGGCGCCGAAGGCGATCCAGATCAGCGCGTGGAAGATGGCGACACCCAGGGCGGCGATCCCCCTTAGCGACTCCAGTCTTCCGACGAACCCTTGACTTACATGGGCCACATTTTCCCCACAATCACAGTGAAGCCGGCATGGTAACGCCAATCGTGGGGTGTGCAATCCAATTCAGGCGGATGTGATCGCCTGTACTGCTCTGATGTGCATTGCGGCGGCCGATGTGTCGGGGTGCGGTATTGGGCACAGTGTTTGCGAGTCCAGCCAGGAGGGGGGCGGGCTGGCGGCATCCGTGATCGCGATCTGGGACGCTATTGCGCCAGAGGCGTGGCCGGTGGGGCACGGCAGGTCAGGCCAGCGCCCGCACAACCAGTCCGATCGCCACCACGCCGGCAAACGCCGCGAAACCCAGCTGCAGCGCCGGCCCCGCCAGATGGCGCGAGAAGCCGCGCCCGGTCAGCATGCCCGCCAATGCGCCGGCGGCGAACGGCAGGGCGATGTGCCAGTCGACATGCCCGCCGATGGCCGAGGCGAGCACGCCGCCGACCGAGACGAGGGCGATCACCGCGAGGGATGTGGCCACGATGGTTTGCATCGGCAGGTCGGTTGCGCGGCGCAATGCCGGCACGATGACGAAGCCGCCGCCGACGCCGAGCAGCCCGGACAGGAGGCCGGCCGCCGCGCCCCAGGATGCCAGCGTGCGCGCGCACGGCAGGGTCCAGATCAGCTTGCCGCGGACGGTGTCCAGGTGGCAGGGCGGGGCGGCATGGCGTGGCGATGGCGCGGCAGGGGCCGTTGCGCGCGCCTGCAGGAACATGCGGATCGCCACATGGGCGAGCACCATGGCAAACAGCACGGTCAACGGCGTATTCGGCACGCGATGCGCGGCCCAGACGCCCAGCGGCGACAGCGCCACGCCGCACAGCGCCATCAGCGCGGCGGCCTTGTAGCGGACCTTGCCCTCGCGCAGCCCCAGCACCGAACCCAGCCCGGCGGACAGGCCGACAGCCAGCAGCGCCACCGGCGCCGCCTGCGAGACCGACAGGTGCAGGCCGAAGATCAGCAGCGGCACCGCCACGATGGCGCCCCCGGCGCCCGTCAGCGCGAGGATCAGTCCGACCACGGAGCCCAGCCCCGCGCTGGCGAGCCAGCCGGCTTCGTAGAGCGGCACGGCTCAGCGCTCCACCGGCAGGCTCGGGCGGGCCAGCCACTCGCGGCCCTTGAGCAGCCCGTTCCAGTACAGCCACGGCAGCACGGTGGTCTTGAGCCACCATGCCGACTGGCGCGCCACGGTTGGCGCCAGCGGAAAGGTCGGCAGCAGCTTGCCGCCGTAGCCGAACTCCGCGAGGACGACCTTGCCGCGCTCGACCGTCAGGGGACAGCCGCCGTAGCCGTCGTAGCGTGTCGGCAGGGGTTGCCGGTCGCGGTGGGCGAGCAGGTTTTCCGCGACCACCACGGCCTGCTTGCGCACGGCGGCCGCGGTCTTGGCGTTGGGTGTCGAGCAGGCGTCGCCGAGCGAGAACACATCGGCGTGGCGGACGTGCTGCAGTGTGGCCGGGTCGACTTCGCACCAGCCGGCGGCATCGCCCAGGCCGCTCTGCGCGATGAAGGCCGGTGCCACCTGGGGCGGCACCGCGTGCAGCAGGTCGAAGCGCTTGGCAGCGCGGACCGTTTCGCCGTCCGCGTTCTTGTGCTCGAACCAGGCCGTGCGCGCCGGGCCGTCGACAGCCACCAGCGTGGAGCTGAAGGCCAGCCCGGCGCGGTAGTGCTCCACGTAGCGCATGAGCGCCGGCACGAAGGCTTCGACGCCGAACAGCGTGGTGCCGGTCAGATTGAACTCCACGTCGATGCGATCGAGTACACCGGTGCGGCGCCAGTGGTCGCAGGCCAGGTACATCGCCTTCTGCGGCGCGCCGGCGCACTTGATCGGCATGGCCGGCTGCGTGAACAGCGCGCGCCCCGAGCGCAGGCTGCGCACCAGCGACCAGGTGTAGGGGGCGAGGTCGAAGCGGTAGTTGGAGGTGACGCCATGCTGCCCCAGCGCCGCCTCCAGCCCGTCGATGCGCTCCCAGGCCAGCCGCAGGCCGGGGCTGACGATCAGCTGGCTGTACCGCACGCTGCGACCGTCATCGAGCGACACGCGGTGGGTCTCGGTATCGATGTGCGTGGCGCTGGAGCGGATGCGGCGCACGCCTGCCGGGATCAGCGCATCGGTCTGCCGCACGGTGCGGCCGGCGTCGAACGCGCCGCCGCCGACCAGCGTCCAGGCCGGCTGGTAGTAATGGGCATCGCTCGGCTCGATGATCGCGATGTCCAACTGCGGCCGGCGGCGGCGCAGGCTCGCGGCCACGCCGATGCCGGCGGCGCCGCCACCGATGATCAGGACTTCGGTGGGCGGATGGTGGGGCGGGTTCGGGTTGGCGTTGGGGGATGGGGGCATAGCGGGTTGGCGTTGGGTGGCCGAGGCGTCCGGCCGGCCGTTCGATGAACGCTGCGGTGGCAGCGGATGCCAGGGCAACCGCCACATGCCGCAGCACAAAATGACCAGATGGGCGCGGCCTTCTAAGATGGGGGCAGAGCCTGACCGCAATACAGCGACGACAGCGTCTGCATGATCTGGATGACCTCGAAGCTCGCGAGCCGGTAATAGATGTATTTGCCGTCGCGGCGCGTGGCCACCAGGCCTTCGTCGCGCAGGACGCCCAGGTGCTGCGACAGGCTGGGCTGGTGCAGGCCGACCAGCGTCTCGAGCTCGCCGACGTTGCGTTCGCCCTGGGTCAGCTGACAGAGCAGCAGCAGGCGGTCTTCGTGGGCCATGGCCTTGAGCACGGCACAGGCCTGGGCCGCGGCATCCCGCAGCATGTCGATGGCATGCTCGGGCAGCGGAGCGGGGGGCGCCGTGGTGGCGACGGCGGTCGATCGGGGCATGGCGGGCGCGGTTGTTGAAAGGTGCTCTATTGGCAGACAGAATGTCTGACGATATTCTATTAAAATATAGATTGTTTGGGGAAGTCCTGCCATGCCCGCCCAGATTTCGACGTTCTTCGATTCCGATACCTGCACCATGACCTACGTGGTCCATGGCGGGCCGGGCACGCCGTGCGCGGTGATCGATTCGGTGCTCGACTACGATCCCAAATCCGGCCGCACCCGGACCGGCTCGGCGGACCGGGTGGCGGCCTACATCGAGGCGAACGCGCTGCGGGTCGAGTGGCTGCTCGAGACGCATGCCCACGCGGACCACCTGTCGGCCGCGCCGTACCTGCGCAACCGGTTCGGTGGGCGCATTGCCATCGGCGAGCGCATCCGGGTGGTGCAGGGCGTGTTCAAGCCGATCTTCAACCTGGAGCCGTCGTTCCGGCTCGACGGCTCGCAGTTCGACCACCTGTTCGCCGCGGACGAGGTGTTCCGCATCGGCGCGCTGGAAGCGAAGGCGCTGTCGGTGCCCGGTCACACGCCGGCCGACATGGCCTACCAGGTGGGCGACGCCGTGTTCGTGGGCGATACGCTGTTCATGCCGGATGTCGGCACCGCCCGCTGCGATTTTCCCGGCGGCGACGCGCGCACGCTGTACCAGTCGATCCGCCGCCTGCTGGACTTGCCGCCGCAGACGCGGCTCTACATGTGCCATGACTATCCGCCCGCCGGCCGCGAGGCGACCTGCGAGACCACGGTGGCCGAGCAGCGCCGCGCCAATATCCATGTGCGCGACGGCGTGACGGAAGACGACTTCGTGCAGATGCGCACCCGGCGCGACGCCACGCTGGCCATGCCGACGCTGATGCTGCCGTCCATCCAGGTCAACATCCGGGCGGGCGCGCTGCCGCCGGCCGAGCCGAATGGCGTGCGGTATCTGAAGATTCCGCTGAACGCGCTGTGATCGTGTCAGCCGGCGCAGGAAGCCAACGCGGCATCCGTCCGCGCCGGGCCGCAGGCCTCCACGCGCGGCCGGTCTTCGTCGCTCGGCGCCGGCCGGCCGTAGTAGTACCCCTGGGCCTCGGTGCATCCGGCTTCCCGGATGCCTCTCACGTGCGCTTGCGTTTCCACGCCTTCGGCCACGGTGGTCACGCCGAGCTGCCGGCCGAGGTCGGCGATGGCTCTGACCAGGACCGCGCTGTCCGGCCGCTCGAGAAGGTCGCGGACGAACGAGCGGTCGATCTTGATCTTGTCGAACGGGAAGGCCCGCAGATGGGCCAGCGATGAATAGCCGGTGCCGAAGTCGTCGAGGGCGACGCGCACGCCCATGTCATAGAGCTGGCGCAGGTCTTCGAAGCTCTCCGCTTCGTTCTGGATGAGGGCGGTCTCCGTGACCTCGATCTCGAGGCGGTCGGGCGCCAGGCCGGAGTCGATCAGCGCGGCGTGCACCGTCTGCGCCAGTGTCGCCTTGCCCAGCTGCATGGGCGACACATTGACGGCCACGCGCGCGCCGTCTTCCCAGCGGGTCGCTTCGCGGCAGGCGCGATGCAGCACGAAGCGGCCGAGCTGGTCGATGAGGCCGCTCTGTTCGGCAATGGGGACGAACTCGTCGGGCGAGACCCAGCCCCGTTCCGCATGGTGCCAGCGCACCAGCGCTTCGCGCGCGGTGACCTTGCCGGTCGCGACATCGACGATCGGCTGGTAGAAGACGAACAGGCGGTCCTGGTGCTCGAGGGCGGCGCGCAACTGCGCTTCCAGCAGCGCGCGCGCCTGGATGCGCGTTTCCATGTCCGCGCAGAACAGGCGTGCCAGGCCCTTGCCGGCGGCCTTGGCGGCGTAGAGCGCGATGTCGGCGCGGGCGAGCAGGTTCTCGGTATCGCGGCCGTGGGCGGGGGCGAGCGCGATGCCGATCGATGCTCCGATCCGGACGTTCTGGTCGGCACCGAGGGCATACGGCGCACCGAGTGCTTCGATCAGCGCGGTGGCCAGCGCCGCCGCGCGATCGGCATCGTCGTGCGGCACGAGCACGGCGAATTCGTCGCCGCCCAGCCGCGCGATGGCCATGCCGGGGCGGTCACAGACCGCGCGCAGCCGCTGCGCGACCCGTTCGAGCAGCGCGTCTCCGGCCCGGTGCCCCTTGGTGTCGTTGACGAGCTTGAAGCCGTCGAGGTCGATATACAGCAAGCCGAGGCGGGCCTCGGGCGCCGCGAGGCGGGCATCGAGCTGTTCGCGGAAGTTGGTGCGGTTGGCCAGGCCGGTGAGCGTGTCGTAGTGGGCGAGCTGGCGGATGCGGTTCTCGGCCTCCACCTCCTTGGTCACCAGCGCCCAGGTCAGCATGGGCCCGATGTAGCTGCCGTCGTTGGCCCGGACCGCCGAGACCTTCAGGTCCAGCACCTCGGGCCCGAGCCGGATGCGCGTGTTGTGCGGCAGGTTGGCCGGATCGGCGAGCAGCCGGCGCTGGTGTTCCGGATGCGCGTGGAAGACGTCGATGGAGGTGCCGAGCAGGGCGTCGGGCTCGATCGGCAGCAGGTGCGCGATCCGGTCGATCAGCCGCTTGGACGTGTTGTTGGCGTAGTTGATGGCGAACGTGCCCGGCTCCACCGTCATGACGGCGACCGGCATGTCGTCGATCATGTGCAGCAGGCGGCTTTGCTCCGCTTCGCGGCGGCGGGCTTCGGTCTGCGCGTTCACCATGAGGGTGAAGTCGCGGTAGTTGACCATCAGGATGACCAGCAGGCCGAACGACACCAGGGCCATGTTGATGGCGATCGCAATGAAGGTCGGCTGGCCCGTCGCCGCGAAGAAGGCGATGAACGCCCCGTTGACGATCGCCGTGACCGTGATGGCGGCCGAGCGCAGATGCATCAGGCAGAAGATGCAGGCGATCACGGTGATGGCCATGTAGAAGGCCAGGTACGACCGCGTATAGGCGTCGCCATAGTGGAACAGCGCGAGCGACCAGGCCGTGAACGACACGGCGATGACGCTGGCCAGCCGGTTGGTGCGCGTGAGGGCGCCCAGGGCGAGCTCGGGTGTCGGGTCGATGCGGCGGGACTGCCACCAGTGCAGCACGCGTATCGCGCAGGCCAGCGTCAGCAGCAGCGGTATCCCGACCGTCAGCCAGGCCGGGGTGATGGCGCGGTAGGTGAGGGCGACCGCCCAGGTGCTCGAGATGAGGATGAAGTACATCATCGGCAACTGGCGCGAGAAGGCACGGTACTGCGCCTTGAGCAGCTCCGGGTTGTCGGCTGGCACGCCCATGAAGCGGGCTACCCGGCCCGCAAGCGCTTTCATCGTCATTGGGCGCTCCTGTTGCCGGAGCGGCCCGATCGGGCCTCGGCGCGCGGATTCGACGCCGGGCTGGAAGGGGCGCCCGACGCACGCGGCGACGGCAATGCGCTACGCATCGGCGGCGTCCGGTGCGTGGGCGGCCACCGCAGGGCGGATCTGCGACGTGGCCATGGTGGCCGCTGGCCGGCTGGAACCGGCGGGCAACGGGAGCTGGCGGGCCAGCGGCATGATGTCCCCTTTCGCTGTGACGAGGCGGCGCGCTATTCGCGTGGTACGACAACAGGAGCGGACGATTGGCGGGTTCCTGAATAGCGCGTTCGGTTGATCCAGCTCAGGAAGACAGACTAAGCCGCTCCTGCGGGGGCGGGCGTCTCAGTGCATCTGCCGTGTCCGGGCCAAGCGGCCACCGGTCACGGATTGCTCGCGTCCGATGGTATCAGGCTGCGCCGGGAGGGGATGGGGCATGCGGGTCGATGGTGCCGCGCAGTCCGGCGAGCACGCGCGCCGCGGCCGTGACGATGGCGTCGACATCCGCATCCGTCATGGCCGCGCACAGGAACCAATGGTGGGCCGGGCACATCAGAACGCCCTCGGCCAGCATGCCATTGATGAAATGCCGGACCATGCTGTCGCGGACATTCGGTCGGGGGGCGTCGAACCGTACGAACGGCGTGGCCGGGAAGCCGACGGCACGGCCGGGCACGCCGGACGTTGCGAAGGTCCGGTCCAGCCCCGACATCAGACGCTCGCCCAGCGCGGTCAGCCTTGCCGGCGCGTCGGATCGATCGAGTGCTTCCAAGGTCGCCACGGCTGCGGCCATGACATCGGGAGAGCGGTAATGCGTGACGGTCAATCCGAGCTTCAGGATGTGCCGCATATGGCAGGCGCGCCCCGCGAGGGCCGAGATGCAATAGCCGTTGCCGAGTGCCTTGCCGAAGGCCGATAGATCCGGTTCGAGCCCGAAGTACGATTGGGCGCCGCCAAGCGCGATCCGGAATCCCGATCGCACCTCGTCGAGGACGAAGAGCGCGCCGGCCTTTCGTGCGAGCGCCTGCATGCAATGGAGATGGCCGGCCACCGGAGGGTCGATCTCGTAGGGCATCATGACGATGGCGGCCAGGTCCCGACCATGCTTCGATACGAGGTGGGCCGCGTGATTCGGGTCGTTGTAGCGCAGTTCGAACACGTGCTCGCGATTGGCCTGGAGAATGCCCTGCGCACCGGGCGCGCACCAATCGTGTCAGCCGTGCAGCCCCCAATGGAGCACCACCCTGCGCTTCGTGATCGCCCTTGCCAGGCGGACGGCGGCACTGACTGCATCCGACCCGGTCCGCAGGAAGGCGACCATTTCGGCCGCCGGGATCATGTCGACAAAACGTTGCGCAAGCTCAGCATGCCAGCGATTGAGCAGTGTCGAATGGCCGCCGAGCCGGGCCGCCTGCCGCATTGCGTCGGCCACGGCGGGGTGGCCGTGTCCCAGTACGACCGAGCCGTAGCCCAGCGCGCAATCGATGTAGCGATGGCCGTCGACGTCCCGGAGATAGGCCGCCTTCGGATCGCGAAGCGAACAGCGGCACGCCCGCGGTCGGGGCATAGTCGCCCCAGAGCTTGCGGCCCCGCACCTGCACCAGGAAGACGTTCCCGAGATCGCGATGGAGCGGGGTTTTCGCCCCTTTCGGACCCAGCCAGAAGAACACCTTGCCGACCGGGCCGATCGGATCGAGATAACGCTCGTCGAAGGCAATATCCTCCAGGAGCGACGCGAACTCCGGACGATCCAGGCAGATTCCGGCTGTAATAGTGTTCGTGAAAGGCCTCGGAAGACAGGCCGCGCACGCGCGGTACGCTATTCAGATCGACGCTCTGGGACGCCAATTCCAGCAGGGCTTCGCTCAGCGATTCCCACTTCTGGACGTCGCCCCCCAATGTCTTCGCCGCCTTGAAGATCGGGTGGAGCTGGATGTCCGTCACGGGAGACCGGGCGCGACCGGCCTCGAAACCGTTGTGCTTGAGTTCCTCGACGATTTTCTCTGCGCCCACGCCGAGCGCCAGGTTGTAGCTTGCCCATTCCATCCATTCGGCATTCGATTCTGCTGCGATGCCCCGGTTTTATGGCCGCACTCAGGCGCGACAGCGCTTCCCAAGAAAGAGAGAAATTCTGGCACGCGGCATCAACGTGACGTAGTCTGCATGACAAACATTTGCCCCCAAAGCAATCGAAGCCATGCACTGACTGCCGGGGTCAGGCTGCCGATCTCATTCCGGAGGCATGTCTTTGCAATCAAACGCCACGTCCAGGCGAGCAGACGAGATTGGTTGCTTCGCTCTTTTCATTCTCATGAAGCATGTGCGAAACCCGAACGCGGTGTTTGATTCTGCCGTGCACGGAGCCTCGGTTTGACTGATTGGCGAATGCAAACGAGCCCTTCGCCAAGCGGCGACCGCCGATCCATTGCGCGCCGATAGCGGCATCTCTGCAGGGCTTCTTCTTTACCAATCCAATCCGTCTTGTCTGAATTCGCCGGCGAATGGCTCGGAGGGCATGCTTTGCGTCCGGGCATTGGAATGTTCTGGCGGCCGCGCTCCATCGGTAGGGGGCGGGGCGCACTGACGAAACACCCAACGAAGTACATGAGCGACGCTGTCGCAACAGGAGGGAGTATCGATGGCCGAGTCAGGCAACAGCATGCGTTGGAGCCGTCTTGTCGTGGATTTTTTCCTCGACCCGCACGGCCGCGCGCCAGTTGGCGCATCGCCGGATACCGCACAGGCGGAGAGCCCGGAGCCATTGCTGCGTGATCGGGCCAACGCTACCCTGAGCTGGATGCAGCCGGGTCTGATCTATCCCGCCCCTTTTCAGAATGCGTTGTCGATCTTGCGCCTGCCGCCTTCCATGGACCGCGCAGGGTTCGGCAAATTGCTGTCGGCCGCTCGTCGCTACATCCACACCGACCATCCCGACGTCCATGCCAGCGCTTGCGTAGCGTTTGCCTTCTCGACCTGGACGCAATTCTGCAAGGCCGAATCGCGTACGCCGCCGCGCGGCATGGTGTTTGAGGAGCCCGGCGCCGGCCCGGATGCACCGCAAGTGGTCGACCGGTCGCGCGGCGCGCTGCAGAGCAGCGGCGTGCAGGCCTGGTTCGTCATCAAGGCCGATACGCAGGACGCCGTGTCCGCGATCGCGCGTTTTCTCACGGAGCGCTTGGGTGAGGCGGGCGTCGCGGCGGACGCTATCGTCGAGGTCGCCATGCAGTCGCGTGTCAACCCGACGCTGCCGAAGGGCGGGGCGGGCGGGCGCGTGCTCGGGGGCCGGTTCCAGGAGAACCTGCGCAATCCCGCTTCGCCCGTGGAAGTGCTCGAGCATGTGCTGGTGGGCGACGAAGACCCCGGCAGCATCGGCGGCGCTTTTGTCTTTACCCAGCGTTTCCAGATCAACTGGGCGGAAATCCACTCCAAGGCGGCCGCCGAGATCGATTCGGTGATTGGCCGTCACCAGTACAGCGACGAGCTGGTCCCCTCGTACGATGCCCGTTCTCACGTTCGCAGTTCCCACACGTACGATGCCACGGGCAACACCATCAAACTGCTGCGCTTGGGTTTGCCCTTCGGCCAGCGCAAGCGCAACGACGCAGGCACGCCCCTGGTCGAGAACGCGGGCGGGGCTTCGCACAACGACGAGGCGGGCATCTATTTCATCGGTGTCGCGCGCTCGGCGGCACGGATCGAATCCGTTCTGCGCTCGCAATTCGGCGAAGCGGATGGCGATGGCTTCGCGCGCGATCGCCTGCTTGGCGGCACGCACGTCCGCTCGGACCTGGGCGGCTTCTTCTATGCGCCCAGCTTGCGCGAGTTGCAGGCCGAGGCCTTCGCAGACGACCTCAACAGCCGGGTGCCCAACCGCTTCGAGGATTGGCGGCGGTTCCCGGGGGTGGATTGGTCGCGGCTCAACCGCCATTACGAAAAGCGCTCGCCCAACGGCTGGATGTTCTACAACCACAAGGACTATCTCTACACGATCGGCACCCGCGCGGCCAGCGACAATGGACCCGCCCCGCTGTCCCTGCGTGTTCAGTTTCTTCTCGAACGCTTGTTCAGCAAGTGGGACGATACGTGGTATCGCGCTCAGAAGCCGGCCGAGCTGGCGCCGCTTCGTCAGCAGCTGGAGCGTTTCTTCGCCGATTCGAGTCATGCCCCGGAGCGGGATGCGCTGCTGGCCGAAGCGGGGGGCGACGTCAAGGGGCCGACGCCCCAGGCGCGCGCCGCCGATCATGTCATGCGTCAACCCGTCGCACTGCGCGCCGCCTGGGCGGCCCGGCTGCTGTGCAACCTGGCGGCTCGGCTCGACGGCGTCGGCCGCCGTGGCAACGGCGGGATGGATACCTGCGACATTCACCCGCTCGATCTCCTCGCCGGGTCGATGCCGGCGCAATCGCTGGCCGAGGGCCGCTACGTCATCGACTACACACGGGACGATGACGATGAGGCCGAGCGGTTTCGCTGGTTCAACCTGTCGCTCAGCCCCACCTCGGGCGTGGGCCACGTCGTCCCTGGCTACGAAGCCCTGCTGACACACGGAATCCGTGGGGTCAGCCGTCGGATCGACGAGGCTCAGCAGGCGCTTGCCGCCACCGATCCCCAGCGCACGGAAGCGGTCGCGCCCTTCTATGCGGGGTCCCGTCTTGCGCTGCGCGGGCTTGCCGAATATCTCGAGGGGCTGGCCGGCACCGCGCACGACACTGCGCAGGCCTTGCCGCAGGACCAGAAGATCGAACGCACGAATCTGGCGGAGATGGAGGCGCGGCTGCGGCGGCTGGCCAGCGGCGCGGTGCCCGAGACGGTGCTCGACGCGCTCCAGCTGGTGCTGGCTTGCCATGCGACGCTGCACCTGTGCGGAGAACCGGTCGCGGTGGGGCGGCTTGACCGGCTGATTCGACCGTTCCAGGAAAAAGCGCCGCTCGGCGAGACGCAGTTGCAGGAAGCCATCGACTGCTTCTGGCTGAAGCTCGGTGAGAAAACCTTGCTCAACCGGATTTTCATCGACGACCGCCAGGAACTGGGCAATCTCGCGATGGGCAATCGCGCGGGCCCGTACCCCAAGGGGCAGAGCGTCAACCAGTGGATCCAGCAGGTCACGGTCGGTGGTCTGAACGCCGATGGCAGCTGGGAATATTCCGATGTCACGCTGGCCTGCCTGCGCGCGTCGTCCCGCTTGCCGTTCAACGCGCCGGTCCTGTCGCTGCGGGTTTCGAGGGACATGCCCTCCGCATGGCGCAAGCGCCTGCTGGCCGAGGCCGCGCGCGGGCAGCTCAGCGGCGGCGCCAGCCCGATCCTGCTCAATGACGACAAGATCATTCCGGCGCTCAGCGGCTCGGGTATCGCGATCGGGCCACGCGCCAGCGCCGACGAAGCCGCGCGGTGGAACGCGGCCGTCCGCCGGGAAGACGCCCATGACTACGCTTGCGATGGCTGCTACGAGCCGCAGTTTGTCGGCGCCAACTGGTTCCATCTCGGTGGCGTCACCCTCTTGCAGATGCTGGAGGTTGCGCTGAACCAGGGCCGGCAGATGCAATCGGCCGGCCCCGTCGATCTGTTCGGCAAGAACGTTTCGTTCCGGTCTCAGCCAGCCAGCGCGATCGCTTCCTACGCCGAGCTGGAAGATGTGTTCTTCAAGCACCTGGAGTGGACGTTCGCACGCCAGATGGAAGGAACGGTGGCGGATTTCGGACGCATGGAGGGCGTCTGTCCGTCGCCGTTGCTCAACCTGTTCATCCACGACTGCTTGGCCAAGGGGCGCGATATCTATGCCGGCGGCGCGCGCTACAACGTGTTCGGGCCGTGCTTCACGTCGCTGGCCAACACGATCAACGCGTTGTGGGCAATCCGCGTGATGTGCTTCGATCAGGCGACCGCGATCACGACATTGAGCGAACTGGTCCAGGCGCTCCTCTGCAACTGGGGCGAGAACATGATCGACCCACTGGTTCATCCGACCGTGCTGGCCGGGGATGCCACGCGCGTCAGTCAGGCCGCGACCCGGTTCCGCCAACTGCGATCCATCGCACTGTCGCTGCCCCGGTGGGGACGCGGCAACGCGGACATCGACCGGTTCGGCAACGAGATCTGCCAACGCGTCGCAGGGATCGCGGTGCAGGTCATGGCCCAGCCTCGCGATGGGCTGGCCGACCAGTACCGGCGCAAGGCAATGGCCTACGGCACGCCGGCGCATCCTTTCGGCGGCTTCTGCATGCAGCCGGGCGTGGGGACGTTCGCGAGCTATGTGGAGCAGGGGTTGGGCTGCGCGGCATCGGCCGACGGGCGGCTTTCCGGCCAGCCGTTGGGCACCGACATGTCGCCATCTCCTTCGCCTCTCGATCTGCCGGCAACCGATGCCAGCCAGCAGCGCGTTGACGGCGTGCTCGCGCTCAAGGGCATCACGGCGACGGATGCTTTCGGCTTTGCCAATGGGGCTCCGGTCGATCTCAATATCGACGAAAGCATTGGCGAAAGCCGGCTGGTCGAGATTCTGGACGCCTTTGTCGAAGGGGAGGGGTCGAACATCCTGACGGTGACCACGGCGGATCAGGCCACCTTCCTGGCTGCGGCCAACTCGCCCGAGAGCTTCGATCTGCTGCGCGTACGGATGGGCGGCTGGACCGAGATGTTCGTGGCGATGCACGCCACCCATCAGAAGGTGCATCCGCGCCGGCCTTACAGCACATAAGCACCGAGGCAGTCATGCCGGTCGCGTGCGTGCGCGCCGGCATGCGCTCTTACCCGGTTCCGGGAGACCGACACAGGAGATCAGGTCGATGAATCAATATTGCATGTTCAAAGGCAAGCTGCAGAACGCGGCCCCGTTCAAGCCCCAATATCCGGGCAGTCCGCACTACGTGATCAACGTCAAAGGCAGTGACGACGCCATCTTCAAGATCGTTGTGAACTCGGCGTCGACCGAAATCGGCGAAGACGGCAACAACAACGTCTATTTCTACGCCGATCTGAACTTTACCGACCCGCTCACCGAAAAGCTCGGTCAATTGCCCTATGGGCTGCAGACCACCGATTTCCCCCGGCTCGACTACTGGCAGGACCGCAGCTTGCTCGACCTGCGCCGGATGCGGCCCGTCCCGTACGCGGATGAAAACGGCCAGCGTGCCGACGTCAACGACATCATCAGCGAGATCCTGTCGATCGATACGACCCAGCCGCCGATGTCCTTGCCCTACGACAACGGCAATGGTCAACCGCAGAATCGCGATTTCTACCCGCCAACCGACCATGACGTTGTCGTCTATGGTTTCGGCTTCCTGTTTCTTCCCAAGAAAGACGGACTGCATGAAACCCACATGAATCAGGGCAATCCGCGCGGAAAGCACTGGGGGGAAAACGGCGCGTTTCAGGATGGCGCGGTGATCGTGCAGCGCGCCGATGGTTTCGCCGCGATCTTCACCGCATTCCAGACGCAATGCCTGCCCACCGATGCCAGGGGATATCCGCTCGCGAGCGCGCGCCCCTTGCCCGAATTCATTGCAGGCTGACGCGCCCGCGCCGGCATGCTCAGGCGCAACAGTTGTCATCCGGCGAACGGTGCATGATCGGCGTGATGATCGCGGGGCATCTGGACGGCGTACTCCTGAGGCAATGGGCCATCTGATATATTGCGGAGCGTCTAACACCGGTCCCATCAGGCCAGCCCAATGAGTATGGAATCCACGAAGCCATTCGAACGGCCATGGTTCATCGCAAACTGGGTGGCGTTCGCTATCGGCCTGGTCATCCCAGTTGCCTATGCAGCCCATCATCGAGGGGGGCCGATTTCACACCACACGCTGACAGTGCTTGGCCTCTCACTTGCCTCCATCAGCGCGCATGCCGTCTACGGTGGATACTTCGCGGTTCGAGATGCGGTATATACGCGAGAGGACGACCCGGGAATGTTTTGGTTTGGTGTCGTAGCTTTCAGTTTGATAAGCCTCCTCATTCTGAGGATGTAGACGTCCTAAGGCGTGTCCGCGGAGCCGGGTCTGCCGAAGAAGAAAACCAGTTCATCGCGCTGGTTTTGGTGTGGTGGGGACCCCAAGCATGTCGGAAAGCGTCGGAGTTTGAGCGCAGTTCGCCCTGATGAACTGATGCCGATGTACTCGACTTTGAAATCAGGGCCGCCAGGCACTCACGGTCATCCGCCCGAATGAAGTGCATGGCGGCTACACGAAGGGCGGGAATGAAGAAGGGTTGCAGGCGAAATCGCTGCAACCCTTTATCTTTATTGGCCTGCCCAGAGGGATTCGAACCCCCGACCGTCGGCTTAGAAGCGATCATGCTTTAGCCACTGTCCCCTTATCTGACAAGGATCTGTGGGACACTGGGTGAATCCGAGCACACTTTGAGCACACTGCGACTACCGTGAGGTAGACGCAATGGCCGCAATTTCGAAGTACCGTGACAAGTGGAAATGCCAAGTTCGCAAACGTGGGTTTCTACATACCTGCCACTGAACCGGCAGGCCAGCATCGGTCAGAAGCATGAACTGGCACGGCGCCTGAATGAGAACGTGTTCCTGCCGGTGTTCACCATCGACCGAGACGAAGACCTGACCGTGATGTATGCAATGCCATATGAGTTCGGCATGGTCGCCGGGAACTTCGTGGCCGTGGTCCACCGGTTCGGTTCGATGCTGGAATATGTGGTCCAGACCTTCCACGAAGACGGATTGATTGATTTTGGCAGGCCTGCCCGCGCCGTCACTGCGGCGCATTCAGAATAAGCGTCCACCGGTCCTGACCTGTTTTTGTGGGTGTACTATGAAGCCCTCCAAACTCCATAACCACGACATGCCCAGCGAAGAATATGTCAGGAATCTTCAAACGAGCGCCATGAAGATGGGGATCGTTTCCATGTGCTTGCAGGACCTTGTTTCGCAAATTATCTGGCACGTCCTCAATGGTGGTGTGCTTGATGACTCCGCCTTTGCGACCATCAAGGCTAAATGCATCCACAACCTGAAGGGAGTGGAAGGTCGCGGTATGCCAATCGAGCAAGAGGCCGACTCCCTGGACGGTGCCCTCCAAATTTTTGAGGAGATGGTGAGTGTCGCAATCGCCAATGGAAAAAACCTAAAGTATTGATTTGTCTTGCCAACACCGAAACCGCCGATCCAAGGCGGTTTTTGTATTATTGGATCACTGATAGCCGGTCATGCGTGTGGCCGAACCACGTTCAAAATGGGCTGCGGGGGGTATGTGACAAGGATGTGGATGATCCGGGCCGATGGTGGCCGTCTCTACGATGATTTTCGTCAGAAAGGTATTGCTGCTATCGGTTGGACGCAGCTTGCGCACCATGCCAAGGCTGGCATGACGAAGAAAGAACTGGCCGATCTGCATCTATTCATCGTGCCGGAAACAAAAGAAAAGATGGCGGTTTCAGTGGCGTCGCAGGTTTGGCGCTTCATGAACGAGGTCAAGGTCGATGACTTGGTTGTCACGTACTCGCCAGCCAGCCGCACCTACCTGATCGGTAAGGTGACAGGGGTGTGCGAAAGCCGGGCTGATCTGACGGATGCGGGCATGCCACTGGCGCGAACCGTTATGTGGCAGGACAGGGAGGTCAACCGCGATGGTTTGACTGATGCCGCCAAGACCAGTCTTGGATCAATGTTGGCGGTGTTCGTGGTGCCCACGTTCGCTGCGCACGAACTGCTTGGCACAGCCGCTGATCAGCCGGTCCAGCACATCCCAGAGGTGTTCGAGGAACCAGCGGAGACTGATCCATCATCAGCGGTGGAGTGGTCCCTTGATGCGCTTCGGCAACTGGAATGGAAGCGATTCGAGATGCTGTGCGTGTGGTACTACGAGGCCATGGGATTTACCGTCGAAACGGTGCCACAAGGGGCGGATGGTGGTGTCGACGCAACCCTGTACATGAAGGGGAAGCCTGATCCCATCGCACTGGTCCAGTGCAAGGCATGGAGTACACCCGTCAAGGTGGCGCCTGTCCGCGCGCTTGGTGGCGTCATGCACACCAAGAAGGTCAAACGGGGCATTTTCTGGTCACTGACAGGTTTCATCGGCCAACCGGTGCAGGACTACGCCAAAGAGGCTGGCATCCAGTTGTTGGATGGTGCGGACATTGTTGAACGCATCCGTGCCTTGGATGCTGAAAAGCGAGATGAACTGCTGACACAGGCGTTCGAAGGTGACTACCAGACGCCGACCTGTGCCGCTTGCGGGGTAAAGATGGTGGTCCGTCAAGGCGAAAGTGGTTCGTTCTGGGGGTGCCACAACTACCCGAAGGGGTGCAGGGTAAAGCTTCCACGTGCGGCGTGACTCTGTTCGCTACGCTGGATCAGCAGGACCTTTTCGTGGCGCGGGACTGCACGGATGCCTGATGGTCCGTGTCCAGTAACGATCTTCCGGGATCGTGGGACACGTGTCGAGAATAGAGTCCGAGCACACTTTCCTATGCTCACACGTTAAACCGTCGTTGTGACGCTATAAGGAATCGGTGGCCTGCCCAGAGGGATTCGAACCCCCGACCGTCGGCTTAGAAGGCCGATGCTCTATCCAACTGAGCTATGGGCAGATGCGGCGCAATGCGTTGCCCAGGCAGGCACGCTGAAACTGCGGCTCCCGGGAGACGGGAGGCCGCAGATTCTATCAGATGGATGACGGCTGGCGGTCTCTCGCCGGCCGGCAGGTCAGCGCTGGGGCGGGATTTCGGGCGGCAGATCTCCCGGCGGCAACTCGATGGGTGGGCCGGCCGGATCCGGATCGTGGAAGGGCGGCTCGACCGGCGGGACATCGGGTGGAGGCATCTCGGGCGGCGGGCGGGATGGCTCGGGCGGTGTCGGCGGCGTGATGTGCGCGCTAGGGGGGCGGGTGAACGAAGGTTGCACTGGCATGGAAACTCCCTGTTTTGATGGCGTGTCCTAGCTGACGCTGCAAGCGTCGTACCCACGCATCACCGCCTCAATCTTTTTCTTTGGGGGCACCCCCCATTGGGGGTAATTTTTGCTACATTTCGTGGCGGTCGGGTCGTGCCACAACAAGCTCGCTGCCACTCGAATTCCGCGCAATGACGCGGAACGCAAAGCAAGGCCTGGACGCGCCGGCGGGCGCGACGGGTAGTGTGCGATTCTGACCGGACGGGAAATCAGGGGAGTCTTGTTGGGGCAGTCTGAACAAGGCTGCGTGCTCGCCGGCAACAGGGGGCAGGCGGGGTGGCAGTGGGCATGGAGGGAGAGTTGAAATGAGCACGCGTCATATGCGGCGCCCGGCGGGGGCGCCCCGAACCACTTATATTCGCAGCGCGCAGAGCGGGAGCATCGGCGGCCGGTCCAGTGTCGGCGAGCATCGCTTGCCGCCCAGCGGCGTGCCGCGCCTGCTGCTGTGGCTGCTGGCCTCGGCCGTCGTCTTCGCGCTGCTCAATCTGGCCGCCCGCCACTTCGGCTATCTATAGCGAGCGCGCTATAGCACCTTGCCCGGATTCATCAGCCCGCGCGGATCGAGCGCCTGCTTGATCGCGCGCATGGCGGCGAGTTCGACCGGGCTCTTGTAGCGGGCGTTGTCCTCGCGCTTGAGCTGGCCGATGCCGTGCTCGGCCGAGATCGAGCCGCCGTGCGCGTGCACGCTGTCGTGCACGATGCGGTTGATGCGGGGCTGGTTGGCCAGGAAGGTCTCGTGATCCTGGCCGGCCGGCGGCGACACGTTGTAGTGCAGGTTGCCGTCGCCCAGGTGGCCGAAGGTCACCATGCGGATGCCGGGGTAGGCGGCCGCCAGCGCGCGGTCGGTCAAGTCGATGAAGTCGGCGATGCGCGAGATCGGCACGGCGATGTCGTGCTTGATGTTCTTGCCTTCGTCGGCCTGGGCGAGCGGGATGTGCTCGCGCAGATCCCACAGCGCGCGCGACTGGGCGACGGATTCCGCGACGGCGGCGTCCAGGATCACCTCGCGCGCCAGCGCGTCTTCCATCAGGGTTTCGAACACGCCGCGCGCGTGCGCTTCGCTTTCCAGGTCTGACAGTTCGAGCAGGACGTACTGTGGATACGCCTGGCTGAACGGCACGCGTAACTGCGGGTAGTGCTTGCGCACCAGCGCCAGGCAGAACGCCGACATCAGCTCGAACCCCGTCAGCAGCGTGCCTGCATGGCCTTGCGCCAGCGACAGGAATGCCAGCGCTTGCCGCGGTGACGCCAATGCAGCCAGGGCCGTCACCTGTGCGCGTGGTTGCGGAAACAGTTTCAGCGTCGCGCCGGTGATGATGCCCAGCGTGCCTTCCGCACCGATCAGCAGGTCGCGCAGATCGTAGCCGGTGTTGTCCTTGCGCAGGCCGCGCAGGCCGTTCCACAGCGCGCCGTCGGGCAGCACGGCCTCCACGCCCAGGCACAGCTCGCGCGCGTTGCCGTAGCGCAGCACGGCCGTGCCGCCGGCATTGGTCGCCAGGTTGCCGCCGATGGTGCAACTGCCTTCCGCGGCCAGGCTCAGCGGAAACAGGCGGTCGGCCGCCGCCGCCGCATCCTGCACGCTCGCCAGGATGCAGCCGGCATCCACGGTGATGGTGTTGTTGATCGGATCGACCGCGCGTACGCGCTGCAGGCGCTGCAGCGAGATCACCACGGCCGTGCCCGCGGCGTCGGGCGTGGCGCCGCCGCACAGCCCGGTGTTGCCGCCCTGCGGGACGATCGGCACGCCATGGCCGGCGCACAGGCGCACCAGCGCGGCGACCTGCTCGGGATCGGCCGGGCGCAGCACGGCGCGTGCCCGGCCGGTGAAGCGCTTGCGCCAGTCGGTCAGATAGGGTGCCTGGTCTTCCGGCGCAGTCAGGACGTGCGTGCCGCCGATGGCGTCGGTGCAGGCCTGCAGGAAGGCATCGTGGGTCATGGCGGGCGCGAGGGTCAGGCGTCGTGCCGGGCGCGCGCCTTGGCCGCGCGCTTGAACGGACGCAGGTAGAAGATGGTGGCGAAGAAGAACACCAGGCTGAGCACGACTTCGGCCCATGCCAGCACGCGCGAGGCGCCCGGGTCGGACGTCGCGCGCACGATGCCTTCCGTGAAGAACAGCAGGATGAACATGGACGCCCACTGCATCGTGTAGCGATTGCGGCGCAGCACCCCCGGCAGTGGCCAGGTCAGCAGCAGCGCCTTCAACGCCAGCCACGAGCCGCCCGGGCGCAACGGCGCGAGCCACAGCTCCCAGGCCATGCACAGCGCGATCAGCGCGATCAGGCTGCCCGCGCTCAAGCCGTGCAGGATGCGCGAATGCGGGACGGGGGCGGCGGGCGTCATGCGGCGAGCCTGAGCGCGGTCTGCGCCAGCCGCCGGCCCATCGCCACGGCCAGCGTGCGTTCGATGGCGGTGAGCGGCGCGGTGTCGCCGCGATGCGCTACGTGCGTCGGCCCGTACGGCGTGCCGCCGGCGTCGGTCGACATCAACTCGCTGTGCTGGTACGGCAGGCCGAGCATCACCATGCCATGGTGCAACAGCGGCATCATCATCGACAGCAGCGTGGTCTCCTGGCCGCCGTGCATGCTGCCGGTGGAGGTGAACACGCAGGCAGGCTTGCCGGCCAGCGCCCCGGAGAGCCACTGCGGCGTGGTGCCGTCCAGGAAGTACTTGAGCGGCGCGGCCATGTTGCCGAAGCGCGTGGGCGAGCCGAGCGCCAGGCCGATGCAGTCTTCCAGGTCGCGCACCTCCGCGTAGGGCGGGCCGTTGCCCGGCACTTCGGGCTGCGTGGCTTCACACACGGTCGAGATGGCCGGCACCGTGCGCACGCGCGCCTGTGCGCCGTCCACGCTTTCGATGCCTTGCGCGATGGCTTCGGCCAGTGCGCGCGTGCTGCCGTGGCGGCTGTAGTACAGGACGAGGATGTCTTTCATGGCGATGCGCAAAGAGGGTCGCGGTATTATAGTTGCGGCCCCGAACGCGCTTCATCCGCTCCCAGTCTGATTCTTCATGCAGTTCGATACCCGTGTGCTCCGCCAATGGAATGTCCCCAAGCTGCGTGCGCTGCAGCGCTATGCACTGCGACGCGCGGGCGAGGACAGCCTGCCGCAGGTGGCGGGCAGCCTGACCTTCACCACGGTGCTGTCGCTGGTGCCGATCCTGACGGTGGCGTTCGCGCTGTTCACCGCGTTCCCGATGTTCCAGAGCTTTCGGGCGGCCATCGAGGGCTACCTGTTCAGCAACCTCGTGCCGGGCAACATCAGCCGGCCGATCCTGACGTATCTCAACCAGTTCTCGCACAACGCCAAGGGGCTGACGGCCGCCGGCCTGGTCGGCCTGGTCGTCACGTCGGTGATGACCATGCTCACGGTCGAGAACGCCCTCAACGCCATCTGGCGCGTGCGCCAGCGCCGGCCGCTGGCGCAGCGCGTGCTGGTGTTCTGGGCGTTGGTCAGCTTCGGGCCGGTGCTGATCGGCGCGAGCCTGTCGGTCAGCTCGTACCTGGTGTCGGTCTCGGCGGGCTACGTCGCCAAGCTGCCGTATGGGCTGGGCGTGGTGGTGGGGCTGGTGCCGATCCTGCTGTCGGCCATCGCGTTCGCCATGCTGTATGTGTTCGTGCCGAACACCCTCGTTGCGTGGCGCGATGCGTTTCTGGCGGGGCTGGTTGCCGCCGTGGCCTTCGAAATCGCCAAGCGCGGCTTCGGCTATTACGTGGCGCGCTTTCCCACCTACACGGCGGTCTACGGGACCTTTGCCGCGCTGCCGATCTTCCTGCTGTGGATCTACGTCAGCTGGCTGGTGACGCTGCTGGGCGCGACCATCGCCGCCACCTTGCCGATCATCCGCCAGGGCTATTGGCAGCGCCGCACCTTCCCGGGCAGTGAGTTTTTCGATGCGCTCGGCATCCTGCTGCTGCTGCACCGCGCGCGCGACCACGCGCCACGCACGCTCGGCGAACTGGACATCGGCCGGCGCCTGCAGCTGGAGGCGGATTACGTGGCCGACCTGCTGATCCAGCTGAAGACGCTGCATCTGGTCGGCAAGCTGCAGCAGGATCGCGGGCAGGCGCATTGGGCGCTGCTGTGCGACGCGCATACCACCACGCTGCGCCCGCTTTACGAGAAGCTGGTGCTGAGCCTGCCGCGGCTGTCGCGCACGGCGTTCGCGCATCAGCTGGGCGATACGCGCATGCTCGAGGCCCAGCTCCACAACCCGGCGCTGGATTGCACGCTGGAAGCCGTGTTCGCGTCCGGCGAGTCCGGCGTGAAGGCCGCTGCCGAAGCCGCGGCCGCGCCGGCCGCCGCAACGCTGGCGGCGTCCGCCCGCGCCTGAGCCGCGTCCGGAAGCCGGTCAGAACGGAATCTTGCCGATCCAGATGTCGCGGTACATCACCCAGTCGCCCATGAGGCTGTAGATCGGGTGGCGGAAGGTGGCGGGGCGGTTCTTCTCGAAGGCGAAGTGACCGACCCAGGCAAAGGCGTAGCCGCTGACGGCCGCGGCCAGCAGCCACCACAGACTGCCCGTGAACACCAGCTGGATCAGGCACACCAGCGCGAGCGTCGATCCCGCGAAATGCAGGCGCCGGCAGGTGCGGTTGCGGTGCTCGCCGAGGTAGTACGGATAGAACTCGGCGAAGCTGCCGAAGCGGTGCGCGTCGGTGGTGGCCATGGTCGCCTCCTGTGCGGGACGCCGGTTACGCGGCGACGGCGGCGCGCTCGCGCGCAAAGGCGATCAGCGCATCGAGCGTGCCGTCCGGACATTCTCCCATGATGGCGTGGCCGCAGGGGAGGGCCACCACGCGGCTGCCCGCCAGCCCGGCGGCGACCTGCCTGCCGGCGCGCGCGGGCGTCATCTGGTCTTTGTCTCCGACGATCACGAGTGCGGGGCACTGCACTGTCGCCATGGCCTGCGCGCCGCGCGCATAGGCGTTGCAGGCCGAGAAATCCGTATGGAACACCGGCGCCTGCGAGCCGCGCGCGACGCGCTCCATCAGGCGCTGGCTGCCGCCGTGCATCCAGAAGCCGGGGCCCGGCGCGGACGGTTTGTTGGCCAGGCTGGAGTGCGACCAGGCGTTGACCATCTCGATGGCGGCCGGCGTGTCGTTCAGTGCCGCCTCGAGCAGGGCCTCCGACACCTTCATCGGCCAGGCGGTGGCCACCAGCGCGATGCGTCCGACGCGGTCGGCGTATCGCGACGCGCACTCCAGCGCAATCAGCGAGCCCATGCTGTGCCCGACCACCATCGCCGGCCGGGCGACGCCGGCGGCCTGCGCCAGCGCCATCACCCAGTCGGCCATGGCCTCGACGGTCGTCAGCGGGGCGCCGGCGCTGCGGCCGTGCGCGGGCAGGTCGACCGCCAGCACGCTGAAGCCGTGGTGGGCGAACCAGCGGGTTTGCAGGCCCCACACCGAATGGTCGTTCTGCGCGCCGTGCACGAAGATCACGCATGGCAGCGCCGGATCGAACGGCTTGCCGCCGGTGTAGGCATAGGCGCGCCGGCCTTGTACGGTCCATTCCATCAGCGGGCTCCGGTCGGGGCGGGGGCGGTCTTGCCGGACGCGGCCGACATGGCACGCTCGGCGGCCTTCAGACCGCGCTTGAGATCGTCGATCAGGTCGTCGGCGTCTTCCAGGCCGATCGACAGGCGGATCGTGCCTTCGCCGATACCGGCGGCGGCCAGCGCGGCCGCATCCATGCGGAAATGCGTGGTCGAGGCCGGGTGGATCACCAGCGAGCGCGCGTCGCCCACATTGGCCAGGTGCGAGAACAGGCCGAGCGATTCGATGAATTGCTGGCCGGCGCGCCGGTCGCCGCGCAGATCGAAGCTGAACACCGCGCCGCAGCCGCGCGGCAGCAGGCGTTTGGCGAGTGCGTGGTCGGGGTGCGTTTCCAGTTCGGGATAGGCCACCGACGCCACCATGGGGTGGCCCGCCAGGAAGGCGACCACGCGGCGCGTGTTCTCGACGTGCCGCGCCATGCGCAGCGGCAGCGTCTCGATGCCTTGCAGCAATTGCCATGCCGCCATCGGGTTCATGCACGCGCCGAAGTCGCGCAGGCCCTCGCGGCGGGCGCGCAGCAGGAAGGGCGCCACGGTGCTTTCCTCGGCAAACACCATGTCGTGAAAGCCCGCGTACGGCTCGGTCAGCTCGGGATGCCGGCCGGCCGCCACGTAGTCGAAGGTGCCGGCGTCGACCAGCACGCCGCCGATGGTGGTGCCGTGCCCGCCCAGGAACTTGGTGGCCGAGTGGTAGAGCAGGTCGGCGCCGTGCGCGAACGGCTGCAGCAGCCACGGCGTGGTAAAGGTCGAATCGACCAGCAGCGGCACGCCGGCATCGTGCGCGATCGACGCGACGGTCGGGATGTCGAGCACATCCAGCCCCGGATTGCCCAGCGTCTCGCCGAACAGCAGGCGCGTCTCGGGGCGGATGGCCGCGCGCCAGCCGTCGATGTCGCCCGGCTTGACGAAGGTGGTCTCGATGCCGAAGCGGCGCAGCGTGTAGTGCAGCAGATTGTGCGAGCCGCCGTACAGCGCCGACGACGCCACGATATGCGAGCCCGCGCCCATCAGCGTGACGATGGCCAAGTGCAGCGCGGCCTGGCCCGACGCCGTGGCGATCGCGCCGACGCCGTTCTCCAGCGCCGCCATGCGCTCTTCGAACACCGCCACGGTGGGGTTGGAGATGCGCGAGTAGACGTGGCCCGCGCGCTCCATGTTGAACAGCGAGGCGGCGTGCTCGCTGTCGCGGAAGACGAAGGAGGTGGTGAGGTGGATCGGCGTCGCGCGGGCGCCGGTGGCCGGGTCGGGCGCGGCACCGGCATGCAGCGCCAGCGTGTCGAAGCGGGCTTTGGACATGGGAAACAAGCACCAAATGAGGTCGGGACGGGGCATGCTAGCACCGCACCCCGTTGCGGTGCATCCCGGGCAAACGCCGAGCGGGCGCGGTTTTTGACGGGCTTTTTCTGCCGCATTTTGGGGGCATGCGCTTGTCGAAGCCCACCGGTTTGGGCTAGGATCGAAACACAACCATAATCACTACCCGCGCGCGGTCGCCGCCCCGGCGGACCGGCACCCCGACCTGGGAGACGCAACATGAAAGTCAGCGACATCCTTCACGTGAAGGGCAACACGCTCTACACCGTGGCCCCGGAAACCAAGCTCCAGGTGGCGGTGCAGACCATGGCGGAATACGACATCGGCTCGCTGGTGGTGATGGAATACGGCGAGCTGGTCGGCATGCTGACCTTCCGCGAGATCATCCTGGTGCTCGCCCGGAACAACGGCAAGGTCGATGACGGCACCACCATCCGCAAGGTGATGGACGACCATCCGCTCACCTGCACCCCCGAGACCGAGGTCAACGAAGTGCGCCGCATGATGCTGGAGCGGCATGCCCGCTATCTGCCGGTGCTCGACAACCGCACGCTGATGGGCGTGATCTCGTTTTACGACGTCGCCAAGGCCGTCTTCGAGGAACAGAACTTCGAGAACAAGATGCTCAAGGCGTACATCCGCGACTGGCCGAAGGAAGAGGCCAGCGAAGACTGACCGGCCTGACCGGCTGCACGCCGCCGGCCGTGCCGGGAGCGCCGGTATGCCGAATCCCCGAAACCCGCCCGCACCGCGAGCGGGTTTTTTGTTGAATCCCGATTTGTCCGCCAGATGAGCCAATCGAGCCAGTTTTCCCTGCTGAAGCAGCGCCGCTTCGCCCCGTTTTTCTGGACCCAGTTTCTGGGCGCCATGAATGACAACGTGTTCAAGGTCGCCTTCTCATCGCTGGTCACCTATCACGCCGCGCTGTTCGGCAACGCGGACCCGGCCTCGGCGGCGTTCCTGATCTCGGCGATCTTCATCGCGCCGTTCGTGCTGCTGTCGGCCACCAGCGGGCAGATCGCCGACCGCATGGACAAGGCCCGGCTGATCCGCCTGGTGAAGACGCTGGAGATCGCCATCATGGCGATCGGCTGCGCGGGCTTTGCGCTGCGCCGGGTCGAGCTGCTGTACCTGTGCACCTTCCTGATGGGCGTGCACTCGACGCTGTTCGGGCCGGTCAAATACGCCTACCTGCCGCAGCACCTGCAACCGTCCGAACTGGTGGGCGGCAACGGGCTGGTGGAGATGGGCACCTTCGTCGCCATCCTGCTCGGCACCATCGGCGGCGGCGAGCTGGCCAACCTGACGCGCAACGGCGAGCTGGTCGGCCCGGCGCTGACCGGCATCGCTTGCCTGGCGATCGCCGTCGGCGGCTGGCTGACGGCGCGCGGTGTGCCCGTGTCGCCGGCCTCGCAGCCGGATCTGCGCATCAACTGGAACCCCGTCTCCGAGACCTGGCGCAACCTGAAGCTGGCCAGCAACCAGCGCGCGGTGTTCCTGAGCCTGCTCGGCATCTCGTGGCTGTGGTTCGTCGGCGCGACCTTCCTGACCTCGTTCTTCGCCTTTGCGCGCAACGTGCTCGGCGGCGACCAGAACGTGGTGACGCTGCTGCTGGCGGTGTTCTCGATCGGCATCGGCCTGGGCTCGGTGCTGTGCGAAAAGCTCTCGGGCCGCATGGTGGAGGTCGGCCTGGTGCCGTTCGGCTCGATCGGCATGACGGTGTTCGCGGTGGACCTGTACTTCGCTTCGCATGCCGAGGCGCTGGTCGCACACGATGCGCTGACGGGCGTGGCGGGCTTCCTGCAGAACCATCGCCACTGGCGCGTGCTGGCCGATCTGTTTCTGCTGGCGATGTTCGGCGGCTTCTACAGCGTGCCGCTGTACGCGCTGATCCAGAGCCGCTGCGAGCCGACGCACCGGGCGCGCATCATCGCCGCCAACAACATCCTCAACGCGCTGTTCATGATCGCTTCGGCGGTGCTGGCGATGGTGCTCACGCGCGCCGGCTTCACCATCCCGCAGCTGTTCCTGGTGACGGGCATCCTCAACGCCGTGGTGGCGATCTACATCTACGCGCTGCTGCCGGAATTCCTGATCCGCTTCGTGATGTGGCTGCTGATCCATACCGTCTACCGCGTCAAGGTGGAGGGCGACGAGCGGATTCCCGACGAGGGCCCGTGCCTGCTGGTCTGCAACCATGTCAGCTTTGTCGACGCGGTGGTGGTGGGGGCCTTCGTGCGCCGGCCGGTGCGCTTCGTGATGGACCACCGCATCTTCCGCGTGCCGCTGCTGTCCTGGTTCTTCCGCACGATCAAGGCGATCCCCATCGCGCCGGCGCACGAAGACGAGGCGCTGCTCAAGCGCGCCTACGACGCCATCGCCGCCGCGCTGGCCGAGGGCGAGGTGGTCTGCATCTTCCCCGAGGGCAAGATCACGGCCACCGGCGAGATGAATCCGTTCAAGGACGGCGTGCGCCGCATCGTCGAGCGCACCCCGGTGCCGGTGGTGCCGATGGCGCTGCGCGGCCTGTGGGGCAGCTTCTTCTCGCGCAAGGATGGCGCGGCGATGACGCGCCCGTTCCGCCGCGGCTTCCTCAACCGGCTGGAGCTGTGCATCGGCACGCCGGTGGCACCGCAGGCGGTGTCGCCGGAAGGGCTGCAGGCCGCTGTGCTGGCCCTGCGCGGCGAGCGGCGCTAGCCGCGGCGCAATTGGATACACTGCCGGCTGGCAACGCGGCGGGTCAAGCGGCCCGCCACCTGAAACCCTGATTCCCAACCCCGTTCGTCATACGCCTATGAAACGCCTTTCCCTGCTGCTGTGCGCCACATCGCTCGCCCTCGCCGCATACAACGTTCAGGCGGCATCCGCCGTGTCGGCCGCGCCGGCCGAGTCGCTGCCGTCGGGCGTGACCATCCAGCATGTGGCCAAGGGTAGCGGGCCGTCGCCCAAGGCGACCGATACGGTCAAGGTGCACTATCGCGGCACGCTGGCCGACGGCACCGAGTTCGACAGTTCCTACAAGCGCGGCCAGCCGATCGCCTTCCCGCTGAATCGCGTGATCCCGTGCTGGACCGAGGGCGTGCAGAAGATGCAGGTGGGGGGCAAGGCCAAGCTGACGTGTCCGCCGGCGACCGCCTACGGTGCGCGCGGTGTGCCCGGCACGATCCCGCCCAACGCCACGCTGAACTTCGAGGTCGAGCTGCTCGGCATCGGCGGCTGATCCGTCAGCCTTACAATAGCGGTTTCCCGATGTTTCGCGCCACGCACCGCCGTGGCGCCTTTCCGAGCACGATCATGTCTGGCAATACCCTGGGCCTGCTGTTTTCCGTCACCACCTTCGGCGAGTCGCACGGCCCGGCCATCGGTGCCGTCATCGACGGCTGCCCGCCGGGCATGGCGCTGTCGGCCGAGGACATCCAGCCCGATCTCGACCGCCGCAAGCCCGGCACTTCGCGCCACGTCACGCAGCGCAAGGAAGAAGACCTTGTCGAGATCCTGTCCGGCGTGTTCGAGGGCAAGACCACCGGCACGCCCATCTGCCTGCTGATCCGCAACACCGACCAGCGCAGCAAGGACTACGGCAACATCGTCGAGACCTTCCGCCCGGGCCATGCCGACTACACCTACTGGCACAAGTACGGCATCCGCGACCCGCGCGGCGGCGGCCGTTCGTCGGCCAGGCTGACGGCGCCCGTGGTGGCGGCCGGCGCCGTCGCCAAGAAATGGCTGCGCGAGAAGTTCGGCGTCGAGATCCACGGCTACATGTCGCAGCTGGGCGAGATCCGGATTCCGTTCCTCGACTGGAACGAGGTGCCGAACAACCCGTTCTTCGCGCCCAACGCCGAGATCCTCCCCGAGCTCGAAACCTACATGGACGCGCTGCGCCGCGACGGCGACTCCGTCGGCGCGCGCATCGAGGTGGTGGCAACCGGCATGCCGGTCGGCTGGGGCGAGCCGCTGTTCGACCGCCTGGACGCCGACATCGCCCATGCCATGATGGGCCTGAATGCAGTGAAGGGCGTGGAGATCGGCGCCGGCTTCCATGCCGTGTCGCAGCGCGGCTCCGAGCACGGCGACGAACTGACGCCGGCCGGCTTCGTCGGCAACAACGCGGGCGGCATCCTGGGCGGCATTTCCACCGGGCAGGACATCTCGGTATCGCTGGCGATCAAGCCGACCTCCAGCATCCGCACGCCGCGCCGCTCGATCGACAAGGCGGGCGAGCCGACCGCGGTCGAGACGTTCGGCCGCCACGATCCGTGTGTCGGTATCCGCGCCACGCCGATCGCCGAGGCGCTGCTGGCGCTGGTGCTGACCGACCATGCGCTGCGCCATCGCGCCCAATGCGGCGACGTGGCGGTGGCGACCCCGGCCATCGCCGCCAAGGCGCCGTAAGGCGATCCGCGCAGGCAACAAAAAAGACGGCGCGAAGCCGTCTTTTTTGTTGGGCGCCAGGCACTTACATGCCGACGTAGTTCGGGCCGCCGCCGCCTTCCGGCGTGACCCACACAATGTTCTGCGTCGGGTCCTTGATGTCGCAGGTCTTGCAGTGCACGCAGTTCTGCGCGTTGATCTGCAGGCGCTCGGTGCCGTCGTCGTTCTTGACGAATTCGTACACGCCGGCCGGGCAGTAGCGCTGTTCCGGCCCGGCGAACTGCGTCAGGTTGATGCGCGTGGGGACGGTCGGGTCCTTCAGCGTCAGGTGGGCCGGCTGGTTTTCTTCATGGTTGGTGTTCGAGATGAACACCGATGACAACCGGTCGAAGGTCAGCTTGCCGTCCGGCTTCGGATACGCGATCTTGGGGCATTCGCCGGCCGGCTTGAGCGAGACGTTGTCGGGCGCCGTGCTGTGCAGCGTCCAGGGCGGGGTCTTGATGCCAACCTTGGGCAGCAGCCACTGCTCGATGCCGGTCATGACATTGCCGACCATGCGGCCATGCTTCTTGAACCAGAGCTTGAAGTTGCGCGTCTGGTCGAGCTCCTCCTTCAGCCAGCTCTGCTCGAACGCCGCCGGATAGGCCGACAGCTCGTCGCCGGCGCGGCCCGCCGTCACCGCCTCGAACACCGCCTCGCCGCACAGCATGCCGCTCTTGAGGGCCGCGTGGCTGCCCTTGATGCGCGCCGCGTTCAGGTAGCCGGCGTCGCAGCCGACCAGCGCGCCGCCCGGGAACACCGTCCTGGGCAGTGCCTGCGGCGTGCCGTTGTTGATCGCGCGGGCGCCATAGCCGATGCGCTTGCCGCCCTCGATGTGCGCGCGGATGGCCGGATGCGTCTTCCAGCGCTGCATTTCTTCGAACGGGCTCATCCACGGGTTCTTGTAGTCGAGGCCGATCACGAAGCCGAGCGTGACCTTGTTGTCTTCCAGGTGGTACAGGAAGCCGCCGCCGAACGTATCGGCATCCATCGGCCAGCCGGCGGTGTGCACCACCAGGCCGGGCTTGGCCTTGGCCGGGTCGATCTCCCACAGCTCCTTGATGCCGATGGCGAAGCTCTGCGGGTCCTTGCCGGCATCGAGCTTGTACTTGTCCAGCAACTGCCGGCCCAGATGGCCGCGCGCGCCTTCGGCGAAGATGGTGTACTTGCCCAGCAGCTCCATGCCGAGCTGGAAGTGGTCGGTCGGCTCGCCGTCCTTGCCGACCCCCATGTTGCCGGTGGCCACGCCGCGCACGGCGCCGCGGTCGTCGTAGAGCACCTCCGCGGCGGCAAAGCCGGGGAAGATCTCCACGCCCAGGCCCTCGGCCTGCGTCGCCAGCCATTTGACGACGTTGGACAGCGAGATGACGTAGCAGCCTTCGTTGTGCAGGTTGCGCGGCACCAGCCAGTCGGGGGTGCGCGTGGCGCCGGTCTCGCTCAGGAACAGCACATCGTCGCCGGTGACGGGCTGGTTGAGCGGAGCGCCTTGTGCCTTCCAGTCGGGCAGCAGCTCGTCGATCGCGCGCGGGTCCATCACGGCGCCCGAGAGAATGTGCGCGCCGGGCTCGGAGCCTTTCTCGAGCACGACCACGGAAACGTCCTTGCCGGTCTCGGCCGCGCGCTGCTTGATGCGGATCGCGGTCGCCAGGCCAGCCGGCCCGCCGCCGACGATCACGACGTCGTACTCCATGGATTCGCGGGGACCGTACTGTTCGAGGAGCTGCTGCTGGTTCATGATGCCTCTTCGCTTGTAGGGCGTTTGCTTATTGGTATAGCGGATCGCTGCATTAGAATTTCCGGCATTGTCGGGGACGCGCCCGGATGCGGCAAGCGAAACTTTTGAACGGTCGTTCGATTTTCGCCAAGCTGCGCCCGCTTCACCTGCCGGCGCCGGGCGCGAACGGTCCGGCGCGTCACTACAACTCACAGGGACCACGCATCATGGGTTTGTCGATCAATCTGGAAGGCAAGGTCGCGCTGATCACCGGCGCGTCCAGCGGCCTGGGGGCGCGTTTCGCGCATGTGCTGGCGGCAGCGGGCGCCAAGGTGGTGCTGGCTTCCCGCCGGGTCGAGCGGCTCAAGGAACTGCGCGCCGATATCGAATCGAAGGGCGGCAGCGCCCACGTGGTGCGGCTGGACGTGACCGATCCCGACAGCATCCGCGCGGCCATCGCCCACGCCGAGACCGAGGCGGGCACCATCGACATCCTGGTCAACAATTCGGGGGTCTCGACCACGCAGCGCATGGTCGACGTGACGCCGGACGATTTCGATTTCGTCTTCGACACCAACACGCGCGGCGCCTTCTTTGTCGCGCAGGAAACCGCCAAGCGCATGATCGCGCGGGCCAGGGGGGCGGAGAAGAACGGCTCGCCGCTGCCGCAGTCGCGCATCATCAACATCGCCTCGGTGGCGGGGCTGAAGGTGCTGTCGCAGATCGGCATCTACTGCATGAGCAAGGCCGCCGTGGTGCACATGACCCGCGCCATGGCGTTGGAATGGGGCCGCCACGGCATCAACACCAACGCCATCTGCCCCGGCTACATCGACACCGAGATCAACCATCACCACTGGGAAACCGAGGCCGGCCAGAAGCTGGTGCAGATGCTGCCGCGCAAGCGCGTCGGCAAGCCGCAGGACCTCGACGGCCTGATCCTGCTGCTGGCTTCCGACCAGTCGGATTTCATCAACGGCGCCATCATCAACGCCGACGACGGCATGGTCTGACGCGGCCCCCGCCGCCTCAGTGCCCCATCAGCCGCTGCACCAGTTCCAGCGAGGTGCTGGCGGCGTACTTCTTCATCAGCCGCGCGCGATAGATCTCCACCGTGCGCGGGCTGATGTCCAACTGCTTGCCGATCTGCTTGCTGGTCTTGCCCTCCACCAGCTGCGCGGCGATGTCGCGCTCGCGCGGCGTCAGGGCCGCCGTCACCGGCCGGTGCGCGGACAGATCCTCGAACGTCCAGATGCCTTCGCCCAGCGGCCGGGTGCGGTCCAGCGCGCGGCCGGTGACATGGCACCAGAACAGCTCGCCGTTGGCGCGCTTCATGATGCGCTCGTCGGAATAGCTGCCGCGCGCGTTCATGATCGGCACGATGCGCGCGCCGGTGCGCTCGTATTCGTCGTGGGTGGGATAGAGCAGCTCGAACGACTGCCCGATCATCGCCGTGCGCGGATGGCCGAAGATGCGCGCGGCCTCTTCGTTGACGTCGACCATGACACGTTCGCGCGACATCACCATGCCGACCGGAGCAAGCTGGAACGCGGTCTGGTAGTCGAGAGCGGGCATATGTAGTCCTACGTATTGCTGCGTCGCGCAGCGCTTGCGTATTCTCGGCGGATTGTACCGTTACAATTTTCCGGCACCGCGCCGCGCAAGCCCGTCTGTGCGCCCGGTCAAAACCCCGCCGGATTCGTTGGATCACCAAGGAAGGAGCACGCATGAACAAAATCTACGCCAGCGCCGCCGAGGCGCTCGCGGGTATCGTCAAGGACGGCCAGACCATCGCCGTGGGCGGCTTCGGCCTGTGCGGCATCCCGGAGGCGCTGATCGGCGCGCTGCGCGATTCCGGTGCCAAGGGGCTCACCTGCATTTCCAACAACGCCGGCGTCGACGGCTTCGGCCTGGGGCGGCTGCTGGAAACCCGCCAGATCAAGAAGATGATCTCGTCCTACGTGGGCGAGAACAAGGAGTTCGAGCGCCAGTACCTGTCCGGCGAGCTCGAGCTGGAATTCACCCCGCAGGGCACGCTGGCCGAGAAGCTGCGCGCCGGCGGCGCCGGCATCCCGGCATTCTTCACCCGCACCGGCGTCGGCACCGTGGTGGCCGACGGCAAGGAGGTGCGCGAATTCGACGGCGAGCAGTACGTCATGGAGCGCTCCCTGATCGCCGACGTGGCCCTGGTCAAGGCGTGGAAGGCCGACAAGTCCGGCAACCTGAAGTACCACCGCACCGCGCGCAACTTCAACCCGATGTGTGCCATGGCCGGCCGCATCACCATCGTTGAAGTCGAAGAGATCGTCGAGACCGGCACGTTCGACCCGGACGAGGTCCACACCCCGGGCGTGTTCGTGCAGCGCATCGTGCTGAACGCCCATCCGGAAAAACGCATCGAGCAGCGCACCGTGCGCGCCAAATAACCAGGACGATCAGGAGACCGAACATGGCATGGACGCGTGATGAAATGGCTGCGCGCGCAGCCAGGGAGCTGCAGGACGGCTTCTATGTGAACCTGGGCATCGGCCTGCCGACGCTGGTCGCCAACCACGTGCCGGACGGCATGGAGGTGTGGCTGCAGTCGGAGAACGGCCTGCTCGGCATCGGCCCGTTCCCGACCGACGACGAGGTCGATCCCGACATGATCAACGCCGGCAAGCAGACCGTGACGACGCTGCCGGGCTCGTCGATCTTCTCCTCGGCGGATTCGTTCGCCATGATCCGCGGCGGGCATATCAACCTGGCCATCCTGGGCGCGATGCAGATCAGCGAGACGGGCGACCTGGCCAACTGGATGATCCCGGGCAAGATGGTCAAGGGCATGGGCGGCGCGATGGACCTGGTCGCGGGCGTCAAGCGCGTGATCGTGCTGATGGAGCACACCGCCAAGAAGAAGGACGGCTCCGAAGACCTGAAGATCCTGCCCAAGTGCACGCTGCCGCTGACGGGCGTGGGCGTGGTCGACCGCATCATCACCGACCTGGGCGTGATCGACGTGACCGAGCATGGCCTGAAGCTGGTGGAGGCCGCACCGGGTGTCTCGCGCGAGGACATCCAGTCGAAGACGGGCGTCAACCTGCTGTAAACCGGAGAACGTCATGCTGCAAGGAAAAACCGCCCTGGTGACCGGCTCCACCAGCGGCATCGGCCTGGGCATTGCCTGCGCGCTCGCGGCGCAGGGCGCCAACATCGTCATGAACGGCTTCGGCGACGTGGACGGGCCCAAGGCCCGGATCGCCGGGGCCGGCAAGGATGCCGTCCGCGTCGGCTACCACGGCGCCGACATGAGCAAGCCCGCCGAGATCGAGGCGATGTTCGCCTACGCCGATGCCGAATTCGGCGGCGTGGACATTCTCGTCAACAACGCCGGCATCCAGTACGTGGCCAACGTGGAAGACTTCCCGGCCGAGCGCTGGGACGCCATCCTCGCCATCAACCTGTCGTCGGCGTTCCACACCACGCGGCTCGCGGTGCCGGGCATGAAGCGCAAGAACTGGGGCCGCATCGTCAATATCGCCTCCGCGCACGGGCTGGTGGCGTCGGCGCAGAAGTCGGCCTACGTGGCGGCCAAGCACGGCATCGTCGGCCTGACCAAGGCGGTGGCACTGGAGACCGCGCAGACCGGCGTTACCGTCAACGCGATCTGCCCGGGCTGGGTGCTGACGCCGCTGGTGCAGAAGCAGATCGACGCGCGTGCCGAGAAAGAGGGCATTCCCGTCCTGCAGGCCAAGAAGGAACTGCTGATGGAGAAGCAGCCCTCCGGCGAATTCGTCTCGCCCGAGCAGCTCGGCGCGCTGGCGGTGTTCCTGTGCAGCGAGGCCGCCGAGCAGGTGCGCGGCGTGGCGTGGAGCATGGACGGCGGCTGGGTCGCGCAGTAAGACGCCTCGTCATCGGCGAACAGGCCTCGCGGTTGCGAGGCCTTTTTGTTGCCGGTGCGCGGCCCGGTGCGCGGGCGCATCGCGCCGGGCACGGCGTACAATCGGGCTTCGGTTTTTTTCCTCTGTCATCAAGCGCAGGAGTCGTTCATGCCCGTTTCGCCGCGTCTCGCGTCCGTGCAGTGCCTGAGCCAATCCGGCCTGCACCGGATGGCCTACCACGAATGGGGCGACCCGCAGAACCCGCGCGTGCTGGTCTGCGTGCACGGCCTGACGCGCACCGGCCGCGACTTCGACGTGCTGGCCCAGGCGCTGTGCAACGACTACCGCGTGGTCTGCCCCGACGTGGTCGGGCGCGGTCGCTCCGACTGGCTGGCCGATCCGCGGGGCTACGTGATTCCGCAATACGTGGCCGACATGGTGACGCTGCTGGCGCGGCTCAACGTGGAATCGGTGGACTGGTTCGGCACCTCGATGGGCGGCCTGATCGGCATGAGCCTGGCCGGCCTGCCGAAGTCGCCGATCCGCAAGCTGCTGATCAACGATGTCGGCCCGCGCGTGACGCAGACCTCGCTGTCGCGCATCGGCGCGTACGTGGGGCTGGACGTCCGCTTCAAGACCTTCGACGAGGGGCTGGCGTACCTGAAGACGATCAGCGCATCGTTCGGCCCGCACACGCCCGAGCAGTGGCGCGCGCTGAACACCGCCATCCTCAAGCCGCAGGGCGGCGAATGGATCCTGCACTATGATCCGCGCCTGGCCGAACCGTTCAAGAGCGCCACGCCGGAACTGATCGAAGCCGGCGAGAGCCAGCTCTGGACGCTGTTCGAGGCGAATCCCGGCGAGGTGCTGGTGGTGCGCGGCGCGCAGTCCGACCTGCTCACGCGCGAGACCCTAGAGGCCATGCGGCAGCGCGGCCAGCATGTACGCACGGTCGAGATTCCCGACGTGGGCCACGCGCCGACCTTCGTGCAGCCCGACCAGGTCGCGATCGCGCGCCAATTCTTTCTCGGTCAATGACGACCCGATGGATTCCCCCGATTTTCAAGATGAGCACTGAACTGAAGCGTTACAACGTCGAACATCGCTACTCCGACGCGGCGGTCTACAACGGCGTGGTCTATGTCGCCGGCCAGGTGCCGGAAACCACCCTGGACGGCGACATCGCCGCGCAGACCGCCGAGGTGCTTGCCACCATCGACCGCGTGCTGGCCGCCAACGGCAGCGACAAGACGCGCATCCTGATGTGCCAGATCTTCCTGAAGGACATCGCCGAGATCGGTGCGATGAACGCGGTCTGGGACCAGTGGGTCGCGCCGGGCAACGCGCCGCCGCGCGCCACCGTGGAGGCCGCGCTGGCCAATCCGAAGTACCGCATCGAGATCGTCGTGACGGCGGCGCGCAAGGGCTGATCCGCATCCGTTTGCAAGACGCACTATGAACAGCAAGACCGACCGTCCGGCAGAGGGCGCCGGCGCGACGGCCGACAGGGCGGCGCGCGAGGCGGCCGTCGCGCGCGCGCTCGAATGCCTGGCCGACCATGCCGGCGACCACCAGACGCTGACCGGCGAGCCGCTGGTGTCGCACGCGCGCGGCACGGTGGCGATCCTCGAGGGGCTGCGCGTCGACGCGCCGTCGTTGCAGGCGGCGGCGCTGTTCCTGCTGCCGATCCTGGCCACCGACAACGAGAAGGCGATCGAGCCGGCGTTCGGCGGCGAGGTGGCCCGGCTGGTGCACGACGTGCGGCAGCTGCTGCGCATCGGCGCGATCGCCGGCATGGCCAGCCCGGCCGAGGCGGGCGTCACCCGCAAGAACGAAGCCGAGGCGCGCCGCGCCCAGGTCGAGGCGCTGCGCAAGATGCTGCTGGCCTTCGCGCAGGACATCCGCGTGGTGCTGATCCGCCTGGCGTCGCGGCTGCAGTCGCTGCGCTGGCTGGCCCAGAACAAGCTGCCCGCCCCTGAGGGCATGGCGCGCGAGACGCTCGACATCTACGCGCCGCTCGCCAACCGGCTCGGCATCTGGCAGCTGAAGTGGGAACTCGAAGACCTGGGCTTCCGCTTCGAAGACCCCGATACCTACAAGCGCATCGCGCGCCTGCTGGACGAAAAGCGCATCGAGCGCGAGCAGTTCATCGGCGAGGCGATCGCCAGGCTGCAGCAGACACTGCGCGACGCGGGCATCCACGCCGAGGTCAGCGGCCGCCCCAAGCACATCTACAGCATCTGGCGGAAGATGCGCGGTAAGGACCTCGACTTCGCCGATCTGTACGATGTGCGCGCCTTCCGCGTCATCGTCGACGACATCAAGGACTGCTACACCGTGCTCGGTTTCGTGCACCACATGTGGCAGCCGATCCCGAAGGAGTTCGACGACTACATCTCGCGTCCCAAGACCAATGGCTACAAGTCGCTGCACACGGTGGTGATCGGTGACGACGGCCGCGCGCTGGAGGTGCAGATCCGCACGCGCGAAATGCACCACTTCGCCGAATACGGCGTGGCCGCGCACTGGCGCTACAAGGAGGCCGGCAGCAAGGGCTACGCCGGCCAGTTCTCCGCCAGCGAGCGCTACGACGAGAAGATCGCCTGGCTGCGCCAGCTGCTGGCCTGGAAGGACGATGCCGAGCACACCGTCGCCCAGGAAGACTCGCCGTGGGAGCAGCTCAAGCATACCGAGCTCGATGACCACATCTACGTGCTGACGCCGCAGGCGCGCGTGATCGCGCTGCCGCAGGGCGCCACGCCGGTCGATTTCGCGTACTACCTGCACAGCGATCTCGGCCACCGGTGCCGCGGCGCGCGCGTCGACGGCACGATGGTGCCGCTGAACACGCCGCTCAAGAACGGGCAGACGGTCGAGATCGTCACCGTCAAGCAGGGTGGGCCGTCGCGCGACTGGCTCAACCCCGAACTGCACTATCTGGCGAGCAATCGGGCCCGTGCCAAGGTGCGCGCGTGGTTCAACGCGCTGGAATTGGAAGAAACGCTCGCCCAGGGCCGCATCCTGATCGACAAGACCTTGCAGCGCGAAGGCAAGACCGCCGTCAACCTGGAGGAGCTCGCCGCCAAGCTGGGCTTCAAGACGCCGGACGAGCTGTACGCCATGGTGGCCAAGGATGAGTTCAGCTTGCGCCACGTCGAGGCGGTGCTGCGCACGGATGGCGCGCCGCCCGCGCCGGCCGACGACGAGGCGTCGATCACCAAGAAGAGCCGCGCCACCAGCGTGGCCCGCGGCGCCAAGAGCGGCGTGCTGGTGGTGGGGGTCGATTCGCTGCTCACGCAGATGTCGCGCTGCTGCAAGCCTGCGCCGCCGGACCTGATTGTCGGTTTCGTGACCCGTGGGCGCGGCGTGTCGATCCACCGGCAGAATTGCGCGACGTTCCAGCAACTGGCGGCGCGCGCGCCGGGTCGCGTGATCCAGACCGAGTGGGGCAACCGCGGCGAGGCGGTCTATCCGGTCGATATCCACGTCGAGGCGCTGGACCGCCAGGGGCTGCTGCGCGACATCTCGGAAATCCTCTCGCGCGAGAAGATCAACGTGACCGGCGTGCGCACGCTGTCGAGCAAGGGCGTCGCCAAGATGCAGTTCACGGCCGAGGTATCAGAAGCGACACAATTGCAACGGGCGCTGATATTAATCGAGGAAGTTACTGGGGTATTGTCAGCGCGGCGAAAGTGATGGTATAGTTTCGTCTTTCGGCAGGCTCGTAGCTCAGCTGGTTAGAGCACCACCTTGACATGGTGGGGGTCGTTGGTTCGAGTCCAATCGAGCCTACCAACGCATTTAGCAGGACGCGTCGGGTAGGGTGTCCAAGCCGTCACCTTCGGGTTGCGTCCCGTACAACTGCAGCATATAAGGCGAAACATGATCCAGGCACCGCGAACTACCACCGCTTCGGAGCGACAGTAGTCAAGGTGCGGTTTCGCCCTTTGCGGTCTGCCCAAGCGGCAGTTCAGCGCAAATGAAAACGCGGCCTTGGCCGCGTTTTTTTTCGTCCGCGTTTTGTGTTGCGCGTGGCGATCCGGCTGAAATCGCTTCGAAGCATCCGGCCCGACAGAATGCCGCACCTGCCTGGTGCGGCGCACGACAGAATGATAACCGCCGCGCATACGCACCCGCGCGACGGAGCCTCCACAGGAGCAAGCATGATCGCGATTACGTTGCCGGACGGTTCCCGGCGCGAGTTTCCCGGCCCGGTGACGGTGGCCGAAGTGGCGCAGAGCATCGGCGCGGGCTTGGCCAAGGCCGCGCTGGCCGGCCGCATTGACGGGCAACTGGTCGACACGAGCTTCAGGATCGAGCAGAACGTCGACCTGGCCATCGTCACGGACAAGGATACGGACGGCCTCGACGTGATCCGCCACTCGACGGCGCACTTGCTGGCCTATGCCGTCAAGGAGCTGTACCCGGAGGCCCAGGTCACGATCGGCCCGGTCATCGAAAACGGGTTCTACTACGACTTCGCCTACAAGCGTCCCTTTACGCCTGAAGACCTCGTCGCCATCGAGAAACGGATGGCCGAACTGGCCAAAAAGGACGAAAAGGTCACGCGCGAAGTCTGGAGCCGCGACGACGCCGTCAAGCTGTTCGAGGGCATGGGCGAGAAGTACAAGGCGGAGATCATCGCCTCGATTCCGGAAGATCAGGAAATCGGCCTGTACCGCGAAGGCAATTTCGTCGACCTGTGCCGTGGCCCGCACGTGCCGTCCACGGGCAAGCTCAAGGTCTTCAAGCTGATGAAGGTGGCCGGCGCCTACTGGCGCGGCGACTCCAACAACGAGATGCTTCAGCGCATCTACGGCACGGCCTGGGCCAAGAAGGAAGACCAGGAGGCCTACCTGCACATGCTGGAAGAGGCCGAGAAGCGCGACCACCGCAAGCTCGGCAAGCTGCTTGACCTGTTCCACCTGCAGGAAGAAGCGCCCGGCATGGTGTTCTGGCACCCGAAGGGCTGGCAGATCTGGCAGGCCGTCGAGCAATACATGCGCGGCCGCCTGGCCGGCGCCGGCTACAGCGAAGTCCGCACGCCGCAAGTGATGGATCGCGGCCTGTGGGAGCGCTCCGGCCACTGGGAGAACTACAAAGAGAACATGTTCGTGACGGAATCGGAAAAGCGCGAATACGCGATCAAGCCGATGAACTGTCCCGGCCATGTGCAGATTTTCAACCACGGCCTGCGCTCGTATCGCGACCTGCCGCTGCGCCTGGCCGAGTTCGGCGCGTGCCATCGCAATGAGCCGTCCGGCGCGCTGCATGGCCTGATGCGCGTGCGCGGGTTTGTGCAGGATGATGCGCACATCTTCTGCACGGAAGGCCAGATCATGGCCGAGGCCAAGGACTTCAACGACCTGGCCTTCAGCATCTACGAGGACTTCGGCTTCGAGAACGTCGCCGTCAAGCTGGCGCTGCGTCCGGACAAGCGGGCCGGCACGGACGAAATCTGGGATCACGCTGAGGAAGGCCTGCGCACGGCGCTGCGCGCCTGCGGCGTCGAATGGGAAGAGTTGCCGGGCGAGGGCGCTTTCTACGGCCCGAAGGTCGAGTACCACATCAAGGACGCCATCGGCCGTTCGTGGCAGTGCGGCACGCTGCAGCTCGACCTGGTGCTGCCCGAGCGACTGGGTGCCGAGTATGTCGCGGAAGACAACAGCCGCAAGCGCCCGGTCATGCTCCACCGCGCCATCCTGGGCTCGTTCGAGCGCTTCCTGGGCATTTTGCTGGAAAACCATGCCGGCGCGCTGCCGCTGTGGCTGGCGCCGGAGCAGGTGGTGATCATGAGCATCGCCGATGCCCACGCCGAATATGCGGAATCCGTTGCGCAATCCCTGCAAAAACAAGGGTTTAGGGCGTCCGCCGATTTGCGGAACGAGAAAATTACGTATAAAATCCGCGAGCACTCCTTGCAGAAGGTCCCCTACCTCGTTGTGGTGGGCGACAAGGAGCGCGACGGAAATCAGGTGGCCGTGCGTGCCCGTGGCAACGTCGATCTCGGTTCGATGCCGGTATCCACGTTCGTTGAGCGACTGCAGAACGATTTCGCCAACAAGTCATGAGCTGGGCACGGCTTGTTTTTTGCTTCTTTGAGGACATTCAACATCGCTACTGAGAAATCTCACCGCATCAACCGCGAGATCACCGCGCCGGAAATCCGGCTGACCGGGGTTGAAGGGGAACAGCTCGGCATCGTCAAACTGTTCGACGCACTGCGTCTGGCAGAAGAGAAGGACGTCGACCTGGTCGAGATCGCGCCGACCGCGCAGCCGCCTGTCTGCCGCCTGATGGACTATGGCAAGTTCAAGTATCAGGAACAGAAGAAGGCCCACGAGGCCAAGCTGAAGCAGAAGGTCATCCAGGTGAAGGAAGTGAAATTCCGCCCTGGTACCGACGACGGCGACTACGAGGTCAAGCTGCGCAATCTCAAGCGCTTCCTGGATGAAGGTGATCGCACCAAGATCACGCTGCGCTTCCGGGGCCGCGAGATGGCGCACCAGGAAATCGGCGCACGCATGCTCGATCGTCTGAAGACGGACTTGGAAGAGTTCGGCCAAGTCGAGCAGATGCCGAAGATGGAAGGTCGCCAGATGGTGATGATGTTGGCGCCGAAGAAGCGCAAGTGATACGGGCAGCGGCCGGAGGCACTCCGGCCGCTGCCCAGCATTTCGGACAGAAGCAGGTTGTCGCGCGTCGGCGGCATGCGAAGTCGGAAAGCGCGGCGGGTTTCATCGCCTGCCGCGACACAACAAGTGAATCCGGGTCTTGCAAGTGTCGGCGTCAGCCGTCCACCTGGCTTCATGTCAAAACGGAGTTGTTCCATGCCGAAGATGAAGACGAAGAAAAGCGCCTCCAAGCGCTTTACTGCCCGTCCTGGTGGCACGATCAAACGTGGCCAAGCCTTCAAGCGTCACATCCTGACCAAGAAGACCACCAAGAACAAGCGTCAGCTGCGCGGTACCGAGGGCGTCCATGAGACGAACCTGAAGTCCGTTCGCGCGATGATGCCGTACGCCTAACCCCTAACTACGAAAGGAGAGTTCCATGCCTCGAGTTAAACGTGGGGTCACAGCGCGGGCCCGTCACAAGAAAGTCATTGACGCTGCCAAGGGTTACCGCGGCCGTCGCAATAACGTCTATCGCATCGCCAAGCAGGCGGTCATGCGTGCTGGCCAGTACGCCTACCGCGATCGTCGCAACAAGAAGCGTGTGTTCCGTGCACTCTGGATTGCACGTATCAACGCTGGTGCGCGCGAGCACGGTCTGTCGTACAGCAAGTTCATGAATGGCCTGAAGAAGGCGTCCATCGAACTGGACCGCAAGGTGCTGTCGGACATGGCCATTCACGACAAGGTGGCGTTTGCCGCCATCGTGAACCAGGTGAAAGCCAACGTCGCCTGAGTCTGATTGGCCGGTCAGTCCGTTCCGCGGTTTGTCGGCCGATCACCCTGACGGGGCTCTCACCGAGCCCCGTTTTTTATTCCGAATTCCCGAATTCTCACGCTCGCCTTCCCATGTCACTGGATCTGGACCAAGTCGTCGCCGATGCCCAAACTGCGTTTGCCTCTGTGGAGGACAACGCTTCGCTGGAAAACGAGAAGGCGCGCTTTCTCGGCAAGTCCGGCGTGCTGACCGACTTGCTCAAGGGACTGGGCAAGCTCGATCCGCAGACGCGCAAGTCGGAAGGCGCGCGTATCAACCTGGCCAAGAGCCGCGTCGAAGCGGCCCTGAACGACCGCCGCCAGGCGCTGGCTGATGCGCTGATGAACGCGCGCCTGGCCGCCGAGGCGATCGACGTGACGCTGCCCGGCCGCGATGTGGCCGAGGGCAGCCTGCACCCGGTGATGAACACCTGGGAGCGCGTCGCGCAGATCTTCGGCTCGATCGGCTTCGACGTGGCCGATGGCCCCGAGATCGAAACCGACTGGATGAACTTCACGGCGCTGAACAACCCGGACAACCATCCGGCGCGCTCGATGCAGGACACCTTCTACATCGACGGCCGCGACAGCGACGACAAGCTCCTGCTGCTGCGCACGCATACCAGCCCGATGCAGGTGCGCTATGCCCGCATGCATGTCGAGAAATACAAGCACCTCGATCGCATCCCGCCGATCAAGGTGATCGCGCCGGGCCGCACCTACCGCGTCGATAGCGATGCCACGCACTCGCCGATGTTCCATCAGGTCGAAGGCCTCTGGATCGCGGACAACATCAGCTTCGCGGATCTCAAGGGCGTCTACACCGACTTCCTGCGCAAGTTCTTCGAGAGCGACGATATCCAGGTGCGCTTCCGCCCGTCGTACTTCCCGTTCACCGAACCGTCGGCCGAGATCGACATGGCCTTCGGCAACGGCAGGTGGCTGGAGATTTCCGGTTCCGGCCAGGTGCACCCGACCGTGGTGCGCAACATGGGCCTCGATCCGGAGCGCTATATCGGCTTTGCGTTCGGCTCGGGCCTGGAGCGCCTGACCATGCTGCGCTACGGCATCAACGACCTGCGCCTGTTCTTCGAGGGCGACGTGCGCTTCCTGCGCCAGTTCGCGTAACGCGGACGCCTGCCGTCCGCGGGTTCGCCGTTTCCCTGTTCACCGAATTCCTTTTTCTGTCGCGCCATGCAATTTCCGGAATCCTGGCTTCGCAGTTTCGTCAATCCGCCGATCGCCACCGCTGAGCTCTCCCATCGCCTGACGATGGCCGGTCTCGAGGTGGAAGAGGTCGATCCCGTCGCGCCGCCGTTCTCGCAGATCGTTGTCGGCCACGTGGTCGAGGTGAACAAGCACCCGGACGCCGATCGCCTGAACGTCTGCAAGGTGGATGCCGGCACGGGCGAGCTGCTGCAGATCGTCTGCGGCGCGCCGAATGTGTCGGTGGGCATCAAGGTGCCGTGCGCATTGGTGGGCGCCGAGCTGCCGCCGGGCGACGACGGCAAGCCGTTCAAGATCAAGATCGGCAAGCTGCGCGGTGTGGAGAGCTACGGCATGCTGTGCTCGGCGCGCGAGCTGAAGCTGTCGGAAGAGCACGGCGGCCTGCTGATCCTGCCGGAAGACACGCCGGTGGGCGCGGACATCCGCAAGGTGCTGGACCTGGACGACCAGATCTTCATCATCAAGCTCACGCCCAACAAGGCGGACTGCCTGTCGATCCACGGCGTGGCGCGCGAGGTGTCCGCGCTGACGGGCGCGCCGATCACGCTGCCGACGATGGCGCCGGTGGCAGTGACGCTCTCCGACAAGCTGCCGGTCAAGGTGGAGGCGCCGGACCTGTGCGGCCGCTTTGCGGGTCGCATCATCCGCGGCGTCAATGCGCGTGCGAAGACGCCGGCATGGATGGTGTCGCGCATCGAGCGCGCGGGCATGCGCAGCGTGTCGGCGCTGGTCGATATCTCCAACTATGTGATGCTGGAACTGGGCCGTCCGTCGCACGTGTTCGACCTGGACAAGATTCATGGCGGCCTGACGGTGCGCTGGGGCAAGCCCGGTGAGCAGCTGAAGCTGCTGAACGGCGACACCGTCACCGTCGATGACAAGGTTGGCGTGATCTCGGACGAGCAGGCCATCGAAAGCCTGGCCGGCATCATGGGCGGCGACAAGACCGCCGTCACGCTCGACACGCAAAACATCTACGTCGAGGCCGCGTTCTGGTGGCCCGCCGCCATCCAGGGGCGCGCGCGCCGCTACAACTTCTCGACCGACGCCGGCCACCGCTTCGAGCGCGGCGTCGACTATGCGACCATCGTCGAACACATCGAGCGCATCAGCGCGTTGATCCTCGATATCTGCGGCGGCCAGGCCGGCCCGATCGACGATCAGATCGTCAATTGCCCCAAGCGCGAGCCGGTGCGCATGCGCGTGGCGCGTGCCGCGCGTGTGCTCGGTATTCCGCTGTCGCACGAAGTCGTGTCGGATGTGTTCAAGCGCCTCGGTCTCACGTTCAGCGTGGACGGCGATGTGTTCGTGGTCGAGCCGCCGTCGTACCGTTTCGACATCGAGATCGAGGAAGATCTGATCGAAGAGGTCGCCCGCATCTACGGTTTCGAGCAGATCCCGGCCAAGCCGCCGGTTGCTGAAAACGCCATGCGCCCGACCAACGAGGCACGCCGCACGATGCACGACGTGCGTCACGCCGTGGCCGCGCGCGATTACCACGAGGTCGTGAACTTCGCCTTCGTCGAGACCGAATGGGAAGCCGACTTTGCCGGCAACACGCAGCCGATCCCGTTGCTGAACCCGATCGCCAGCCAGTATTCGGTGATGCGCAGCACGCTGATCGGCGGCTTGCTCGACAAGGTGCGCTATAACCTGAACCGCAAGGCTTCGCGCGTGCGCCTGTTCGAGGTGGGCCGCGTGTTCCGCCGCGATGCGGAGGTGGCCGACGGCGGCCTGTCCGTGGCCGGCTATGCGCAGCCGATGCGGGTGGGCGGCATTGCCTACGGCCCGGCCGCGGAAGAGCAGTGGGGCGTGCCGGCGCGCGCTGTCGATTTCTTCGATGTGAAGGGCGATGTCGAGTCGCTGCTGTGGCCGCTGCAGGCGCGCTTCGAGCGTGCCGAGCATTCGGCGCTGCATCCGGGCCGCGCTGCCCGCGTGGTGCTGGACGGCCGCGCCGTCGGCTGGATCGGTGAGCTGCATCCGCGCTGGCTGCAGAAGTACGAGCTGCCCACCGCGCCGGTGGTGTGGGAGCTGGACCTGGACGCCATCACTGCCGTCGGGCTGCCGGCCTATCGCGAAGTGCCGCGCGTGCCGGCGGTGACGCGCGACATCGCGCTGGTCGTGCGTCAGGACGTGGGCGTGCAGGACCTCGTCGATGCGTTCGAGAAGGCGGCGGCCGGCATGCCGTGGCAGCGTTACCTGCAGGGCGTCGTGCTGTTCGACGAGTTCCGTCCGAAGGCCGCGACGGCCGCGATCGGGGCGCAGGAGAAAAGCCTTGCCTTCAGGATTACGTTGCAAGATACTGACAGCACCCTTCAGGACGATCTCGTCGAGGCCGCCACGCAGCAGCTGATTCGTGCGGCCGGCGATGCATTCGGTGCGCGTCTGCGTGCCTGACGTCCGCGCCGCGCTCAGACCGCTCGAACGAACCTCCGCATTCGGATCGACCACGCAAGCGAATCCTATGAACGATCAACACGCATCCTCGCTGGCGGCTTCGCTGGGCGACGCGCTCGGTTCTTCCTCGGCGGCCCTGGCCGATGCGCGCGATGCCGCGCGCGGCCAGGACGTGCCGACGCTGACCAAGGCCGAGCTCGCCGAGATGCTGTTCGAGCAGGTCGGCCTGAACAAGCGTGAGTCGAAGGACATGGTCGAAGCTTTTTTCGACGTGATTCGCGAGGCGCTCGAACAGGGCGACAGCGTCAAGCTGTCCGGCTTCGGCAACTTCCAGCTGCGCGACAAGCCGCAGCGTCCGGGGCGCAATCCGAAGACCGGCGAGATCATTCCCATCACGGCGCGCCGTGTCGTCACCTTCCACGCGAGCCAGAAGCTCAAGGCGCTCGTCGAGGAGCGCGTCGAGCCGATGCCCGCCAGCGCTGCGTAATTTCGCGTCTTCGCTTGCGCCACCATGGTCGCCGATAAACACACGGAGCGGATCAATCTGCCGCCGATTCCTGCCAAGCGCTACTTCACCATCGGTGAGGTGAGCGACCTGTGCGCGGTGAAGCCGCACGTGCTGCGCTATTGGGAGCAGGAGTTCACGCAGCTCAAGCCGGTCAAGCGGCGCGGCAACCGGCGCTATTACCAGCACCACGAGGTCCTGCTGATCCGCCGTATCCGCGAGCTGCTGTACGAGCAGGGCTTCACGATCAACGGCGCGCGCAATCGGTTGGATGAGCTGCGGCATGGCGGAGGCAGTGCTCCGGCCGAAGCGCCTGAAGCACCGGCCGAGATTGTCGCTGCGACTGCCGAGCCCGTGGCGGCTGCCAGCAGTGGCACCATCGACGTGCCCGCGTTGCGCCTCGCGCTGCAAGCGGTGCTGGATATCTTGCAGGCGAGCAAATCGTAAGGGTTGTTGCGACCCACTAGTCACGGACGATATCACTCTGTTATACTTTCACGCTTTCGGGGCGTAGCGCAGCCTGGTAGCGTACCTGCATGGGGTGCAGGTGGTCGGAGGTTCAAATCCTCTCGCCCCGACCAGACAGAAAGAACCCGCTTGGTGTTGAGCCAAGCGGGTTTTTTATTGGCGGTACGGTGACCTCGCGCCAACATGCTCTGAAGCGTGGTCACGCAGCCTGGCGCCTGCAGTCCGTTTGCGGCAGCGATGAGCGGCGGGCGCGGTCGAAGTGCGCCAGGGCACTGTGCAGCAGACCCGGACAGGAAGAGGCTCAGCGCACGACCCGCAGCCGGCAGGTCGCTTGCCGCGTGTCGCCGGGTGCCAGCAGGTGCAAGCCCTCGCCGTGGTGGATCGCGTTGGGCAGGCCCATCCACGGTTCGATGCAATAGAAGTCGGAGGTCGCGCTTTCCGTCCAGGTGGTGATGGCGTGCCACGGCATCAGTGCGCCGTCGATTTCGATGCGGATGCGGCGGCCCAGGGGCGCGTCGGGATAGGGCGGGATATCGAGCACCGCCGCACCCGCGGCGTCGAGCAGGTGGTAGCGGTCCTGCAGCGCGGGGTTGTCGAGCGTGTAGAGCGTGTGTCCGGGCTGGGGCGCGTCGAGGCTGCCGTCCGCCAGCTGCCGCGACAGCCGCGAGGGCGGCATCTGCAATGTCGCCGCGTGGCGCAGCACGGCGGGCAGCGCGAAATAGAAGTGGTGCCCGGCATAGAAGGGCATTGGCGCATGCGTGTCGCCTTCGGCAGCATGCTTGATGGCGAACGTCGCTTCCAGCCCGTCTTCGAGCAGCCGGTAGCTGACCCGGAACTCGAACGCGAAGGGATAGCCGGCGCGCGTCTGCGGTCCGTCGCGCAGCAGCAGGACGATGTGTGAGCGGTCGGCGCTCTCCACTTCGAACGGCAGGTCGCGCGCGAAGCCGTGCTGGGGCAGCGCATGGACCTGGCCGCCGGCATCGCGCCAGCGGCCCGGCTCGCCGTCGACGAAGTGCCGGCCGATGAACGGAAACAGCACCGGATTGCCGCCGCGGATCTTCGCGGGGGTCGACCAGTCGGCGGGGTTCGGCCAGTACAGGATGTCTTCGCCGCGATGGCGCCAGCGCACCAGCCGGCCGCCGGCTTCGGGCGCGAGCAGCAGCATGGAGCCACCGGTGCGGTCGTCGCCGATGCGCACGAGGGTATGTTCTTGGAAGCGGGCAGTCGGAAGGTCGAGCATGGCAGCGGAGGCGGTGCCTTGTTGGTATGGGAATCGCGTACTACGGTCTAGATTGTCGATGCGTTTTGCCGGGAGGAAAACCATGTCTTTGTATCTAGCCGGCGGGTCGGGCATCCGGGCCTGTCCCTTCCATACCGTACCACCGCCCGATGAGCCCGCGCCGCCGGGGATTCCTCCCGACCTGCCGTCGCCTGACGAGGTGCCGCCCCCGGTCGAGCCACCCGAGGCGGAGATGGTCTATCGTGCCTGAGTGAGCTGTTACCAATCGTCACAGCTTTGCGATGGCCGGTTTGTAAGATAGCGCGAGTTTTTCCCGCGCGACCGGCGCCTTCTGACGTCAACGAACCGAGCCCTGCTATGTCGATTCTTCCACGCTTGACCCTGTGCGCTGTGCTGGCGGCCTCGATGGCCGGTTGCGTGGTGGCGCCGCCGCCGCAACCCCGTCCCGTGGCGCCGGCGCCTGCTCCGGTGGATCCGCGTGCCCGCTTCGAGCAGGTCCAGGGGCGCCTCGCCGAGGAGTCGCATCGCATCGACGTGCGCCAGCAGCAAGGCTACATCGATCCGTACCGCGCCGACGGCCTGCGCGACCGCTTGCGCCGGATCCGCCAGGAAGCCGGCGACATGGCCAGCCAGCACTATGGCGGCCTGTCCGGCGACGAGCAGCGCGCGCTCAACGAAGAGCTCGCTGGCCTGTCGCGCGACATCAATCGCTGATCGCGCCGGCCTGGTCATGCTGCATTGCGGTATGATCGAAACGTCCTGTTGCGGCGCCGCCCGGCCCGGCGCCGTGCACGGCCTGCGGAAGCTGGTACGCTTGCGTTCCTCCTGAACGACGCCTGCCTGCTCGATGCGGCGGCCTGCCGTGCGAAAGATCATCCATTGCGACTGTGACTGCTTCTACGCGGCCATCGAGATGCGCGACGATCCGCGACTCGTGGGGCGGCCGCTGGCCGTGGGCGGGCGCCCCGAGCGGCGCGGCGTGGTCGCCACCTGCAATTACGAGGCGCGCAAGTTCGGCATCCACTCGGCGATGCCGATGGCGCAGGCGGTCAAGCGCTGTCCCGACCTGCTGATCGTGCCGCCCGCGATGGACAAGTACCGCCAGGTCGCCCGGCAGATCTTCGCCATCTACCAGGGCTACACGCCGCTGGTGGAGCCGCTGTCGCTCGACGAGGCCTACCTGGACGTGACCGACAGCCCGATGCTGGCCGGCAGCGGCACGCGCATCGCCGAGGACATCCGCCGTCGCGTGCGCGAGGAGATCGGCATCACGGTGTCGGCGGGCGTGGCGCCCAACAAGTTCATCGCCAAGATCGCCAGCGACTGGAACAAGCCCGACGGCCTGTTCGTGGTCCGGCCGGAGCAGGTGGATGCCTTCGTGGCGGCCCTGCCGGTCGAGCGCCTGTTCGGCGTGGGCAAGGTGACGGCCGCCAAGCTGCGGCGCCTGGGCGCGCAGACCTGCGGCGATCTGCGCGGCTGGGGCGCCGACCGGCTGCAGCAGCATTTCGGCAGCTTCGGCTTCCGGCTGCATGACCTGTGCCGGGGGATCGATCACCGGCAGGTGCAGCCGTCACAGATCCGCAAGTCGGTGAGCGTGGAGGAAACCTATGCGACGGACCTGCGCACGCTGGACGACTGCCAGCGCGAACTGACCATCCTGGTCGACCAGCTCGCCGCGCGCGTGGAGCGGGCCCGTGCCGGCGGCATGATCCACAAGACCTTCGTCAAGCTGCGCTTCGCGGATTTCCGTGGCACCACGGTGGAGTGCGTTTATCCGCAGGTGGCGCTGCCGGTCTTCAACCGGCTGCTGGCACAGGGTTTCGAGCGGCGGCGCATACCGGTGCGGTTGCTTGGCGTGGGCGTGCGCCTGCATGAGACGGATGCCCATGCGCGCCAGCAGGCGCTGTTTGCCGAGGACCTGCCGCCCGGCGCCTGACCCGGCTACGGGGGCCTGCCTTGCCGAGCGCGCCAGTCGGTGCGATTTATCCTATGTTTTCGTCTGCATTGAGCGATAGAAGGGCGGCAGTCGCCAACGGGTAAAATGCCCGCTTTTTTGCATAATCCGCCGCCGCGCGCCACACGTGCGCGACAGCGCATTCCGTCACACTCCGGACATGCGCGCAGACAGGAGACGCCTTGATGAGTTTGTTCCGTACCAAGAACCTGGATCACATGATCCGCACCGGCCAGGGCGATACCGGCCTGAAGAAAGTCCTCGGACCGCTGGATCTGACCTTCCTGGGGGTCGGCGCCATCATCGGCACCGGCATCTTCGTGCTGACCGGCACCGGTGCACTGACCGCGGGGCCCGCGCTGACGCTGTCGTTCGTCGTTGCGGCGCTGGCATGCGGGTTTGCGGCGCTGTGCTACGCCGAATTTGCCTCGACCATTCCCGTGTCGGGCTCGATCTATACCTATGCCTATGCCACGCTGGGTGAACTGGTGGCCTGGATCATCGGCTGGGACCTGATGCTCGAATACGGCCTGGCGACCTCGGCCGTGTCGGTGGGCTGGTCGGGCTATTTCCAGTCGCTGATGGCGGGTTTCGGCCTGCATCTGCCGGCGGCGCTGATGGCCGCACCGGGGGCGATTCCGGGCGTGCAGACGCTGTTCAACCTGCCGGCGCTGCTGATCATGCTGATCATCACGGCGGTGCTGTCGCTCGGCGTGCGCGAGTCGGCGCGGTTCAACAACATCATGGTGGCGATCAAGGTGGCGGTGGTGGTGCTGTTCATCGTCGTCGGCGTGCGGCACGTGCAGCCGGCCAACTGGCAGCCGTTTATGCCGTTCGGCATGTCGGGCGTGTTTGGTGCCGCGGCCCTCGTGTTCTTTGCCTTCATCGGCTTCGACGCGGTGACTGCCGCCGCGGAGGAGGTGCGCAACCCCGAGCGCGACCTGCCGATCGGCATCATCGGCTCGCTGGGCGTCTGCACGATCCTCTACGTGGTGGTGGCCGCCATCATGACCGGCATCGTGCCGTACACCAAGTTCGCCGGCGTTGACCACCCGGTGTCGCTGGCGCTGCAGATGGGTGGCGAGACGTGGGTGGCCGGGTTTGTGGACCTGGGCGCCATCATCGGCATGACGACGGTGATCCTGGTGATGGGCTATGGGCAGACCCGCGTCATCTTTGCGATGTCGCGCGACGGCCTGCTGCCCAAGCGCCTGTCGCGGGTTCACCCGCGCTATGCGACGCCGTTCTTCAATACCTGGCTGGTCGGCATCGTGTTTGCGCTGATCGCCGCCTTTGTGCCGCTGAACGTGCTGGCCGAGCTCATCAACATCGGCACGCTGGCCGCGTTTTCGCTGATCGCGATCGCCGTGCTGGTCCTGCGCCGCAAGCGCCCGGACTTGCCGCGCGGCTTCCGCTGCCCGGGCGTGCCGTTCGTGCCGGCGGCGGCCGTCGTGCTGTGCGTGTTCCTGATGAGCCAGCTGCAGGCCCTGACCTGGATCGCCTTCGTGGTCTGGATGGTGATCGGCCTGCTGGTGTATTTCGGCTATGCGCGCAGCCGGTCGCTGCTGCATGCGCCGGACCGTGCGGCGGTGCCGGGCTCCGAAGCGGCGCACTGACCGGGGTGCCGCTTAACGGCACAGCGGCGCGGCGGTCGCCTGCAGGATTTCCGCGTCGCGGGGCCGCTCTATGAGGGCGGCCAGTCCCACATCGGCCGGCCGCGCATCGGCGGGCAGTGCAATCTCGCCTTGCCAGGTCGTGGTCGGTTCGTTCAGCCGGATCGGGCCGATCCATTCCCGCACGACGTGGTCGTGATGCAGTTCCACGCCGCCGTTCTCGCCGCCGCTCGGGTGGCTGACGAGGCCGTTCTGCGTCAGCGCGATCCATGCGACCGCCGGCTCGGCGCCGCTGCCAAGGGGGCGCAGCGTGAAGCGTGCGCGCGTTTGCAGGGCCATGCGCTGTGTGCTGCCCGCAGTGGCATCCAGGGTGATCTCCGCCTGCGCCGGGCGGGCATTCCGTGCTTCGATCGCACGCGAGAAATCGGTCGGGTCCGCCCAGCGGCGCAGTTCGCGTCCGGAGACGAACACTTCCGGGGTGTAGATCGTCGAGGCATGGGCGGCATCGCCCAGCGCGCGCTGTCGCCCGGTGAAGGCCGCGCGGCTGAATGGATCTTTCCAGCCGGGGCCGTTCCAGTAGTCGACATGCAGCGCCAGCGCAATCCAGCGCTGCGGGTCGGCCGCGGTGCGCGACAGCCAGCGGTCTGCCGGAGGGCAGCTGTTGCAGCCCTCCGAGGTGTACAGCTCCACGACCGCCACGGTATGCGGCGGGCTCTTGGCATGCAACGAACTGCAATCGCTCGCGGCAGCGGAATGCGTGGCCTGCGCCAGCAGCGTCAGCGCCCCCCATCCTTGCAATAACCGTCGGTTGAGTCCCATGATGCACTCCGTGGGAAAGCGAGGCCTGTGTGGCCCCGGCATGGCTTCAGTCGGGCAAACAGGATCATCCTGACAAAAAAATACGTGTGCGGCGAGCAGCCGGCAAACCATGGCGGGGACTGGGATCGCGCCTCGCCGGGAACCCCGGGTGATCGGGATTGACGAAGGGGATCGCACACCCGGGGCAACCTGTGGTTAAAATGAGCCTCGCAGATCCACGAAATCGTGCCGGCCCCCCCGCACGATTTCCACGCCTCGCGGCGTGTGCTTTGTTGTTCATTGCAATCGGAGGGCTGTGAGATGGAAATCAAGTTCGAATCGAAACAGGAGTACGCCATCAACAACGAGGGCCTGCTGTTCGATGCGCTCGTCGATGGCGAGAAGGTGACCTGTGTGGCCACGCGCGAAGCGCTGTGGGAAGGACTGAGCGGTGACCAGGTCGTGTCGCTGCAGGCGGCCTTCGAGGCGGGCCAGGCGCGCATCCAGGATGCTGCCCGCGTGCTCATCGCTGATGGTGTGCAGCGTTCCGGATTGCAGGATTTGCCGCAGCCGGTGGTGGTCAAGCGCGCGCATATCGCGTCGGCGTGATCGCGATCGCCTGTCCTCGCGGGTGCCAGTTTGCCTGATGCCCGCACACGGCGGACGTGGTCCGCCGACCCCACGAAAGGCCGGTCTTCATGACCGGCTTTTTCGTTGCCTTGTCGTGATTCCCAGCTGGACGGCATCCGGCAGGCGCCGGAACCACGCAGGATCATTCTGCGCGGCGGCTTGCCTGGCCGGCGTCGGTACGCCCCGGTGAGACCTGCCGGTGACATGGTGTCCCCGGGGCAGCATCGGCTGCCACGTCGTCCCGCTTGTCCAACTGTTTTACATTCCGTGGAGGAGCCGTCCGCGATGCAGCTTCCGGTGAACCCTTTTAAGCGCGCGCTGGCCGAACGACGCCCGCAGATCGGCCTGTGGCTGGCGATGGCGCATCCATACCCCGCCGAGATCGTTGCCGGGGCCGGCTTCGACTGGCTGCTGATCGACGGCGAGCACGCGCCCAACCAGCTGCAGTCGACGCTGGCGCAACTGCAGGCGGTGGCGCCGTATCCCGCGCATCCGATCGTGCGGCCGGCGTGGAACGACGTGGTGGAGATCAAGCGCCTGCTCGACATCGGCGCACAGACGTTGCTGATCCCGATGGTGCAGAGCGCGGAGGAGGCGCGCGCGGCCGTGGCGGCGATGCGCTATCCGCCCCACGGCAACCGGGGCGTGGGCAGCGCACTGGCGCGGGCATCGCGCTGGAACCGCGTGGACGACTACGTCCGCCGCGCCGACGCCGAGATGTGCACGCTGGTGCAGGTGGAAACGCCGCGCGGCGTCGAGCATCTGGACGCCATCCTGGCTGTGGCGGGTGTCGACGGTGTCTTCATCGGGCCGGGCGACCTGGCTGCGTCGATGGGGCACCTGGGCGAGCCGGGCCATCCGGAGGTGCGCCAGACCATCGATCGCACCATCCGGCGCATCGTTGCGGCGGGCAAGGCGGCGGGTATCTTGTCGGCCGATCCGGCGCAGGCGCGGCACTACCTGTCGCTGGGGGCGACCTTTGTTGCCGTGGGGTCGGATGTCACGCTGCTGGCCCGCAGCGCCGAGCAGCTGGCGCGGTCGTTCGCCGGCGCGGGCGCACCCGTGCCGGGGCAGGCCGGCGCGGTGTACTGACGTCTCGGTATCGCGGGCGGGCGGGCGGTCAGTCGTCGGCCGGGAGGCGTTTGTCCGTGGCGGGCGCTTCCATCAACTGGATGGCCTCGTCGATGACGCGGTAGAGCGCCTCCAGCCGCGGGCGGCCGAGCTGGCTCTCGATGTTTGCGTACGTCGCGTCCACCTGCGGTTCGACGTCGGCCAGGAACCGGCGGCTCTTGGGGGTCAGCGAGATGACCTGGCGGCGCTGGTCCACCGACGAGCGCGTGCGTACGATCATGTCGGCCTGCTCCATCGCGGCCAGCATGCGCGTCAGGCTCGGGCTCAGGATCAGGCAGGCGTCGGCGAGCTGGTTGGGCTCCATGTCGCCGGTGTCGTTGAGGGTACGCAGCACGCGCCACTGCTGCTCGGTGATGCCGTGCTCGCGCAGGATGGGCCGGAAACGCGCCATGAGCGTCTCGCGGGCACGCAGCAGCAAGTGCGGTAGGTTGCGGCGCTTGAAGGTCGAAACCATGCGGATCGCGCGGGCTCAGGCGTCACGCAGGGCGGCGACCACGGGCGTATGGTCCGAAGGCTGTTCCCAGCCGCGCGGCACGCGGTCGATATGGCACGACTCGCACAGCCGGGCCAGGTCCGGCGACAGCAGGATGTGGTCGATGCGCAGTCCGGCATTGCGCCTGAACGCGAACAGGCGGTAGTCCCACCACGAGAACAGCTTGTCTTCCTGCTCGAACATGCGGAAGGCGTCGACCAGCCCGGCGCTTTCCAGCGCGCGGAACGCGGCACGCTCCTCCGGCGAGACGAGGTTCATGCCTTCCCACTTCTTCGGGTCGTGCACGTCGCGGTCGTCGGGGGCGATGTTGAAATCGCCCAGCAGCATCAGGCGCGGGTGCGCGGCCATCTCGGCCTGCAGCCAGTCCTGCAGGGCGGCCAGCCAGCGCATCTTGTAGACCATCTTGTCGGAATCGAGCGCCTGGCCGTTGGGGAAGTAGGCGGAGATCACCCGCACCGGGCCGCCGGCCACATCGTACGTGGCAGCCACGACGCGCTGCTGCTCGTCGGCAAAGTCCGGGATGTTCCTGACCACGTCGCGGCCCTCGGGCATGGCCGCCTTGCGCGCGAGGATGGCAACGCCGTTGTAGGTCTTCTGGCCGGTGAACAGCGAGGCATAGCCGGCGGCCTCGAGCTCGGCCAGCGGGTAGCGGTCATCGGGCAGCTTCAGTTCCTGCAGGCAGAGCAGGTCGATGGGCGTGGCGTCGGCTTCGCGCTCGCCCAGCCATTGCAGGACGTGCGGCAGGCGGACTTTGAGGGAGTTGACGTTCCAGGTGGCGACACGCATGGGGAAATCGGTTCAGGCAAAAAAGATGACGGCGGTGCCGATGCAGCGCCGCCCGGATGGAGCGCTATTGTGCCACCAAGCCTCCGCCCGGCATCCGACGGCGTCCCGCATGCGGTAGATTGATGAGAATCGACCGCACGGGAGCATCCATGGATTTCGTGATTCGCAATGCGAGCCTGCCCGACGGGCGCGCCGGTATCGACATCGGCATCGCAGCGGGCCGTATCGAGGCGGTGCAGCAGCGCCTGCCGGCACGCGGCGCGGAGGAGGTCGATGCCGCCGGCGCACTGGTGTCGCCGCCGTTCGTCGATGCGCATTTCCACATGGATGCGACGCTGTCATACGGGCTGCCGCGCGTGAACCGGTCCGGCACGCTGCTCGAAGGCATCGCGCTGTGGGGCGAGCTCAAGCCCGCGCTGACGCAGGAGGCGCTGATCGAGCGTGCGCTGCGCTACTGCGACTGGGCGGTCGCGCGCGGCCTGCTGGCGATCCGCTCGCACGTGGACGTGTGCGATGCGCGCCTGCTGGCGGTCGAGGCGCTGCTGCACGTCAAGCGGCAGGTGGCGCCTTACCTCGACCTGCAGCTCGTGGCCTTCCCGCAGGACGGCGTGCTGCGCAGTCCGGGCGCCTTCGACAACCTCAGGCGCGCCATCGGCATGGGCGTCGATGTGGTCGGCGGCATTCCGCATTTCGAGCGCACCATGGCCGACGGCGCGGAATCGGTGCGGCTGCTGTGCGAGTTCGCCGCCGAGCGCGGCCTGCGCGTCGACATGCATTGCGACGAGTCGGACGATCCGCTGTCGCGCCATGTCGAGACGCTCGCGGCGCAGGCGCACCGCCTCGGCTTGCACGGCCGCGTGGCCGGCTCGCACCTGACCTCGATGCACTCGATGGACAACTACTACGTCAGCAAGCTGCTTCCGCTGATGCGCGAGGCCGGCGTCGCGGCGATCGCCAATCCGCTGATCAACATCACGCTGCAGGGCCGCTCGGACACCTATCCGAAGCGGCGCGGCATGACCCGCGTGCCGGAACTGCTGGCCGCCGGCATCGACGTCGCCTTCGGCCATGACTGCGTGATGGACCCGTGGTACGGCCTGGGCTCGGGCGACATGCTGGAAGTGGCCCACATGGGTTTGCACGTGGCCCAGATGACCGGCCAGGCGGCGATGCGCCAGTGCTTTGCCGCCGTGACCGAAACGCCCGCGCGCATCCTCGGCCTGGAAGGCTACGGCATCGCGCCGGGCTGCCATGCCGATCTGGTGATGCTCGATGCGCGAGATCCGATCGAGGCAATCCGCCTGCGCGCGGCGCGCACGCTGGTGATGCGGCGGGGCCGGGTGGTGGCGCGCACGCCCGCGCCGCATGCCGTGCTGTCGCTGCCGGGGAGAGCGCCACGCGTCGATTTTCGGCTCGCCTGAAAGACAAACGCCGCTTCGGCGCGGGGCGCGAAGCGGCGTGCTGTGCGGCGGTCAGCCGGCCCAGGCTCAGGCGGGTTCGGCCGTCACCACCATGCCGCCATGGCGCAGCAGCGCGTCGATGCTTGGCGCGCGGCCGCGGAAGGCCTTGAACGACTCGATCGCCGGGCGGCTGCCGCCGACGGCCAGCACCTCGCGGCGGTAGCGCGCGCCGGTCTCGGCATCGAGCACCGAGCCGGTCAGCTTGCCGGCTTCCTCGAAGGCCGCGTAGGCATCGGCCGACAGCACTTCAGCCCACTTGTAGCTGTAGTAGCCCGCCGCGTAGCCGCCCGCGAAGATGTGGCTGAAGGTGTTCGGCCAGCGCGACAGCACCGCCTGCGGCACGACATGGAAGCGATTGTTGATCTGCCGCGACAGCTCCAGCACCGAGGTCGCGCCCTTCGGATCGAAGTCGGTATGCAGGTGCATGTCGAACGTCGAGAACACGATCTGGCGCAGCGTCGCCATGCCGTTCTGGAAGTTCTTGGCGGCCAGCATGCGGTCGAACAGCGCGTGCGGCAGCGGCTCGCCGGACTCGACATGGCGGGTCATGCGCGAGAGCACTTCCCACTCCCAGCAGAAGTTCTCCATGAACTGCGAGGGCAGCTCTACCGCATCCCATTCCACGCCGTTGATGCCCGACACGCCCAGTTCGTCCACCTGCGTGAGCATGTGGTGCAGGCCGTGGCCGAATTCGTGGAAGAGGGTGATGACCTCGTCGTGCGTGAACAGCGCAGGCTTGTCGCCGACCGGGCCGGAGAAGTTGCAGGTGAGGTAGGCCACCGGGGTTTGCACACCGGCGTCGGCCAGCACCTTGCGGCCGCGGGCGTCGTCCATCCAGGCGCCGCCGCGCTTGCCGTCACGGGCGTACAGGTCGATGTAGAACTGCGCCAGCAGTTCGCCCTGCGCCGATTCGACGCGGAAGAAGCGCACGTCGGGGTGCCACACCTCGGCCGGCTCCGGGCGGATCTGCACGGAGAACAGCGTCTGCACGACGTTGAACAGGCCGTCCAGCACGGCCGGCTCCGGGAAGTACTGCTTCACCTCCTGCTCGGAGAAGGCATAGCGGGCTTCGCGCAGCTTTTCGGAGGCGTAGGCCATGTCCCACGGCTCGAGCTTGTCGATGCCCAGCGTGGTCTTGGCGAACGCCTGTAGCTCGGTCCAGTCTTTCTCGGCGAAGGGGCGGGCGCGGTCGGCCAGCTCGCCCAGGAAGCGCAGCACCGCTTCGGGCGAGTCGGCCATCTTGGGCACCAGCGACACCTCGCCGAAATTGCGGTAGCCGAGCATGTGCGCCTCTTCGGTGCGCAAGGCCAGCTGTTCGGCCATGTTGGCGGTGTTGTCCCACTCGGGCTTGCCGCTGCCGTGCTGGGGCCCCAGCTCCGAGGCGCGCGTGACGTTGGCCTCGTACAGCGTGCGGCGCAGCGCGCGGTCGTTCGCGTACTGCAGCACCGGGAAGTACGACGGGAAGTGCAGCGTGAACTTCCAGCCGGTGCTGGCCGGATCGTTGCGGCGGGCGGCTTCGTGCGCGGCTTGCCGGGCATCTTCGGGCAGGCCGGACAGGCGCGCCTCGTCGTCGATCCGCAGCGCGTAGCCGTTGGTCGCGTCCAGCACGTGGTCGCTGAACGCCTTGGTCAGCTGCGCCTGCTGCTCCTGGATGGCGGCGAAGCGCGGTTTGCGGTCTTCCGGCAGCTCGGCGCCGCCCAGGCGGAAGCCGCGCAGTTCGTTGTCGAGCAGCTGCTTGCGCGGCGCCGTCAGCGTGGCGTATTCGGCGCTTTCGGCGATCGCCTTGTACTTCTGGAACAGTTCCAGATCCTGTCCGAGGGCCGACCAGAATTCGGTCACGCGGGGCAGGTTGGCGGCGTGGGCCTCGCGCAGCGCCGGCGTATCGGCCACCGAGCTCAGGTGGCTGACGATGCCCCAGGCGCGGCCGAGCGGCTCGGTGGCGTCTTCCAGTGCCGCGACGACATGGTCCCAGGTGGATGGCGTGGCCGGGTCCTTGATGCGGACCACGGCGGCGGTGGCGCGCTCCAGCAGCACGTCGAGCGCCGGCGTGATGTGCTCGGGGCGGATCTCCGCAAAGCGCGGCAGACCGGAGAAATCGAGAAGCGGGTTGGCAGCCGGGGTGGCGACTTCAGGCGAGGTGACGGTCATGGCGGGCTCGGAAAACGGGAGGAGTGGACATCGAAAAAGCGTCCAGTCAGGCAGGTTGGGACGCTTTTCCGGTTTCCAATGGCTGCGACCGGGTCGCAATCCTCAATCTTATGCTGCGAGTGCGGCGTCTTCGGCGGCGCGCTCGGCCGCTTCCAGCGTGTTGATCAGCAGCATGGTGATGGTCATCGGACCGACGCCGCCCGGCACGGGCGTGATGTGGCCGGCCACGTCCCTGACGCCGGCGAAGTCGACGTCGCCGCACAGCTTGCCGGCGTCGTCGCGGTTCATGCCCACGTCGATGACGACCGCGCCCGGCTTGACCATGTCAGCCGTGATGATGTTGCGGCGGCCGACGGCGGCCACGACGATGTCGGCCTCGCGGGTGTGGGCGGCCAGGTCGCGCGTCTTGCTGTTGCAGATGGTGACGGTGGCGCCGGCCTGCAGCAGCAGCATTGCCATCGGCTTGCCGACGATGTTCGAGGCGCCCACCACCACGGCACGCGCGCCGCGCACCGGGTAGTCGATCGATTCGAGCATCTTCATGCAGCCGTACGGCGTGCACGGACGGAACAGCGGTGCGCCGGTCATCAGCGCGCCGGCATTGGCGACGTGGAAGCCGTCGACATCCTTTTCGGGCGCGATGGCCTCCAGCACCTTGTGGCTGTCGATGTGCTTGGGCAGCGGCAACTGGACCAGGATGCCGTGGATGCGCGGGTCGCGGTTCAGCGCGTCGATGCGGCCGAGCAGGTCGGCCTCGGTCAGGTCGGCCGGGTAGCGGTCGAAGATGGACAGGAAGCCGTTGTCTTCGCACGCCTTGATCTTGTTGCGCACGTAGACCTGGCTGGCCGGGTCGTCGCCGACCAGGATGACGGCGAGGCCGGGCTGGTGGCCGCGCGCGGTGAGGGCGGCGGCGCGCTGGGCGGCTTCGGTGCGGAGTTGCTTGGCAAGCGCGTTGCCGTCGATGAGTTGGGCGGTCATGGCAGGGCGGAGGAGGGAGAAAAAGCAAAGCGCGATTATAAATCGCCGCTCCGCTCTTCCGCCGCCGAAGTGACGCGCCGGGAGCCCGCCCGGCCGGCGCCGGCTATGCGCGCGACAGCGCCAGGCGCAGCAAATCGGCCACGGTGTTGACGTTGAGCTTTTCCATGATGTTGGCGCGGTGCGCCTCCACCGTCTTGATGGAGATGCCCAGGTCGTCGGCGATCTGCTTGTTCAGGCGGCCGGCGACGATGCGCTCCAGCACCTGCTGCTCGCGCGTGGTCAGGCGGCTGAGCAGGTCATTGGCGGCCTTCTGCTCGCGCGCGGCGGAGTCTTCCGTGCGGGCCTTGCTCAGCATGCGCTCGACCAGCTCGCGCAGCTCGGATTCGTCGAACGGCTTTTCGATGAAGTCGACCGCGCCCTTCTTCATGGTCGACACCGCCATCGGCACGTCGCCGTGGCCGGTGACGAAGACGATGGGCATGCGGTTGTTCTCGGCCAGCAGGCGGTCCTGCAGCTCCGGGCCGCTCATGCCCTGCATGCGCACGTCGAGGATCAGGCAGCCGACGCCTTCGCCGCGCTTGTCGTCGACCAGGAATTCCTCGGCGCTGCGGTAGGTGCGCACGTTGTAGCCATTGCCTTCGAGCAGCCACGTCAGCGAGTCACGCATGGCTTCGTCGTCGTCGACGACGAACACGGTTTCGTTGCGCGGAGCGACCGCGGCGGGCGTTGCACTCATGGAGAGTCCTCGTTCTACGTTCTGAATCTACGTTCTGAAAACGATTGAAGCCGGTTAGACCGGATGCAGCGGAAGGGTGATTTTAAACGTACAGCCGATGCCGTCGGGATTGTTTTCCACCCACAACCGCCCGAGGTGGGATTCTATGATGGAGCGGCAGATGTTGAGTCCCATGCCCATGCCGTCGGACTTGGTGCTGAAGAACGGCTCGAACAGGCGCTCCTTGGTGCTGTCGTCCACGCCGGGGCCCTGGTCGATGACCTCGATCAGCACGGAGTTCTCCGGGTCGCTGACCAGGCTGGCGTGCAGGCGCAGCACGGCGGCGGCGCGCAGGCGCGGATGGGCCGCCATGGCTTCGACGGCGTTCTTGAGCAGGTTGACCAGCACCTGCTCGATCAGCACCGGGTCGACATACAGGTGCGGCAGGCCGGCCGGCAGCCGCGTCAGGATGGTGACGCCGCGCCGGATGGCCTCCAGCTCGGCGAGGCCCACCGCGTCGGCCACCATCTCGCGCAGGTCGGCTTCGCGGCGCTGCGGCTGGCTGCGCTTCACGAAGCCGCGGATGCGCTGGATGATCGTGCCGGCGCGCACCGCCTGGGCGGAGGTCTTCTCCAGCACCGGGATCAGCTCCTCCGGCGTGCTGCGCCCGCTCTTCAGGCGCCCGACCGCACCCATGCAGTAGTTGTTGATGGCCGCCAGCGGCTGGTTCAGCTCGTGCGCGAGCGACGACGCCATCTCGCCCATGGTGGTCAGGCGGCTGGTGAACTGCAGGCGCTCTTCATGCTGGCGCGTCATCTCTTCAGCCGCCTTGCGCACAGTGATGTCGGTGGCGATCTGCATCTGCGCGAGGTGGCCGTCCACCCACTGGATATAGCGGCGGCGCACCTCGAACCATTTCTGCATCGACGGCAGGTAGACCTCGCGCGCGTCGGCGGCGTGCGGCGTGAGCTCGGAGGCGGGCAGGCCGGCGAAGCCGTCGACCAGGTCGAGCGCATCGCTGGAGACGTCCTCCGTGTTGACATCGGTGCCCGACAACTGAAGGTGGCCGGAGGCCTCCCAGCCGAACAGCTGCCGGTAATAGCGGTTGGCGAACAGCAGCTCCGCTTTGTCGGTCGACAGCACCGAGACGGCGGCATCCAGGCTCTCGAGCACCGTGGTGAAGCGGTCGTGCGCGGCGGCCAGGTCTTCGCGCGCGCGCTTGGGCTCGGTGATGTCGGTGATGGAGCTCATCCAGCCCGTGTGCCGGCCGCGCGCATCGATCAGCGGCGAGACGTACATCCGCGCATAGAAGCTGGTGCCGTCGCGGCGCACCATGCGCAGTTCCATGCCGTTGGCCGGCGCCTTGCCGCGCAGCGTCAACTCGATGTACTTCTGCATCTCGCCGATCTCGTTGGCCGGCCAGTACGGGAAGGGCGGCATGCGGCCGACCAGCTCCTGCTCGGTCCAGCCGATCATGCGGCAGAAGGCCGGGTTGACATAGGTGATGCGGCCGTTGAGGTCGAGCGAACGCAGGCCGATCACCATGGAGTTCTCCATGGCGCGCCGGAAGGAGGTCTCGGCCAGCAGCGCCCGCTGGGCCTCGGAGCGACGGCTGGTATGGCGCCACACGCTCCACAGGCTCCAGATCACGAAGCACGACAGCCCCGCCACCAGCCACATCAGCATGTTGTTGGGCAGGTTGGACAGCGCCGGATACGCCTCTGCCCGCAGCGACAGCGAATGCCCCGGCGGGTCCAGCAGCACCTCGTACGACGCGGCCGCCTTGGGCACCGGCCGCAGCGACGTGCTGGCGCGCACCACATTGTCCTTGTCGACCAGCGAGAAGCGGTAGCGGTCGGTCAGCTCGCCCGGCAGCAGCTGTGTGAGGATGCCGGTCACGGAATACATCGCGCCGACCGTGCCCAGGAACTCGTTGTCACGGACGATGGGCACTTCCATCAGCATGAAGCTCTCGCCGCGCTCGTTCTGGATGGGGCGGGAGTAGACCGCGCGCTGGGTCTCGCGCGCGGCATCATAGGCGGACTGGATCTCGGCCTCGAGCGGATGGTCGCGCGTCTCGCGCACGCGCTGCGCGAATTCCGAATTGGCGGGAAAGGCCCAGCGCGGCCGGCGCGTGGCATCCAGCCAGTTGATGAAGACCACCTCGGGGTTCTCGCGCAGCAGTTGCCGCGCGGCATCGCGATAGGCGCTCGGGTCCAGCTGCGCGGCGCCGATGTCGCGCGCCAGCGCCGCCACCTGGTCCTGGTTGCTCTGCAGGGACAACCGCACCTTCTGCTCGGCCCAGGCGGCGTCGCGGTACAGAGCGTCGCGCTGCTGCTGCACCTCGGTGGCATGCAGCTGGTAGAGGATGAAGATCATCGCGCCGGCGAACAGCACGATGGCCACCAGCGGAATGAACATGAACCAGTTGGTGGTCCATAGCCGGCCCAGGCGCGTGATCCACAGCCCGCGCGGCACGTTCGGGCGCACGCCGTCTTCCGGCGGCAGTTCGGGCGCCGGTACGGGAACGGGCATCGCGGCGGCCGGCGGTTGCGTCGCGGGGTCGGCCGGCTCCGGCGTGGCGTGGGAGGGGGAGAGCATGATGGGCGGGCGAACGCCGGAATTCTGCGGACGAGGGTCGATGGACATCTGTGCAACTGCGCAAAATCAAGTGTAGCGGCATTCGATCGGCCGGTCGCTTGGGGAAACCGCTGGTGGCGCGCGGATGGCGGCCGTGCGGATGCTGCATTGCAGCGGAAAGCGCGGCTTATTTTGCACCGCCGCAATATTCCGCATTATAAAAAACCATATCGCAATTTGAAAATTCAGCTTGTGCTGCATTTGCGTGTCCTCATAGAATTCAGCGCAAAAGTCGGGCAGGCTTTGCTGCGCCGCGCGTTCGTGCAGCTTGCAAAAGGGCGCCCGCCTCAACAGACGCAACCCTTATTGCACCAAGGAGACCGCCATGTCGGCCGTACCAGAGCAAGTCCTGGGCGCCACGCGCGCCAGCGACGTCGATCCCCAGGAAACCAAGGAATGGCTGGAGGCGCTGCAGGGCGTCATCGGCGCGGAAGGCCCGGACCGTGCAGCGTTCCTGCTCGACAAGCAGCTCGAATACGCGCGCATCAACGGCGTGACCTCGCCGCTGCATGCGGAAACCCCCTATATCAATACGATCCCGGTCGAGAACCAGGAGCGCATTCCCGGCGACCAGGAAATCGAGCACCGCATCCGCTCGTTCACGCGCTGGAACGCCATGGCGATGGTCCTGCGCGCCAACAAGGACACCAACGTCGGCGGCCACATCTCGTCGTTCGCCTCGGCCGCCACGCTGTATGACGTCGGCTACAACCATTTCTGGCATGCCCCGTCGGACAAGCATGGCGGCGACATGGTCTTCGTGCAGGGTCACTCGGCACCGGGCGTGTATTCGCGCGCGTTCCTGCTGGGCCGCCTGTCCGAAGATCAGCTCGACAGCTTTCGCCAGGAAGTGGACGGCAAGGGCATCTCGTCGTATCCGCACCCGTGGCTGATGCCGGATTTCTGGCAGTTCCCGACCGTGTCGATGGGCCTGGGCCCGATCATGGCGATCTACCAGGCGCGCTTCACCAAGTACCTGGCCAGCCGCGGCCTGATCCAGAACTTCGAGAACCGCAAGGTCTGGGCCTTCCTGGGCGACGGCGAGACCGACGAGCCGGAATCGCTGGGCGCGATCGGCATGGCCGGCCGCGAGAAGCTGGACAACCTGGTCTTCGTGATCAACTGCAACCTGCAGCGCCTGGACGGCCCGGTGCGCGGCAACGGCAAGATCATCCAGGAGCTGGAATCGGAATTCCGCGGCGCCGGCTGGAACGTCATCAAGGTCATCTGGGGCAGCCGCTGGGATCAACTGCTCGCCCGCGACACCAAGGGCCTGCTGATGAGCCGCATGATGGAATGCGTCGACGGCGAGTACCAGACCTTCAAGTCGAAGAGCGGCGCCTATGTGCGTGAGTTCTTCTTCAACACGCCGGAACTCAAGGCCATGGTGGCCGACTGGTCCGACGACGACATCTGGGCGCTGAACCGCGGCGGTCATGATCCGCACAAGATCTTCGCCGCCTTCAAGTCGGCCACCGAGCACAAGGGCCAGCCGACCGTCATCCTCGCTAAGACCATCAAGGGCTATGGCATGGGCGAGGCCGGCGAAGCGATGAACATCGCCCACCAGCAGAAGAAGATGCCGGTGGACGCCATCCGCAAGCTGCGCGACCGCTTCAACATTCCGGTTGCCGACGATCAGCTCGAGCACGTTCCGTACGTCAAGTTCGAAGAAGGCTCGAAGGAACTGGAATACATGCGCCGCGCGCGCATGGACCTGGGCGGCTACCTGCCGGCCCGCCGCCAGAAGGCCGACGCGCTGCAAGTGCCGGCGCTGGCTGCGTTCGACGCGCTGCTCAAGGCCACTGGTGAAGGCCGCGAAGTGTCCACCACGATGGCCTTCGTGCGCATTTTGAACATCCTGCTGAAGGACAAGAACGTCGGCAAGCACGTCGTGCCCATCGTCCCGGATGAGTCGCGCACGTTCGGCATGGAAGGTCTGTTCCGCCAGGTCGGCATCTGGAACCAGGAAGGCCAGAAGTACGTGCCACAGGACCACGACCAGCTGATGTTCTACAAGGAATCGCAGACGGGTCAGGTGCTGCAGGAGGGCATCAACGAAGCCGGCGCCATGTGCGACTGGATCGCTGCCGCAACGTCGTACTCGACGCACGGCGTGGCGATGATCCCGTTCTACATCTACTACTCGATGTTCGGCATCCAGCGCATCGGCGACCTCTGCTGGGCCGCCGGCGACATGCGCTCGCGCGGCTTCCTGCTGGGCGGCACCGCAGGCCGCACCACGCTGAACGGCGAGGGTTTGCAGCACGAAGACGGCCACTCGCACGTCTATCACGCCGCCATCCCGAACTGCATCTCGTATGACCCGACCTTCCAGTACGAACTGGCGGTCGTGATGCAGGACGGCCTGCGCCGGATGTACGTCGAACAGGAAGACGTCTATTACTACCTGACGGTGATGAACGAGAACTACGAGCACCCCGAAATGCCGGCGGGTGCCGAGGCCGACATCATCAAGGGCATGTACCTGTTCAAGAAGGGCGTCGAGAACAGCAACGCGCCGCGCGTGCAACTGCTGGGCTCGGGCACGATCTTCCGCGAGGTGATCGCCGCGGCCGAGCTGCTCAAGAAGGACTGGGGCGTCGAGTCCGATCTGTGGGGCTGCCCGAGCTTCACCGAGCTGGCCCGCGAAGGCAATGCCGCAGCGCGCTGGAACCTGCTGCACCCGACCGACGCGCCGCGCGAATCGCACGTCGAGAAGATGCTCAAGGGCGTGCGCGGCCCGGTCATTGCTTCGACCGACTACGTCCGCACCTTCGCCGAGCAGATCCGCGCCTTCGTGCCGCGCCGCTACGTGGTGCTGGGCACCGACGGCTTCGGCCGCTCGGACACCCGCGAGAAGCTGCGCCACTTCTTCGAGGTGGATCGCTACTGGGTGACGGTCGCGTCGCTCAAGGCGCTCGCCGACGAAGGCGTGCTGCCGCGCGAAAAGGTGGCCGAGGCGCTCAAGAAGTACAACCTCGATCCCAACAAGCCCAACCCGATGACCGTATAACGGAGCCGCCGGGCGCGCTGCGTGCGTCCGGCCGGGCACCGGCCCCGCCAGGCTGCCTGCATAGTGCATTTGACGGCACGATGCGGTAGCCTGCCGGGCGACCGCGTGTCCGCCGCGCAGGCGTGCAGCGCCGCCAGCCCCTCTGGAGACAGAAGAATGAGTCAAGTCGTAGAAATCAAGGTGCCGGACATCGGCGACTATAAGGACGTGCCGGTCATCGAGCTGCACGTCAAGGCGGGCGATACCGTCAGCGCCGAGGATTCGCTGGTCACGCTGGAGTCGGACAAGGCGACCATGGATGTGCCGTCGCCCAAGAGCGGCGTCGTCAAGGAAGTGAAGATCAAGGTGGGCGACGCCGTGTCGGAAGGCTCGCTGGTGCTGCTGCTCGAAGAGCAGGGCGCCACGGCGGCTCCGGCGCCTCAGGCCGCGCCCGCGCCGGCCCCGGTGGCTGCGGCCCTCGCGCCGGCTGCACAGGCTCCCGTGTCCGCGCCGGCGGCCCAGCCCGCGGCGGGCGGCGGCACGATCGAAGTGAAGGTGCCGGACATTGGCGACTACAAGGATGTGCCGGTCATCGAGATCAGCGTGAAGGTGGGCGACAAGGTGGAAGCCGAGCAGTCGCTGATCACGCTCGAATCCGACAAGGCCACGATGGATGTGCCGTCGCCGGCCGCCGGCACGGTCAAGGACATCCGCGTGAAGGTGGGCGACGCCGTGTCCGAAGGCACGCTGATCGTCGTGCTGGAAGGCGCGGGCGGTGCGGCCGCAGCTGCGCCGGCTCCGGCGCCCGCGCCGGCGGCTGCCGCCCCGAGCCCGGCGCCCGCTGTCGCACCCGTCGCAGCCCCGGCCGCCGCGCCTGCCACGTATACCGCCGACACCGTCGGCACGATCGGCAAGGCCGCGCACGCCAGCCCCTCGGTGCGCAAGTACGCGCGCGAGCTGGGTGTGGACGTGAACCTGGTCGGCGGCACCGGCCCGAAGAACCGCATCACGCAGGAAGACGTGCAGCGCTACGTCAAGGGCGTGATGACCGGCCAGGCAGCTGCGCCGGGCAAGGCCGCCGCTGCGGCGGCACCGGCCGGCGGCGGCGAACTGAACCTGCTGCCGTGGCCGAAGGTCGACTTCACCAAGTTCGGCCCGGTCGAGCCCAAGCCGCTGTCGCGCATCAAGAAGATCTCCGGCGCGAACCTGCACCGCAACTGGGTCATGATCCCGCACGTCACCAACAATGACGAAGCGGACATCACCGAGCTGGAAGCCTTCCGCGTGCAGATGAACAAGGAGCACGAAAAGGCCGGCGTGAAGTTCACCATGCTGGCGTTCGTGATCAAGGCGGTCGTGGGCGCGCTCAAGAAGTTCCCGACCTTCAACGCCAGCCTGGACGGCGACAACCTGGTCTTCAAGCAGTACTACCACATCGGCTTCGCCGCCGACACGCCCAACGGGCTGGTGGTGCCGGTGATCCGCGATGCCGACAAAAAGGGCGTGGTGGACATCGCCCGCGAAATGGCCGAGCTGTCCAAGGCAGCGCGCGAGGGCAAGCTCAAGCCGGACCAGATGCAGGGCGGTTGCTTCTCGATCTCGTCGCTGGGCGGCATCGGCGGCACGCACTTCACGCCGATCATCAATGCGCCGGAAGTGGCCATCCTGGGCCTGTCGCGCGGCTATCAGAAGCCGGTGTGGGACGGCAAGCAGTTCGTGCCGCGCCTGACGCTGCCGCTGTCGCTGTCGTACGATCACCGCGTGATCGACGGCGCGGAGGCCGCACGCTTCAACGCGTACCTGGCGGCCGTGCTGGCGGACTTCCGCCGCGTGCTGCTGTAAGCCGCTGGCGGCATGGCACGCATCCGGCTGCGGGCCGGGGCGTGCCGGCCCATGGGCAGAAGGCGGCCGGCGGACTTTTCGCGAGGACGACATGACGACGTGCGTGGTGGTCAAGAAAGACGGCGAGGTGGCGATCGCGGCGGATTCGCTGGTGACGTTCGGCGACACGCGCCTGGCGCGCGGCTACGAGCAGAACCAGAAGATCTTCCAGGTGGGCGAATCGCTGATCGCGCTGGCGGGCACGACGGCCCACTTTCCGGTGATGCGCAGCCTGCTGGCGGGCCTGGCCGACGAATGCCGGCTCGGCTCGCGGGACGATGTCTTCCGGACCTTTCTCAAGGTGCACGAAAAGCTCAAGGACGAGTATTTCGTCAACACCAAGGAAGACGATGACGATCCCTACGAGTCATCGCAGATCACCTGCCTGATCGCCAACCCCACCGGCATCTACGGCGTGTATTCGTACCGCGAGGTGTTTGCATTCGACCGCTTCTGGGGCATCGGCTCGGGGCGCAATTTCGCGCTGGGGGCGATGTCGGCGGTGTACGACCTGCCGGGCCGGACGGCGGCCGACATCGCGCAGGTCGGCGTGGCGGCGGGCGTGGAGTTCGACAAGAGTTCAGGCGGCCCGATCGAGGTGCACACGGTGCGCCTTCAGGATGGATAGCGCCGGCAGCTGCAGCGAGGGCTGGGCGCCGGTGACAGGAACAAGGAGTCAGGAATGAGCGTGGTGGAAATCAAGGTGCCGGACATCGGCGACTACAAGGACGTGGACGTCATCGAAGTGATGGTGAAGGCGGGCGACGTCGTCGCCGTCGACCAGTCGCTGATCACGCTGGAGACCGACAAGGCGACCATGGACGTGCCGGCCGACGTGGCAGGCAGGATCGTCGAGGTCAAGATTAAGGTGGGCGACAAGGCCAGCCAGGGCACCGTCATCGCCACGGTGGAAGCCGGTGCCGCGGCGCCCGCGCCCACGCAAGCCCCGGCTCCGGCGGCCGCACCCGCTGTCGCTCCGGCCGCCTCGGCGCCCGCGCCGCAGGCCGCGAAGCACGGCGGCAGCGCCGATCTCGAATGCGACATGCTCGTCCTGGGCTCCGGCCCGGGCGGCTACTCGGCCGCTTTCCGCAGCGCCGACCTCGGCATGAACACGGTGCTGGTCGAACGCTTCGGCACGCTGGGCGGCGTCTGCCTGAATGTGGGGTGCATCCCGTCCAAGGCGCTGCTGCACACGGCGGCCATCATGGACGAAGTCAAGGCGATGGCCAGCCACGGCATCGTCTACAGCGAGCCGAAGGTCGATCTGGACCAACTGCGCAAGCACAAGGAAACCGTGGTCGGCAAGCTGACCGGCGGCCTGGCCGGCATGGCCAAGTCGCGCAAGGTGCAAGTCGTGCGCGGCGTGGGCACATTCCTCGACCCGAACCATCTGGAAGTTCAGCTGACCAGCGGTGAAGGCAAGCAGGCCACCGGCGAGAAGAAGGTCATCCGCTTCGCCAAGGCCATCATCGCCGCCGGCAGCGAGTCGGTGAAGCTGCCGTTCATTCCGGAAGACCCGCGCATCGTCGACTCCACCGGCGCGCTGGAGCTGCGCCAGGTGCCGGGCAAGATGCTGGTCATCGGCGGCGGCATCATCGGCCTGGAAATGGCGACGGTTTACAGCACGCTGGGTGCGCGCATCGACGTGGTGGAGATGCTCGATAGCCTGATGAACGGCGCCGACCGCGATCTCGTCAAGGTGTGGGACAAGATGAACAAGTCCCGCTTCGACAAGGTCATGCTCAAGACCAAGACGGTGGGTGTCGAGGCCAAGCCGGACGGCATTTACGTCAGGTTCGAGGGCGAGCAGGCGCCCGCCGAGCCGCAGCGCTATGACATGGTGCTGGTGGCCGTGGGCCGCAGCCCGAACGGCAAGCGCATCGGCGCGGAAAAGGCCGGCGTGGCCGTGACCGACCGCGGCTTCATCGACGTGGATAAGCAGCAGCGTACCAACGTGCCGCATATCTATGCGATCGGCGACATCGTCGGGCAGCCGATGCTGGCGCACAAGGCGGTGCACGAGGCCCACGTCGCGGCGGAGGCCGCCCATGGCGAGAAGGCCTACTTCGATGCCAAGCAGATTCCGTCGGTGGCCTTCACCGATCCGGAAGTGGCCTGGGCCGGCCTGACCGAAGACCAGTGCAAGGCGCAGGGCATCAAGTACGGCAAGGGCGTGTTCCCGTGGGCCGCTTCGGGCCGCGCCATCGCCAACGGCCGCGATGAGGGCTTCACCAAGGTCATCTTCGACGAAGAGACGCACCGGATCATCGGCGGCGGCATCGTCGGCACGCATGCAGGCGACCTGATCAGCGAGATCTGCCTGGCGATCGAGATGGGCGCGGACGCGATCGACATCGGCAAGACCATCCACCCGCACCCGACGCTGGGCGAGTCGGTTGGCATGGCGGCGGAAATCTACGAGGGCGTCTGCACGGACGTGCCGCCGGCTCGCAAGCGCTGAAATGCAATTAACCGCCAGGTTTTCGAGTCGACCTTGAGCCCTGGCTGACAAAGAAAGAGCCGCTCCCATGGGCGGCTCTTTTGATTTGGCGGCGGATCAGTGCGGTGGATTGACGGTGCGGTGCCGGCGCATCAGGCGCAGCACGGCCACCAGCCGGCGCCACCCCTGGCGCAGCAGGCCGTGGCGCTGCACGCGCCAGGCGGCGAGGCGGGCTTGCAGCGTCTGCCAGGTCGGCGTGGCGCGCAGCGCCGCGACAACACGATGCTTCCAGTTCAGGAAGCGCGATTCCAGCCGCACATACCAGCTGATCTGCTGCAACTGCGGCCGTACCACGACATAGATGCGCGCGCCCAGCGTCGTACTGACGACCTTTGCCAGCGCCAGCACCGCAGCCCCCCCGAGGAAATGGCCGCGCGCCAGCATATAGACTGCGGCGAGCTTGAAGGGCAGCAGCGCCAGCATCGGCAGCATGAAGGCGCAGAGTGCTTCGATCGGCTCCAGTTCCGCCATGCGCCGCTCGGCCGCTTGCACCCACGGATGCGCCACTAGTCGCGCGGTGGCGCGGAGCATGGCGTTCCAGATCCACTCTTCGAACAGCAGGATCAAGGCGGCCAGGACAATCAGGCTGCGTCTGGCCAGGGCTTCGCGGGACATCGGGGTCGGTCCGGGGGGGGGGGGCGGCATGCCGCAATACAGAATGGAGCGTTCGAGCTTCGCAAAAGTTCGCAATGTGACGGGTATGGCGGCATACGCGCACAAAAAACCCGGCCGAAGCCGGGTTCAAAAGCTACTCACTGATCACCACTGAGGACAGGTCTTCTTCGCGGTACCGAGGAAACAACCTTGCATATCCGGTGAAATGGACCCGCCGACCCGCCGTTCGGTTCCCGCAACTGTGCGCGAACAGCGCAATTGACCTCCGGGCCGGGCTCGGGAGGGCGGGGCACTCAAGCGGCGATCCAACGAAAACGGGCCTCCCGAAGGAGGCCCGCTCAAGCGGCAAGCAACCGGAGCCGATTAGGCCGCGGCGTTCGTGCTCTTCTTGTTGGTGGCAGCGCGCGCTTGGGCGGCAGCCTGGGCCGTTGCCTTGCTGGCGGCGTTGGCCGCAGCGTGGAAGTTGCTTTCTGCCAGTTCCACCGCTTGCTTGGTGGCCTTCTGCACCGAGTCGTAGGCGTTGTTGGCAGCCGACAGAGCCGACTTCACCAGCGCCACGGCGGACTCGGAGCCAGCCGGCGCGTTCTTCGAGACATTGTCGATCAGCGCTTGCAGCTTGCGGCTACCTTCGGCGATCTGGGTCTCGGCGACCTTGCCGAACTCGGTTTGGGTATCCGAGAAGATTTCGTACAGGTGACGGTTGTAAGCCAGGACCTTCTCGGCCAGCGGCTGCACGGCAGCGGTGTGCACGGCCAGCAGCTCCTGTGCGTCCTTGGCGGACAGCGCCTTCTTGCTGTGTTCGACGTTCTCGGCCAGGGTCGCTTTGACGACTTGCAGGTTCAATTCGACCAGCTTTTCGACGCCTTCAAACGCTTTGTTGGTCAGGCCGAAAAAGGTCTCGAGGTTGGCCTTCTGCGCCGCAGCGATCTGTTCCTGAGTCAGCATGTTGTCTCTCCAATGCAATCAAGGGTGGACGGGGAATCAAAAATAATTCGCCCGGATGTACAAAGCATGACGGTCAGCGTCGAGCCTTCCAGGCGACATTGCGATGCTTGGGATGGTGCATCGCAACAAACTCATTGTTGTTGAGCGGTAGCGGGGTGTCAAGCTGTTTTTGTGCGTTGCACAAAAATCAAAATTCGCGGACTTTTCGTGCCCAAGAATTGCGCCGCCAACCGTTTGGCGCAGCTTTTGTAGCCAATGCGTGCGCCGCTTTGTGCGGTGCTCGGCCCGGGGGCTGCTTTCAGGCCGCGCCAGCTACAGAAAAACGTTGCAATAGCCTAGGTTACGATTCTGCCGTCCGCCAATTTTTCGCTGCAGTGCGATCAAGCATGCTCATGCAGGCCTTCTATACCGATCACTTCGTCCTTCCGCTGCCGCCGGGTCATCGGTTTCCGATGCGCAAATACAGCCTGCTGCGCGAACGCGCCTTGGCCGAGGTGCCCGGACTCGTCATGCACGAGGCGCCGCGTGCCGGGGACGACGCGCTGCTGCTGGCCCATGCGCCAGACTACGTCAGTGCCGTCGGCGCCGGCAGGCTGGATCCGGCGAGGCAGCGCGAGATCGGCTTTCCGTGGTCGCCGGAAATGGTGGAGCGCAGTCGCCGTTCCGCCGGGGCGACCATGGCGGCATGCGAGGCCGCCATGGCCGATGGCATCGCGGTCAACCTGGCCGGCGGCACGCATCACGCATACGCGGACAAGGGCGGTGGCTTCTGCGTCTTCAATGACGCGGCCATCGCCTCGCGCTGGATGCAGCGCCGGCCGGGCCGGACACCGGAGCACTTCCCCGTCGCCATCGTCGACCTGGACGTGCATCAGGGCAACGGCACGGCTTCGATTCTGCGCGACGATGCTTCGGTGTTTACGCTGTCGGTGCACGGTGAAAAGAATTACCCGTTCCGCAAGGAAGCCTCCGACCTGGATGTCGGTCTGCCGGACGGCTGCGGCGATGCGGCTTATCTGGAGGCGCTGGCGGGCGCGCTCGACACCCTGGCCGCGCGTTTTGCACCGCGCCTGATCATCTATCTCGCCGGCGCCGATCCGCATGAGGGCGACCGTCTCGGCCGCCTCAGGCTGACCATGGACGGCCTGGCCCGGCGTGACCGGCAGGTCTTCGATTTCGCCTTCCTGCGGCGGATTCCGATTGCCGTTACCATGGCGGGCGGCTACGGCAACAACATCGACGACACCGTGGCCGTCCACGCACAGACCATTGCGCTGGCGGCCCTGCATGCCGCCCGCTGGGCTGCCGGGGAGGCTGCCACGTCGGTCTCTTCCTCTTCTTTGCCGCTTTCCGCATGACCCAAGCGTATTCGGCCGCACGCATGCCGGCCCTTGATTCCCTGTTCGTGGCTGCCATGCCGTGGTTGTTCGTGCTGATCTGGAGCACGGGTTTTGTCGTGGCCAAGTTCGGCATGCCATATGCGGAGCCGATCACCTTCCTGTTCCTGCGCTTCGTTGGCGTGCTGGTGTGCCTGCTGCCGCTGGTGTGGGTCGCGCGCGTGCCGCTGCCGCGTCGCGCCGGCGCGGACGCGGTCGACTGGCGGACCATCGGCCACCTGGCCGTGGCGGGCGTGCTGATGCAATGGGGCTACCTCGGCGGCGTGTGGGAGGCGATCAAGCTCGGCATGCCGGCCGGCATGAGCGCGCTGATCGTCGGCATGCAGCCGATCCTGACCGCGCTCTACGTCTCGATGCGCGGCGAGCGCGTGTCACCGCGCCAATGGCTGGGCTTGCTGTTCGGCATCGCCGGGGTCGGGCTGGTGGTGGCCAACAAGCTGCACCTGGCGGGCGTCAACGTGACGACGCTGGGCTTCTGCGTGGGGGCGCTGCTGTCGATCACGGCCGGTACGCTGTACCAGAAGCGCTTCTGCCCGGTGTTCGACCTGCGGATGGGTGCATGCATCCAGTTCGGCGCGTCGGCGCTGCTGTGCTTGCCGTTCATGTTCGCCTTCGAGACGCGCGCGGTGCAGTGGACCGGCCCGATGATCGGTGCGCTGGTGTGGTCGGTGCTGGCTTTGTCGATCGGCGCGATCTCGTTGCTGTTCATGCTGATCCGCCAGGGGGCCGCGACCAAGGTGACTTCGCTGCTGTACCTGACGCCGCCCACGACCGCCGCGATGGCCTGGGCGTTGTTCGGTGAGCGCTTTCCGCCGCTGGCGGCGCTGGGCATGGTGATCGCCGCATGCGGCGTGGCGCTGGTCATCCGCAGATGATCGGCTGGCGTATCCTCGCAGCATTTCCCATGCCGTCCATGGCTCGCCCGCCAGCATGAGCATGCCCCGACAGACGCGCGACGACTACCGCCATTTCCAAGCGGTCACCACCCGCTGGATGGACAACGACATCTACGGCCACGTCAACAACGTCGTCTACTACAGCGACTTCGACACCGTGGTGAATGCCTACCTGATCGGGCAGGGCGTGCTGGACCCGACGGTCGGCGAGACCATCGGCCTGGTCGTCGAAAGCCAGTGCAACTATTTCGCGCCGCTGTCGTTTCCCGATCGGGTCACCGCGGGCCTGCGCGTGGCGCGGCTGGGCCACACCAGCGAGCGCTACGAGGTCGGCCTGTTCGGCGGCGAGGCGCGCGAGGCGGCCGCGCAAGGGCATTTCATCCACGTCTATGTGGACCGGCAGACGCGCCGGCCGGTGCCGCTGCCGCCCGCGCTGCGCGCCGCGCTCGATCCGCTTGTCGCCAGCGTCGCCGCCTGATTGCCCAGTCATGAATGATCGTCATCCGAGTCCGGACGAAGTCGAGCGGGTCGACCGCGCCGTCACGTCGCGCCGTTCCATCCGCGCGTTCCTGCCGAGGCCGGTGGCCCGCGCGGACATCGAAGCGATCCTCGATGTGGCGCGGCGCGCGCCGTCGGGCAGCAATACGCAGCCGTGGCGGGTCTATGTGCTGACGGGCGAATCCAAGGCACGCCTGTCCGAGGCCATCGGCGAGGCCTACGACCAGCCGGATGCGGACACGCTGCACCGCGAGGAATACCCGTACTATCCGCGCACCTGGGTCGATCCGTACCAGAGCCGCCGCCGCAAGGTGGGATGGGATCTCTACGGCCTGCTCGGCATCGGTCGCGCGGAGAAGGCGCGCATGCGTGCCCAGCACGCGCGCAACTTCCGCTTCTTCGATGCGCCGGTCGGCCTCATCTTCGCCATCGATCGCGTGATGGAGCAGGGCAGTTGGCTCGACTACGGCATGTTCCTCGAAGCCGTGATGGTGGCGGCGCGGGCCCGCGGCATCGATACCTGCCCGCAGGCGGCGTTCACGCAATTTCACCGCATCATTGCCGGGCAGTTGTCGATGCCGCCGGAAGAGATGGTCGTGTGCGGCATGTCGATGGGCTATGCGGACCCGGATGCGATCGAGAACACACTCGTCACCGAGCGTGCGCCTGTCGCCGAGTTCACCCGCTTTCTCGAATGAGGTTTCGCGTGCGCACGTCGGTGCCAAAGCTCGAATTGAGTCCGAAAAGTCATTGAGATATGTCAACAGAATCCGCTTTGTATCGTTAGACTGACATCAGGCAGTCAGCTTGTCTGATTGACAGCACGACGGGGAAGTGTTCGGGCGCTTGGCAACCATGATGGTCGCCATCGATGCCGGGCCCGAGTGGCCGGCAAAGCGTCCCCGGATGGAGGGCTAACGTTGCCGTCCGGCACTTTTTTGAAAGTGCCTTTTGCGCAACTTTTTCAGCGATTCGCGCCTTCCGCTAGCAGGGAATTGCGTCGAAATAATGTCCGAATGATAAGGCTCGCAAGGTCAAACTTTAAGGCCGTGAGCTAAGTCCTTCATCTTGCTAAGAATTTTGTTTTTGCCTACACTTGCGCCATCTCACGCGCGGGTGATCGAATCATGTCACGGTCTGTTTCCTCATTTTTCAGGCGCATCGGCCTCGTTTCGCTGATGACCGTCGCGTTCACCGCCGCCTCCGTTGCCTCGTCCCATGCCGTTGCGGCCGACAAGGCTTCCGCTTCCGCCAAGAAATCCGGCAAGTCCAAGAGCAAGATCCGCAAAGCCTCGACGCAGGCCGCCGCCGATGATGGTGCCGGCGCCAAGATCCGCAAGGTCGTGACCGTGAGGGGCAAGCGCCATGTGATCCTGGTTGAGCGCGGTGCCCGCCCGATGCGCGCCGCGTACGTGCCGGCCGCGCCGACGCTCGGCGAGGCGATGGGCCTGCGCGCCACGCCGGATGCGCTGGCGCTGCGCTCGTCGGTGGCGCTGGTGATGGACCAGGGTTCCGGCGACGTCCTGTTCCAGAAGAATGCCTCGGCCGTGCTGCCGATCGCTTCGATCACCAAGCTGATGACCGCGCTGGTCGTGACGGATGCCCACCAGCCGATGGACGAGTTGCTGGAGATCACCGAAGACGACCGCGACTTCGAGCGCAATACCGGCTCGCGCCTGCGCTACGGCACGATGCTCACGCGCGAAGACCTGCTGCTGCTGGCACTGATGTCGTCGGAAAACCGTGCCGCCTCGGCGCTGGGCCGTAGCTATCCGGGCGGTCGCCCCGCTTTCGTTGCCGCGATGAACCGCAAGGCGCACGAACTGGGCATGACCGACACGCACTATGTCGATTCGAACGGCCTGTCGAGCAGCAATGTCTCCAGCGCGATGGACCTGGCCAAGATCGTCATGGCTGCCTACAAGGTGCCCCTGATCCGCCAGTTCACCACCACCGCCGAGCACACCGTCAACGCCAACGGCCGCACGCTGCACTACGTCAACACCAACCGCCTCGTGCGCGGCGGCGAGTGGGACATCGGCCTGCAGAAGACCGGCTTCATCAACGAAGCCGGCCGCTGCCTGGTGATGCAGGCCAATGTGCACGGCCGCAATGTGGTGATGGTGTTCCTGGATTCCGCGGGCAACCTGACACGTTTTGCCGACGCCGTGCGCGTGCGCAACTGGCTCGAGCGCGCCCCGCATGGCGAGGCGCAAGCGGCAACGCAGGCTGCCGCACCGCTGCGCAACGTACCGGTGTCGCAGCCGGCGACGGTGCTGGCTTCCGAGCAGACGCACGGTACCTGATCGTTGTGTCTGTTTCGGTCCCAACAAAAAAGCGCGTCCATGACGCGCTTTTTTGTTGGGCGACGCGCGCGTCGGATCATTCCGCGCGCAGCACCGGCTGTTCCTCGGGGATGAATCCCATGCCCTTGGAGATCTGCAGGGCGGTGTCTTTCAGGTTGTCGAGCCAGCTGTCTTGCAGGCGGTCCGCCGGCGCCGACAGCGACAGCCCCGCCACCAGGTGGCGCGAGTCGTCGTAGATGCCGGCGGCGATGCAGCGCACGCCCAGCTCCAGTTCTTCGTTGTCGCGCGCATAGCCGTTGGTACGGACCCAGCTCAGTTCACGCTCCAGCTTGGGCAGGTCGGTGATCGACGTGCGGGTGTGACCGGACAGGCCGGTGCGCGTGGCATACGCCCGCACGCGGCCGATCTCGTCCGCGGCCAGGAACAGCTTGCCGACCGACGTCAGATGCAGTGGCGCACGGCCGCCGATAGCGCGCACCACTTGCATGCCCGAGCGCTCGCTGTAGGCGCGTTCGATATAGACGATCTCGTCGCCCTGGCGTACCGATAGATTGACGGTCTGGCCGGTGAGGCGGTGCAGGGCACGCATCGGCGCCAGCGCGGCTTCGCGCACGGACAGCCGTGCCTTGACCAGGTTGCCGAGCTCCAGCAGGCGCATGCCGAGGCGATAGCTGCCGGGGTCGGAGCGATCGACGAAGCGGCAGGCCACCATGTCGTTGAGAATGCGGTGGGCCGTGGACGGGTGCAGGCCGGTGCTGGCGGACAATGCTTTCAGGCTGACGGGGTCGGCATGCCCCGCCAGCGCATCGAGCAGCAGCATCATGCGCTCGATGACCTGGATGGATGTCTTGCCGGGCTCCTTGTCTGCTTCTGCCATGGGTGCAGGGGGTGGAATGCGATGCAAAATTCTATCCCACGATGTGAAAATGCGCACCCTCCCGATGCAGGATTCCCGGCTTTTTCGAAGGCGTGCTCGGTCCGGTTTCGCAACGCCGGGCACGGCATCGTGAAGCGCACTCACCGGCGGCATGAAGACGTTCCGTGCCGCGAAAGCCGTGGTGGGTGGGCATCCGGCGCATAATGGCGGCTTGACGAGAACCATAAGAGACTCTCCCCATGCGCGTTGGCCTCTTCGTGACCTGCCTGGTTGACCTGATGCGGCCCGATATCGGTTTCTCGGTGCTCAAGCTGCTGGAGAAGGCTGGTTGCGAGGTGGTGGTGCCGCCGGCACAGACGTGCTGCGGCCAGCCCGCCTACAACTCGGGCGATCGTCCGCTGGCGCGCGATCTGGCCGAAAAGACACTCAAGGAGTTCGAACAGTTCGACTATGTCGTCGTCCCGTCGGGCTCGTGCGGCGGCATGATCCGCAAGCACTACGCCGATCTCTTCCGCGACGATCCCGAACTCGCGGGGCGCTACGAGCGCCTGGCGCCGCGCGTGTACGAGCTGACCGACTTTCTCGTCAGCGTAGCGGGCATCGCCTCGCTCGATTCCGCATTCCAGGGGCATGTGACCTACCACGATGCCTGTTCGGGCCTGCGCGAGCTGGGCGTGAAGACGCAGCCGCGCGACCTGCTCGCCAAGCTGCCGGGCGTCAGGCTGACCGAGATGCCGGCCTGCGAGGCGTGCTGCGGCTTCGGCGGGACGTTCTCGATCAAGTATGGCGACATCTCCACGGCCATCGCCGACGAGAAATGCGCCAACATCCGGGCCAGCGGCGCCGATGCCGTGGTGCTCGGCGACCTAGGCTGCATGCTCAATATCGAAGGCCGCCTGCGCCGCACCGGCGACACGCAGACACGCGTACTGCATATCGCACAGGTCCTGGCCGGCGACGCCTGACCCGCCGCGCCGCACGGAACACGACGGAGACGCAACCGCATGCAAGTGCACAGCATGGAATTCAAGGCGCGGGCGGGGCAGAAGCTCGCCGACAAGCGCCTGCAGCAGAACCTCACCAAGCTCTCGACCAAGTTCGTCACCGCGCGTGCGGCGGCCATCCAGGAGATCGACTTCGCGGCCACGCGCGAGGCGCTCAAGGCGCGCCGCGACCGCGCGCTGGAGAACCTCGACGTCTGGCTGGCCACCTTCGAAGCCGAAGCGACGCGGCGGGGCGCCAGGGTGCTGTTTGCGGAAACCACGACGGATGCCGCCCGGCTGGTGGCCGAGATCGCTCGTCGGCATGGCGTCAGGAAGGTCATCAAGAGCAAGTCGATGGTGACCGAGGAGATGCGCCTGAACCAGGTGCTCGGCGAGATGGGCGTGCAGAGCATCGAGACCGATCTCGGCGAATACATCCTGCAGATCAACGACAGCGAGCCGCCGTCGCACATCATCGCGCCGGTGGTGCACAAGGACAAGGAGGAGATCGCCGACCTCTTCGCCAAAACGCACAACCGGCCGCGCCTGACCGACATCCCGCAGATGACCCGCGAGGCGCGCGAGGTGCTGCGCCCGGAATTCCTGTCCGCCGACATGGGCGTGACCGGCGGCAACTTCATCATCGCCGAGACGGGGTCGGTGGCGCTCGTCACCAACGAGGGCAACGAGGGCATGTGCACCGTAATGCCGCGCGTGCATGTGGCCGTGACGGGCATCGAGAAGGTGCTGCCCACGCTCGAGGATCTGGCTACGGTGATGCGCCTGCTGCCGCGGTCGGCGACCGGGCAGGCGATCTCGAACTACTTTTCGCTGCTGACCGGGCCGCGCGCCGCGGGCGAGCAGGATGGCCCCGAGCACATGTACTTCGTGATCGTCGATGGTGGCCGCAGCGGGCTGATCGGCGGCGAGTTCCAGGAGATGCTGCGCTGCATCCGCTGCGGCGCCTGCATGAACCATTGCCCGGTGTACCAGAAGATCGGCGGGCACGCGTACGGCTGGGTGTATCCCGGGCCGATGGGCAGCGTGCTGACGCCGAGCTACGTCGGCCTGTCCAATGCGATCGATCTGCCGCAGGCCGCCACGCTGTGCGGTGAGTGCAACCGGGTCTGCCCCGCGTCGATTCCGCTGTCGGACCTGCTGCGCACGCTGCGGGAGAAACAGATGGAGCGCGAGCTACGGCCGCCGTCCGAGCGCCTCGGCCTGCGCCTGTGGGGCTTCATGGCCCGTCGGCCGGCACTGTATGCGGCCGGGAGCCGGGTGGCCGCACGCGTGCTGCGCTGGATGGGCGGCGACAGGAAACTGATCCGCTCGCTGCCCGTCGGCAAGGGCTGGACCGATACGCGCGACATGCCGGCCCCTGTCGGCAAGACCTTTCGCGAGCTGTACCGCGAGAAGCGGGCACGCACATGACCGCCGCCGAATCCCTGCAAGTCCTGCGCGAGGCACTCGGGCAGCATGCGCGCTCGCCCGATCTGCCGCGCCTGCTCAAGCATTGGCGCGACGATGCCGCACTGGCGCCGCTCGCCGTGCTGCCGCCGGCCTACGATCAGGTGCGTCGCGCATTGCTGCAGCGGCTCGACATGGCCGCGGCGTTCGGCGAAGAGAGCTGCTCCTTTTCGCCCGCCACGCTGCTTGCCGAGCTGCGGTCGTGGCTCGACAAGGCCGAGGCGGCGCTCGCCCGGATGTAATCGATGCAAGACCCGGAACGTGGCCATCTTGCCGTGGTCTGATGCACATTGACCTGACGTCCTGCCATGAACGAAACCGCTCGCGAAATCATGCTCTACGACGCCCACAAGAAAAGCGCGGGTGTCGCGTTCCTGTGGTGGTTCCTCCTGGGGTTCCTGGGGGCGCATCGCTTCTATGTGAACCGGGTCGGGAGTGCCGTCGCCCAGGCCATCGCCAATGTCGGCGGTACATGGCTGGTGATCCTGGATAGCGGCAATACGGCGGGTTGGGTGCTCGGCGTGCTTGGCGGGCTGTGGGTGCTGGTGGACCTGTTCCTGATTCCCGGCATGGTCCGCGCATATAACACGATGCTTGCCGAGCGGCTGTCGGCTGCCTCTTGATTGGAGCACGGATGCCATGCACTTGAAGACATGGTGCGCGCGAGCCGCGCTGTGGATGGCGGGCCTGGCCTGTGTCGGCGTGGGCCTGACGGGCTGCACGACTTCGCGTGAGGCCTACAGCCAGAGTTCCGGCATCAGCACCTACGGGGTGGTCGATGTCGGCGTGGAGCGCACCTCGCGCTGATGCCGGTTCCGGTGGCTATTCCGCCGGTCTGGCGGCAGCCGGCGCCACGTCCTCGAAGCGCCGCCATTCGCCGTTCACCAGCAACTCGAGCGGCTGGAACTGTGCCTTGTAGGCCATCTTGCGGCTCTGCTCGATCCAGTAGCCGAGGTAGACGTAGGGCAGTTCCAGCGCCTGCGCCTGGGCGATCTGCCACAGCACGTTGTATGTACCGTAGCTGGCCTTGCGTTCGAGCGGATCATAGAAGGTGTAGACCGACGACAGGCCATCTTCCAGCACGTCGATCATGCTGACCATGCGCAGCCGTCCGGCCGATTCCGACTCGGGGGGCTCGCGGAATTCCACCAGCCGCGAATTCACGCGGCTCTGCAGCAGGAACTGCTCGTACTGGTCGCGGCTGTCGTGGTCCATGCCGCCGCCCGCGTGGCGCACGGACTGGTAGAGCAGGTACAGCTGGTAATGTTCTTCGACGTAGGTCAGCGGGGCCACCAGGGCTTCGAGCGACTGGTGCCGCTCGGCCGCGCGGCGCTGCGCACGCGACGGTACGAACGGAGCGACGACCACACGGCACGGTGTGCAGGCATGGCAGTCGTCGCAATGGGGGCGGTAGGTGAAGATGCCGCTGCGCCGGAAACCGGCCCGCACGAGCTTGGAATAGACGTCGGCATTGATCAGGTGCGCGGGCGTGGCGACCTGCGAACGCGCCAGCCGCCCTTCGAGGTAGCTGCACGCGTAAGGCGCGGTGGCATAGAACTGCAGTGCCGAGAGTGGGAGTTCCTTAAGCTTGCTCATTGCGGCCGGTCCACCGGCGAAGCACGGATTTGTCGAAGTGCCATGGCACGATGGCCGGTGCGCTGGCCGCTTCGCGCACGTGGGCGAGAAACGCCGCGCGCGGCACCGGCGCACCGCCCAGCGAAGCCAGGTGCTCGGTTTCCTGCTGGCAGTCTATCATCGCGACGCCCCGGCTGCCGAGGAAGGCGCACAGCGCCGCCAGCGCGATCTTCGAGGCATCGGTGCGGTGCGCGAACATCGATTCGCCGTAGAACATGTGGCCCAGCGCAACGCCGTACAGGCCGCCGACGCGCCGGCCCCCATGCCAGGTTTCCACGCTGTGCGCGTAGCCGCGGCGGTGCAGGGCGGTATAGGCCTGGATGACGTCTTCGGTGATCCAGGTGCCGTGCTGGCCGGGGCGGGCGGTGGTGGCGCAGTCGACCATCACGTCGCGAAAGGCGTGATCGATGCGGATCTCCCAGGTCGGGTCGTCGAGCACGCGCCGCAGCGTCTTGCGGAACGTGGTCGAGACTCGGAAGTCCTCCGGCCGCAGCACCATGCGGGGGTCAGTGCTCCACCACAGCACCGGCTGGCCCTGGGCGTACCACGGAAAGATGCCTTGCCGGTACGCGATCAGGAGCCGCTGCGGCGATAGGTCCGCGCTCGCGGCCAGCAGGCCCGGCGCCTCCGAGTCGGGGCCGAGCGCGCGATCGACGGGCGGGAAGGGATCGTGCGGATCCAACCAGGCGATCATGGTGCGCGCGATGGTCCGATTCAGGGCGTGGTCGCGGGCGAGTCGATTGCGACCGGGCGCATCGGCTTGTCGATATCCAGCGTATGCAGGCGGAAGCTGTTGTCGGTCAGGCGGCCGGCGGCGCGATCGGCGAAGAAGCAGCGCAGCGTGTGGATGACGGTCGGGAAGGCGAGGTCGTCCCAGGGAATGTCGGCCTCGTTGTACAGCGCGACCTCCAGGCTTTCCTCGCCGGGGGCAAAGTCGAGGTTGGTCAGCCTGGCCAGATAGAACAGGTGGACCTGGTGAACGTGCGGCACGTTGAGTACCGAGAAGAGTTCGCCGATCTCGACGCGGGCGCCGGCCTCCTCCAGCGTCTCGCGCGAGGCTGCCTGGGCGGTGGTTTCACCGATCTCCATGAAGCCCGCGGGCAGCGTCCAGAAGCCATAGCGTGGTTCGATGGCGCGCTTGCACAGCAGGATCTGATCGTTCCACACGGGCACGGTGCCGACCACGTTGCGCGGATTCACGTAGTGAATCGTATTGCAGTGGTCACAGACGTCGCGCAGGCGGTTGTCTCCGGCGGGAATGCGGGAGACGACCGGCTGACCGCAGTTGGAACAGAATTTCATGGACGCATCCGCAGATGGAATGCTTCAGTGTATCACCGAGCCGACCCGGTTCCCGGCCCTGGGGCGGCGGTGCTTGGCATGCGCAGAAAAGCAAAAAGCCCGCTTGTGCGGGCTTTGCTTGCTGTTGGCTCAGGTCTTGGAGCGAGCCGTTCGACTGCTTTGTGGTTGCGGGGGCAGGATTTGAACCTGCGACCTTCGGGTTATGAGCCCGACGAGCTGCCAGACTGCTCCACCCCGCGTCCGTCGAAAACAAGACTACTTTATTTGTGATGGCTCAGGTCTTGGAGCGAGCCATTCGACTGCTTTGTGGTTGCGGGGGCAGGATTTGAACCTGCGACCTTCGGGTTATGAGCCCGACGAGCTGCCAGACTGCTCCACCCCGCGTCCGTCGAAAACGAGACTTTATCGGAGTCCTTGCTGTGATGCAACACTTTTTTGATTCATCCCGCTTCATGATGGGGCGGGACGTGTGGCTGATGCTTCCTGCGAGAGCAGGCTGCACCTGATTCTTAGACCAGCCTGCGTCCGCGATGTTCGGGTGCGCTGTCAGATGCGCGCGCTCGTCCGGCGACGCCGTCCGTTTACAATGCGGCCTTTCGCCTTCCTACGTTTTCACGATCGTGCTCAACGCCCTGTATCCGCTTGCCCGCCCGCTGCTGTTTTCGATGGACCCCGAAGACGCGCACCACTTCACGCTGAACCAGCTCAAGCGCGCGCATGCGCTGGGGCTGTCGGGCTGCATCGGCGCGCGCGTGGCGCCGCAGCCCCGCACGGTGATGGGCATCGCGTTCCCGAACCCGGTCGGGCTGGCGGCGGGCCTGGACAAGGACGGCGCCTACATCGATGCGCTGGGCGCGCTCGGCTTCGGCTTCATCGAAGTGGGCACCGTGACGCCGCGCGCGCAGCCGGGCAATCCGCGGCCGCGCATGTTCCGGCTGCCGGCGGCGAGTGCGCTGATCAATCGCATGGGCTTCAACAACGGTGGCGTCGATGCGTTCATCCGCAATGTGCAGGCGTCGAAGTGGCGCGAGGCGGGCGGCGTGCTGGGCCTGAACATCGGCAAGAACGCCGACACGCCGATCGAGCGCGCCGTCGACGACTACCTGCACTGCCTGGAGCGTGTCTACCCGTACGCCAGCTATGTGACGGTCAATATCTCGTCGCCGAACACCAAGAACCTGCGCCAGCTGCAAGGCGCGAGCGAACTGGATAGCCTGCTCGGCACGCTGCGCGGGGCGCAGCAGCGCTTGGCCGACCAGCACAAGCGCTACGTGCCGGTGGTGCTGAAGATCGCGCCGGACCTGGACGATGAGCAGATCGCCAATATTGGCGACGCATTGCTGCGCCATCGGATGGACGGCGTGATCGCCACCAACACCACGATCCGCCGCGAAGCCGTGGCCGGCCTGCCGCATGCGGAGGAGGCGGGCGGGCTGTCGGGGCAGCCCGTGCGGGAGGGCTCGACGCGCGTCATCCGCGCGCTGCGCGGTCTGCTGGGCGATGCGGTGCCCATCATCGGCGTGGGCGGCATCCTGGCCGGGGAGCATGCCCGGGAGAAGATCGACGCCGGCGCGCAGCTGGTGCAGCTCTACACGGGGCTGATCTACCGCGGCCCGGGCCTGGTGGCCGAGTGCGCGCGCGCCCTGGCACGCTGAGCCGATGCGCTATCGGCGCCGGAGCAGATAGATGACGACCGCGCTGACCGCCACCACGGCGGCGGCGAAGTCGTATGGGCCGGCATAGTCGGCCCACAGCGCGGGATCGAAATGCGGCGATGCGGACGATTGCGCCCAGGGCAGGATCACGCGCGGAATGGCCAGCAGCAGCGCGGCCACGGCCAGCAGCGCGATCAGTGCGACCAGTGAAGTCTGGGCACGTCCCGAGGCGCGGAGGGTGGAATAGGGCAAGGCGGGTCCTGGTGGATTCGCCGGGCGGCCGTCAGGCGCCGCTGCAGCGAAAGTTTGCAATTCATATTTGTCGGCCATTTTCCTACAAAGTTCTGTCCGTGAGGGTCCTACGCCGGGATCTGTGCGGTACAGCATAGCGGATGGCACGAGGTCCGGTCTGCATGCGTTCACGGCAGTTTCAGGTGCCCAGGTGCCAATTTCTTGCTTGCTCAGGCAGTAAAAAGGTGCCACGGCAAGCGCGTTGCCCGGCGCCGTTTTGTGTGATGCGGCAGGGCAACGGACAGGCGTTCGAGGGGTTGGCGAGCGAGGGCCCAAGAGTACAATCGCGCCTCATTGTGCATTGCACGATTTTCAAGCGGCCGGCAGTCGCGGCCGACGACAAGGCATGAGTCAAGCTCTTACAGCAACGGGATCCTCGCAATCCAACGTGAACCTGCGCGCCATGGTGGTCGGCGCCGTGGGCGTGGTGTTCGGCGACATCGGCACCAGTCCGCTGTACGCGCTCAAGGAGTGCTTCAGTCCCGAGCACGGCATTCCGTTTTCCACCGCCGCGGTGCTGGGCATCATCTCCATGCTGTTCTGGGCGATGGTGATCGTGGTGTCGCTCAAGTACGTGCTGTTCGTCATGCGCGCCGACAACAACGGCGAAGGCGGCATCCTCGCGCTGATGGCGCTGTCGCTGCGCACCGCGAACAAGCAGTCCAAGCGGATGGCGCTGCTGACCATGCTGGGCGTGTTCGGCGCCTGCATGTTCTACGGCGATGCCGTCATCACGCCGGCCATCTCGGTGCTTTCGGCCATGGAGGGCCTGGAGATTGCCGCACCGTCGCTGTCTCCGTTCGTGCTGCCGATCACGGTGGTGATCCTGGCGGCGCTGTTCCTGATCCAGCGCGGGGGCACGTCGGTGGTGGGCAAGCTGTTCGGGCCCGTGATGCTGGTCTGGTTCGCCGCGCTGGCCGCGCTGGGCCTGGTCAATCTGATGAAGGCGCCGCAGATCCTGGTGGCCGTCAACCCGGTGTACGCGATTGCGTTCCTGCATGAGCATGCGCTGCAGGCGTTCGTCGTGCTGGGCTCGGTGTTCCTGGTGCTGACCGGCGCCGAGGCGCTGTATGCCGACATGGGGCACTTCGGTGCGCGGCCGATCCGCTGGGGCTGGTTCTTCATCGTGGCGCCGAGCCTGCTGCTGAACTATTTCGGCCAGGGAGCGATGCTGCTGACCGACCCGAGCACGGTTGAAAACCCGTTCTACCGCGCCGTGCCCGAAGCGCTGCAGTTGCCGATGGTGGTGCTGGCGGCGGCGGCCACGGTGATCGCATCGCAGGCGGTGATCTCCGGCGCCTTCTCGCTGACGAGCCAGGCCATCCAGCTGGGCTTTGTGCCGCGCATGCGCATCCGCTATACGTCGGAAGCCGAGATCGGCCAGATTTACGTGCCGGTGGTGAACTGGATGCTGCTGATCCTGGTGATCAGCGTGGTGCTGGCGTTCAAGAAGTCCGACAACCTGGCCGCCGCCTACGGCATCGCCGTGACCACCACGATGGTCATCACGACCGTACTGGCCGCGGTGGTGATGCGCTCGGTCTGGCGCTGGAATCCGGTGCTAGTGACGCTGGTGAGCCTGGGTTTCCTGGTGGTCGACATGGCGTTCTTCTCGGCCAACCTGCTGAAGATTCGCGACGGCGGATGGTTCCCGCTGATGCTGGGCGGCGCGGTGTTCTTCCTGCTGATGACGTGGTACAAGGGCCGCCAGCTGGTGCGCGCACGCAGCCTGGAAGACGGCATTCCGCTCGAACCGTTCCTCGCCGGCCTGCTGGCGCACCCGCCGCACCGCGTGGAGGGCACCGCGGTATTCCTGACGGCCAATATCGACTTCGTGCCGGTGTCGCTGCTGCATAACCTGAAGCACAACCGCGTGCTGCACGAGCGCGTGATCTTCATCAGCTTCGTCACGCGCGACATCCCCTACGTGGACGACAGGCGCCGCGTGACCGTGCGCGAATTCGGCAGCGGCATCTACCTCGTCAAGGCGGAATATGGGTTCAAGGAAACGCCGGACGTCTATCGTGTGCTGGAGCTGGGCCAGCCGCAGATCGGCTCGCGCTGCGAACTGATGGATACGTCGTTCTTCATCGCGCGGGAATCGGTGGTGCCGTCCAAGCTGCCGGGCATGTCGATGTGGCGCGAGCGGCTGTTTGCGTGGATGCATCAGAACGGCGCCAAGCCTTCGGACTTCTTCCATATCCCCGCCAACCGCGTGGTGGAGCTGGGGACCAAGGTCGAGATCTGACCCGTCGCTTCCGGCAAGAACAAACGGCCCGTGCATCGAATGCACGGGCCGTTTTGCTTGGCGGCGCGGGTGCGCTGCGCTCAGATCTTCGAGGCGGCCTGGTTGCGCTCGCGCACTTCGTCGCGGCGGGCGTGCGCGTCATGGTTGCGATCACGCACGTCGTGGTTGCGGTCCTTGATGGTGCTGTGCAGCTGCTGGCGGTCCTGGTGCAGGTCGTGGCGCTCGGCGTTGATTTGGTGCTGTTCCCGGGCGCGCTGCCGGTTCCAGTAGTCGGCGCCCTTGACGTTGCCGTTGGCCAGGTCGCGGTTCTCGCGGCGCTGGTCGGCCTGGCGCTCGGCGCGCGCATCGGCAAGCGTGGCCTTGTCGCGGCCGATGTCGGCACGGTCCTGGCGGATCTGGCGGTTGTCCTGGCGGATGTCGCGGTTGTCGCGGCGGATGTCGTGCGTGTCCTGGCGGATCTGCTGGTTGTCCTGCTGCACTTGCGTGACCGGCGACACCGGCGCCGCGGGCGGCGTGGCCTGGGCGAAAGCAGCGGTGCCGGCAACGGCGAACAGGGCGGCGATCAGGGTGCGGCTCGTCTTCATGGAGTTCTCCTCGTGGGGCCAGGCGCAGCGTGCCTGTGTCTTCCCTTAACGAGGCGGGGCGGCGGCGTGATGACGGGCGAGTGTTAGGAAAGTTCCAGGCGCGTAAGGACTTGTAACGGGCACATCGGCGCCATGAAAAAGCCCGCCGGGTCCGAAGACCGGGCGGGCCGTTGACCACGGGGCGGGCAGGGCGTCAGCGCTTGAGCTTGGCGAACGCCGCGGCCATGGCGCCGGCGGGTTCCGGTGCGCGGCGCTGCTGGCCGCCGTTGCGGTTGCCGCCGGCGGGGCGGTCGCCGCCGCTGCGCGCGGGCACCTGGCCCGGCTCGTCGGTCAGTCGCATCGTCAGGCCGATGCGGTTGCGCTTGACGTCCACCTCCATCACCTTGACCTTGACGATCTGGCCGGGCTTGACCACCTCGTGCGGATCACGCACGAACTTCGTCGACAGGGCCGACACGTGCACCAGCCCATCCTGGTGCACGCCGATGTCGATGAACGCGCCGAAGGCCGCCACGTTGGTCACCACGCCTTCCAGCACCATGCCGGGCTGCAGGTCCTTGATGTCTTCCACGCCGTCCTGGAAGGTGGCGGTCTTGAATTCCGGGCGCGGATCGCGGCCGGGCTTCTCGAGTTCGCCCAGGATGTCGACCACGGTCGGCAGGCCGAACTTGTCGTCGGTGAACTCCAGCGCGGTCAGGCCGCGCAGCGCCTCGCGGTTGCCGAGCACGTCGCCGATGCCTTTCTTGATGCGCTCGAGAATGCGCTGCACCACCGGATACGCTTCCGGGTGCACCGAGGAGCGGTCGAGCGGGTTGTCGCCGTTGTTGATGCGCAGGAAGCCGGCGGCCTGCTCGAAGGTCTTGTCGCCCAGGCGCGGCACCTGCCTGAGGGCTTCGCGGTTGGCGAACACGCCGTTGGCGTCGCGGTATTCGACGATGTTCTTGGCCAGGATCGCGTTGAGCCCCGACACGCGCGCCAGCAGCGCGGTCGAGGCTGTGTTGACGTCGACGCCGACCGCGTTCACGCAGTCCTCGACCACGGCGTCCAGCGCGCGGGCCAGCTCGCGCTGATTGACGTCGTGCTGGTATTGGCCCACGCCGATCGACTTCGGGTCGATCTTCACGAGCTCGGCCAGCGGGTCCTGCAGGCGGCGGGCGATCGACACCGCGCCGCGCAGCGACACGTCCAGGTCGGGGAATTCCTTGGCCGCCAGCTCGGAGGCCGAATATACCGATGCGCCGGCCTCGCTCACCACGATCTTGGTCAGCTTCATTTCGGGTGCTGATTTGGCCAGGTGATGCATCAGGTCCTGCACCAGCTTGTCGGTCTCGCGGCTGGCGGTGCCGTTGCCGATCGACACCAGCGCCACGCCGTGCTGCTTGGCCAGGCGGGCGAGGGTGGCCAGCGAGCCGTTCCAGTCGCGGCGCGGCTCGTGGGGATAGATCGTGGCGGTTTCCAGCAGCTTGCCGGTGTGATCGACCACGGCCACCTTGCAGCCGGTGCGGATGCCGGGGTCGACGCCCATCACCGCCTTCGGGCCGGCGGGCGCGGCCAGCAGCAGGTCGTGCAGGTTGCGGCCAAAGACCTTGATGGCCTCGGCTTCGGCGGATTCGCGCAGCTGCGTCAGCAGTTCGGTCTCGATGTGCGGCTGCACCTTGACGCGCCAGCACCAGCGGCACACGTCCGACAGCCATTTGTCGGCCGCGCGGCCCTTGTTCTCGATGCCGACATGGCGCGCGATCATGGTTTCGCACGGATGCGGGCTCATCGCGTCCTGCTCTTCGCCCAGGCCCAGCTTGACGAACAGCACGCCCGCATTGCGGCCGCGGAACAGCGCCAGCGCGCGGTGCGACGGCACGTTGCGGATCGGCTCGCTGTAGGCGTAGTAGTCGCGGAACTTCTCTTCCTCGGCGGTTTCCTTGCCCTCGACCACGGTGGAGGCGATCACGCCCTGGTTCCACAGGTGGTCGCGCACCTTGCCGAGCAGCTCCGCGGTCTCGCCGAACTGTTCGGAGAGGATGTCGCGCGCGCCGTCCAGCGCGGCCTTGGCGTCGGGCACGCCGCCTTCCGCGGTCGGCTGGCCGTTGACGAACTTGGTGGCCTCGGCCTGCGGGGCGAGCGTGGGATCGGCGAGCAGCGCCTGGGCCAGCGGCTCCAGGCCGCATTCGCGGGCGATCTGCGCGCGGGTGCGGCGCTTGGGCTTGTAGGGCAGGTAGAGGTCTTCCAGCACCTGCTTGGTCTCGGCTGCCTCGATGGCAGCGCGCAGCGGGTCGGTCAGCTTGCCCTGTTCCTCGATGGAAGCCAGGATGGCCGCGCGGCGGTCTTCCAGCTCGCGCAGGTACAGCAGGCGCTCTTCCAGGTTGCGCAGTTGCGTATCGTCCAGGTTGTCGGTGGCTTCCTTGCGGTAGCGCGCGATGAACGGCACGGTGGCGCCTTCATCCAGCAGCTGCACGGCGGCGGCGACTTGCTGCGGTTTCACCGACAGCTCGGCGGCGATGCGGGAGACGATCTTTTGCAGCACGGAATCGGTCATTGCTTCCAGGGAGTGCGATGGAAAGGCGCGCATTTTGCCATAACGCGCGGTCCACTCCGGACGGCATCCCGCCGCGGCATGGCGTGGGCTGCACAGGCGCGGTGATAAAATGCGCGGTATGCCTATGCTCCTGTCTTTTGCCCGTCGTTGCGCCCGTGTGTGCTGCGTGATGCGCCGTGTTTTCCATGTGTCCCATGCGGTTCCGCTGGCGGCTGTGCTGTGCGCGGCGCCGGCGTGGAGCCAGCCGGCGGCGGCATCCGCGCCGGTCGCGTCCGCATCGTCGGCCGATACGCCGCCTGATTTCGGCCCGGAGCACGACCGCATCAGCAGCGCCCGCGCGTGGGCCGAATACCGCTATGAGCAGGCCGAGCGCGCCTGCTACGACACCTTCTTCATCACGCACTGTATCGACAAGGCCAAGGATGTGCGCCGCACGGAACTCCATGCCATCCGTGAGCGCGAGCTGGCGCTGGACGAGGCCGAGCGCGCCGACCGCGCCGAGCGCCGCGATCGCGATCGTGCCGTCCGCCAGGCGCAGTACGAGGCCGAGCGCCCGCAGCGCGAGGCCAGCGAACAGAAGAACCGCGGCGATTTCGAGCAGAAGCAGGAACAGCAGCGCCTGAACGAAGCGCAGCGCCAGGCCGAAGCGCCGCAGCGCGCCGCCAATGCCCAGGCCCATGCCCAGAAGCAGTCCGACTACGACGCCAGGCTGAAGGCCGCGCAGGCGCAGGGGGCCGCCAACGCGGCTAAGCGCGCCGAGAACGCGAAGCTGTATCAACAGAAGCAGCAGGATGCCCAGCAGCGCCAGAAGGAGCTGGAAGAGCGCCGCGAGCAGAGCAAGCGCCGCAACGAGCAAAACAAGAGCAACACCAGCCCGCTGGGGTTCTAAACTTGACCTTGGCTTAGGCGGGTGATTTCGGGAGGATGGATGGATAGCGACCTGAACACGATCTCGCGTCGCATCATCGAGCTGCAGATCGAGCACCGCGATCTCGATTTTCTGATCGACCGGCTCTCGGCCGAGCCCGACCACGATGAACTGCAGTTGCGCCGTCTGAAAAAACGCCGTCTCAAGCTCAAGGACACCATTACGCTGCTACAGTTGCAGCTTGAGCCGGACGTGCCCGCCTGAGCGTTGCCCCGATCGCCCGATCCTGGGACGCCGCCGCCACGTGCGGCGTCCGCCATCCGCCCTCCAGGACGCTTCTTCCTTGACTTCGCTTTCCCCACTCGCCGAGCCGTCGGCCGATGCCGGCAATGGCGATGCCGCCGCGCTTCCCGACGCGCCGCCCACCGACCTCCACCATGCCGAACTGGCGACGCTGTTCGCCGATGACGGCACGCTGGCGCAGGGCATCGAGTCGTACCGGCCGCGCACATCGCAGCTGACGATGGCGCAGGCGGTGGCGAATGCCATCGAGGCGGCGGATTCGCTGATCGTCGAGGCGGGCACCGGCACGGGCAAGACCTACGCCTACCTCGTTCCGGCGATGCTGTGGGGCGGCAAGGTGATCCTGTCCACCGGGACCAAGAACCTGCAGGACCAGCTGTTCCTGCGCGATATCCCGACCGTGCGCAAGGCCCTGAATGCACCGGTGTCGGTGGCGCTGCTGAAGGGGCGGGCCAACTACGTCTGCCATTACCACCTGGAGCGCACGTCGCAGAACGGGCGGCTGTCGTCGCGGCAGGACGCGGCGTGGCTGCGCGAGATCAACCGCTTCCTCAAGACCACCAAGACGGGCGACAAGGCCGAGCTTTCCGCCGTGCCCGAGAACGCGCCGGTGTGGAATCTGGTCACGTCCACGCGCGACAACTGCCTCGGTTCGGAGTGCGCGTACTACAAGGACTGCTTCGTCATGCGCGCCCGCAAGGAGGCGCAGCAGGCCGACATGGTGGTCGTCAATCACCACCTGTTCTTCGCCGATGTCATGCTCAAGGACACCGGCATGGCCGAGCTGCTGCCGGCCGCGAACACCGTCATCTTTGACGAAGCGCATCAGCTGCCCGAGACCGCGACGCTGTTCTTCGGCGAGACGATCTCCACCAACCAGTTGCTGGAACTGGCGCGGGACAGCGTGGCCGAGGGGCTGTCGCATGCGCGCGATGCGGTGGACTGGGTGGCCATCGCCGCGCCGCTCGAGCGCGCCGCGCGCGACCTGCGCCTGGTATTCCGCCAGGACGGCGCGCGCCTGTCGATGAAGCAGATCGATAGCGATGCGGCGCTCAGCAAGCCGTTCTACGAAGTCCTGCCCAAGCTGGAGCAGGCGCTGTCCGATTTTACCGGTGCGCTGGAGGCGCAGGCCGAGCGCGCCGAGACCATCGAGCAATGCCATCGCCGCGCGGTGGCGCTGTGCGACAAGCTCGAGGCCTGGGCCGCCCCCAGGCCGGCGCCGGCCGCCAAGGCCGATGGCGAGGCGGCGCTCGAGGCCGAGGCACCCGTCGATGAGCGGGTGCGCTGGGTCGAAGTCTTCGCCAATGCCGTGCAGCTGCACCTGACGCCGCTGTCGATCGCGCCGATCTTCTCGCGCCAGCGGGCCGGGCAGCCGCGCGCCTGGATCTTCACGTCGGCGACGCTTTCCGTGCGCGGGAATTTCACGCACTACGCCGCGCAGCTGGGCCTCGACCGTGACCGGTCGATGACGCTCGACAGTCCCTTCGACTACGCATCGCAGGGGTTGCTGTACGTGCCGCGCGATCTGCCGCAGCCGAGCGATCCGCGCTTCACCGATGCGGTGCTCGACGCCGCCCTGCCGATGATCGAAGCGGCCGGCGGCAAGACCTTCGTGCTGTGCACCACGCTGCGCGCCGTCAACCGCGCCGCCGAGCGGCTGACCGACGAGTTCGCGCAGCGCGGCTGGGATTTTCCGCTGCTGGTGCAGGGCCAGGCCAGCCGCACGGAACTGCTCGAGCGCTTCCGCGCGCTCGGCAACGCGGTGCTGGTCGGCAGCCAGAGTTTCTGGGAAGGCGTGGACGTGCGGGGCGAGGCGCTGTCGCTGGTCGTCATCGACAAGCTGCCGTTCGCGCCGCCCGACGATCCGGTGCTCAGCGCCCGGATGGAAGCGCTGGAAAAGAAGGGCCTGAGCCCGTTCGCCGTCCATCAGTTGCCGCATGCCGTCATCACGCTCAAGCAGGGCGCGGGCCGGCTGATCCGCTCCGAGAGCGATCGCGGCGTGCTGATGATCTGCGATCCGCGCCTGGTGGAGAAGTCGTATGGGCGGCAGATCTGGCAGAGCCTGCCGCCGTTCAAGCGCACCCGCGAGGCGGACACGGCGGCGGGGTTCCTGCGTTCGCTGGGTCAGGCTGAATCGGCGGCGTTTCCGGCCGACACCTCCGCCTGACGCCGCGCGCGGGCGAAAAAAAGCCCGGTCAATCGACCGGGCTTCCTGATTGCGCGATGGCGCTGTTCACGCGTGGCTTACCACCACTGGTACCACGGCTTGGCCTTCTTGCGCTGTCCGTACAGCAGGAAATCGCTGTTCGGATAGTTCTGCTTGATGATGCGCTCGGTGTCGTCGCGCAGGTCTTTCATGCCAAGCGCTTCGTAGGACTTCATCATGATGTACAGCCCTTCTTCCACGGCCGGCGCGCGATCGTAATCCTTGATGGCTTCCTGCGCGCGGTTGGTGGCGGCCAGGTAGGCGCCGCGGCGGTAGTAGTAGCGGGCGGCCTGCACTTCATGCTCGGCCATCGCGTTGACGATGTACTGCATGCGCTGCGCGGCGTCCGGCGCGTACTTGCTGTTCGGGAAACGCGTGATCAGCGTCTTGAACGCATCGTAGGCGGCGCGGGCCGCCTTCGGATCGCGCTCGCTCAGGTCCTGGTTGGAGAAGCGGCCCAGCCAGCCCAGGTTGTCGTTGAAGTTGATCAGGCCCTTGAGGTAGTAGGCGTAATCGACGCTGGGGTGATTCGGGTGCAGCTGGATGAAGCGATCGACCGCAGCCAGCGCGGCGGCGGTTTCGCCGTCCTTGTAATTGGCGTAGGCGGTTTCGATCTGCGCCTGCTGGGCAAAGGGCCCGAACGGATAGCGGCTCTCGAGCTTTTCGTAGTACTTGACGGCCTTGCTGTAGTCGCCGCCGTCGAGCGCGTCCTTCGCTTCCGAATATAATTTGTTGGCCGACCAGCCTGCGGTCTCGTCCTGTTGTTCCGGCATGATGCCGCAGGCCGAGATCGCGAGGCATGCAACGCCCGCCGCCAATACCGCTCCGATTCGCGCGCGAATGCGCGCCAGCTTCATGCTCGTGACCGACATGGGCACCTTGTCTGAATGAAAAATCGCATCAAGCATTATAGCCCAAGCCCTGTGTCCGACGACGCAGTGGCCGACCTCCCAGCCGCCTCGCAAGACGCCGACGATACGCTCGACGACGAGGCGCTCGACCTGTCCGCGCCCGGCGCGGGGCAGGCCATCGAACCCATCATCGTGGAGATTCCCGAGGCGCTGCACGGCGAGCGGCTCGACAAGGCGCTCGCCAAGCTGCTGCCCGATTACTCCCGCAGCCGCCTGCAGCAATGGATCGACGCCGGCGCCGTGCGCGTGGGCGGGGCTGCGGTGCGGCCGCGCGCGGCGGTCTGCGGCGGCGACCGCATCGAGGTCGTCCCGCAGCGCGCCGACGACGAGAACGCCTTCGTCGCCGAGCCCGTCGACCTGGATGTCGTCTATGAAGACGACACGCTGCTGGTGATCAACAAGCCCGCCGGCCTGGTGGTCCACCCGGCTGCCGGCAACTGGAGCGGCACCGTGCTCAACGGGCTGCTGCACCGCTATCCGCAGGCGGCCGGCCTGCCGCGCGCGGGGATCGTCCACCGGCTCGACAAGGAGACCTCCGGGTTGATGGTGGTCGCCCGCACGCTGCCCGCGCAGACGGATCTCGTACGCCAGTTGCAGGCCCGCACCGTCAAGCGGACCTACCTGGCGCTGGTCTGGGGTGAGACGCCCGAGGCCGGCACCATCGATGCCCCGATCGGGCGCGACCCGCGCGACCGCACCCGCATGGCCATCATCGAGACCGCCAGCGGCAAGCCGGCGCGCACGCATTTCAAGATGCTGGACGTGGTCGACCTCGGGCGCGCGCAGGTGTCGCTGGTGCAGTGCCAGCTGGAAACGGGGCGCACGCACCAGATCCGCGTGCACTTCGAGTCCGAGGGCCACCCGCTGCTGGGCGACCCGGTCTATACGCGCAACTTCCGCCGGGGCCGGCCGCAGACGATCAAGGCGCCGCTGCCGGCACCGTTTGCGCGGCAGGCGTTGCATGCGGTGCGCCTGGGGCTGGTGCATCCCGCGTCGGGCCAGTCGGTGCACTGGCATGCCGGTGTGCCCGACGACCTGGCCGAACTGATGGACGCACTGGAGATGGACCCCGATGTCGATCTCGTCTGACTGGATTGTCCCGGACTGGCCGGCGCCGCCGTCCGTGCGCGCGCTGTCGACCACGCGGCAGGGCGGGGTCAGCACGGGACCCTATGGGCTGGCCGGCGGACTGCCCGGCGGCCTCAACCTGGGCCGGCACGTGGGCGACGGGCCGGATGCCGTCACGCAGAACCGCCGGCTGCTGCGCGCCGTGCTCCCGGCCGAGCCGGCGTGGATGGAGCAGGTGCACGGCACCGTGGTGGCCGATCTGGATCAGCCGCTGCCCGCGCCGGTGGTCGCCGACGCGGCGATTGCGGCTTCGCCGGGGCGCGTGTGCGTGGTGATGACGGCGGATTGCCTGCCCGTGCTGCTGTGCGACGCGCGCGGCGTGACGGTGGGGGCGGCGCACGCCGGCTGGCGGGGCCTGTGTTCGGGCGTGATCGAGCAGACGGTCGAGCGCATGACCGATGCCCTGCGCGCATGTGGCCAGGAGGCGGACCCGACCTGGCTGGCCTGGCTCGGTCCGGCGATCGGCCCCGATTGCTTCGAGGTGGGTGCGGAGGTGCGCCAGGCCTTCATCGACGCCGCCCGGCCCGACGAGCTGCCGGCGACCCGCGCGGCTTTCGCCGAAGGGGCGGCCGATGGCAAGTTCCTGGCGGATCTCTACGCCCTGGCGAGGCTGCGCCTTGCCCGCGCGGGCTGCCGTGATGTCCATGGCGGCGGCCTGTGCACGATGACGGATGTCGAGCGCTTCTACTCCTACCGGCGCGACCGTACGACCGGGCGCATGGCAACGCTGATCTGGCGGGCGGCCTGATGTGGCCGGGGCATCCGGCTTGCGTGGGCCAGTCGAGCGTCAGGGCGGGCCGTCGCCGCCGTGCGGGTTGCCGTGCGCGGATTGCCCGGCCGCTTGCCGCTCCTGCTCCTTGCGGCGCCGCTTGCGGGCCGGTGTGCCCGCGAGCCAGAGAAAGAGCGACAGCGGCGCCACGCCGTACAGGATGAACGTGCCGATGCCGGCAATCCACGATTGCTCCGTCAGGGACATCATCAGGACGACGTAGAGCCAGGCGATGGCAACGATGTACATGGAATGGCGGCGGGGCGGGGCGGACGTGCCCGCCGCCGGCGCAACGGCGCAGTCTCGCACGAAATCGCGCCGGCAGGCACATAGCCTGATGCTTCACTTAGCCATTGCGGGGTGGCCGCGATGGTGTATCCGCTCGAAACCCGCGCCAGTGCTCGCGTTGCGGCAGGTGTCCGACGCCGTCTGATTGACAGCCGTGAAATCGCGAGGCAACAATGCCCCGCAACTGCGACGGACGCCCTATATTCAGCCGGGTCGGCATCGTCGCCCGCATCGAGGACACTATGGCATCGCGTCACAAGGCATCTTCCCATGCAACCGGATCCCAGGCCCAGCCAGCGTGGCATGGCTTGGCCGATCCTGCCCAGTGGGCGGAGCAGTTCAGGCAGTGGCAGTCCATGGCGGGGGCGTTCGCGCAGTCCGGCGCACCGGGCTCCACCGGGTTCGGACCGGCTGGCGGCATGCCGACGGGCGAGGGCGCGATGCCGTTTGCGCTGATCCCGCCCGAGCGGCTGGCCGAGATCCAGCAGAAGTACCTCGAAGCGTGGCTCCAGATCTGGGGGCACATGAGCGCCGGCGACAGCGCCGAGACCGTGGCCCCCTCCGACCGCCGCTTTGCCAACGACGCCTGGCGCAAGAGTCCGCTGTATGGCTATGCCGCGGCCTTCTATGTCCTCAATGCGCGCACGCTGATGGACATGGCCGATGCCGTGCAGGCCGATGCCAAGACGCGCGAGCGCGTGCGCTTTGCCGTGTCGCAATGGACCGCCGCCATGTCGCCGTCCAACTTCCTGGCGACCAACCCCGAGGCGCAGAAGCAACTGATCGAGTCGCGCGGCGAGTCGCTGCGCGCCGGCATCCTCAACATGCTGCAGGACATGGAACGCGGCAAGATCTCGCAGACGGACGAGACCGCGTTCGAGATCGGCCGCAACGTCGCCAACAGCGAAGGTGCGGTGGTCTTCGAGAACGACTACTTCCAACTGATCCAGTACAAGCCGCTGACGGCCAAGGTGCATGCCCGCCCGCTGCTGCTGGTGCCGCCCTGTATCAACAAGTACTACATCCTGGATCTGCAGCCGGCCAACTCGCTGGTGCGCTACTCGGTGGAGCAGGGGCATACGGTGTTCCTGGTGTCGTGGCGCAACCCGGATGCCAGCATGGCCGCGCGCAACTGGGATGACTACATCGAGGGCGGCGCGATCGAGGCCATCCGGGTGGCCCGCGAGATTGCCGCGCAGGACCGGATCAACGTGCTCGGCTTCTGCGTGGGCGGCACGATCCTCTCCACGGCGTTGGCGGTGCTGGCCGCGCGCGGCCAGCATCCGGCGGCCAGCCTGACCCTGCTGACCACGCTGCTGGATTTCAGCGACACCGGCATCCTCGACGTGTTCGTGGACCAGGCCCAGGTGGAGATGCGCGAGCAGACCATCGGCAGCGCGGCCCCGGCCGGCCCCGGCCTGCTGCGCGGCGTGGAGCTGGCGAACACGTTCTCCTTCCTGCGTCCGAACGACCTGGTGTGGAACTACGTGGTCGAGAACTACCTGAAGGGCAAGACGCCCGCGCCGTTCGACCTGCTGTACTGGAACGGCGATTCCACCAATCTGCCCGGCCCGTGGTACTGCTGGTACCTGCGCCACACGTACCTGCAGAACGACCTGATGGCGCCGGGCAGGCTGACGGTCTGCGGCGAGCCGGTCGATCTCGGCCGGATCGAGGTGCCCGTCTATCTCTACGGTTCGCGCGAAGATCACATCGTCCCCTGGAAATCCGCCTATGCTTCGACGCAGCTGCTTAAGGGCGAGCGGCGTTTTGTGCTGGGCGCCTCGGGGCACATCGCGGGCGTCATCAACCCGCCGGCGGCCAATAAGCGCGCGCACTGGATCAACGCCGGGCTACCGGATTCGGCCCAGGCCTGGCTGGACGGCGCGAAGGAGCATCCGGGCAGCTGGTGGCCGGACTGGTCCGCGTGGCTGGCCAAGCACGCCGGGGCGCAGAAGGCCGCTCCCAAGCACTACGGCAATGCGGACCATCCGGTGATCGAGCCGGCACCGGGCCGCTACGTCAAACAGAAAGCGTAATAGCGCGCGCGCCACGCCGTGGCGCGGATTGCGCGCGGACAGCGCTTCCCCCAACCTTTTTGAGATCGTGGAAGGAAAGCAAATGACCGATGTAGTGATCGTATCGGCGGTCCGTACCGCCGTGGGCAAGTTTGGCGGTTCGCTGGCGAAAATCCCCGCGCCTGAGCTGGGTGCGGCCGTGATCCGCGAAGCGCTGTCGCGCGCCAAGGTGGCGCCGGATCAGGTCAGCGAAGTCATCATGGGCCAGGTGCTGACCGCGGGTTCGGGCCAGAACCCGGCGCGCCAGGCGTTGATCAAGGCCGGCCTGCCCGACATGGTGCCGGGCATGACCATCAACAAGGTGTGCGGCTCGGGCCTGAAGGCCGTGATGCTGGCCGCCAACGCCATCGTCGCGGGGGATGCCGACATCGTCGTGGCCGGCGGGCAGGAGAACATGTCCGCCGCGCCGCACGTGCTGCCCGGCTCGCGCGACGGCTTCCGCATGGGCGACACCAAGCTCATCGACTCGATGATCGTGGATGGGCTGTGGGACGTCTACAACCAGTACCACATGGGCATCACCGCCGAGAATGTCGCCAAGCAGTACGGCATCACGCGCGAGGCCCAGGACGCATTCGCCGTGGCTTCGCAGAACAAGGCGGAAGCCGCGCAGAAGTCCGGCCGCTTCAATGACGAGATCGTTCCCATCCTGATTCCGCAGCGCAAGGGCGACCCGATCGCCTTCGCGCAGGACGAGTTCGTCCGCCATGGCGCCACGCTGGAATCGATGACGGGCCTGAAGCCGGCATTCGACAAAGCCGGCACGGTGACGGCCGCCAATGCCTCGGGCCTCAACGACGGCGGCGCCGCCGTGGTGGTCATGTCGGCCGCCCGCGCCAAGGAACTGGGTCTGACCCCGCTGGCCACCATCCGCGCCTACGCCAATGCCGGCGTGGACCCGAAGGTGATGGGCATGGGCCCGGTGCCGGCTTCCAAGCGCTGCCTGTCGCGCGCCGGCTGGTCGGTGGGCGACCTGGACCTGATGGAGATCAACGAGGCGTTTGCCGCCCAGGCGCTGGCCGTGCACCAGCAGATGGGCTGGGACACCGCCAAGGTCAACGTCAACGGCGGCGCGATTGCCATCGGTCACCCCATCGGCGCGTCGGGCTGCCGCATCCTGGTGACGCTGCTGCACGAGATGCAGAAGCGCGACGCGAAGAAGGGCCTGGCCTCGCTGTGCATCGGCGGCGGCATGGGTGTGGCGCTGGCGGTCGAGCGCCCGTGAGTTTTGCGTGAAGAACCGGCACGCGGTGGAATGAGCCCGCCGCGCGCCGGCCCCAGACACTGAAGCACCGCCATCCGGCAAGCACCGGGCGGCGCCAACAACAACGATCAGGAGCAGACATGACCAAACGCATCGCATACGTCACCGGCGGCATGGGCGGGATCGGTACGGCGATTTGCCAGCGCTTGGCGCGCGACGATTTCATCGTCGTCGCGGGGTGCGGCCCGAATTCTCCGCGCAAGGACAAATGGCTCGAGCAGCAGCGCGAGCTGGGCTTCGATTTCATCGCCTCGGAAGGCAACGTCGCGGACTGGGATTCGAGCAAGGCCGCGTTCGACAAGGTCAAGGCCGAAGTCGGCGAGGTCGATGTGCTGATCAACAATGCCGGCATCACCCGCGACGTGGTGTTCCGCAAGATGACCCGGTCGGACTGGGACGCGGTGATCGGCACCAACCTGACGTCGCTGTTCAACGTGACCAAGCAGGTGATCGACGGCATGGTCGACCGGGGCTGGGGCCGCATCGTCAACATCTCGTCGGTGAACGGCCAGAAGGGCCAGTTCGGCCAGACCAACTACTCCACCGCCAAGGCCGGCCTGCACGGCTTCACCATGGCGCTGGCGCAGGAGGTGGCGACCAAGGGGGTGACGGTCAACACCGTGTCGCCGGGCTATATCGCCACCGACATGGTGAAGGCGATCCGGCAGGACGTGCTCGACAAGATCATCGGCACGATTCCGGTCAAGCGCCTGGGCGATCCGAATGAGATCGCCTCGATCTGCGCCTGGCTGGCTTCCGAGGAATCCGGCTTCTCGACCGGCGCGGACTTTTCGCTCAACGGCGGCCTGCACATGGGCTGACCGCCCGCACCCATGCTGCGGCGATGCTGCAGCATGGGTGCAGCAATTTTTCCCGTTTTTTCCCTCCGGTGCTGCGCCGCTTGGATGCGCCGCAGCAGGGCAGGTGCACGCCCGCCGGTGCTGTTTTCCAAGCGCTTTCGCGTGCCGAAATGCTGCGGGTTTCTACCGGGGGAGGTCGCCTTTTCTTTACCGGGCGATCCGCATAGAATCGAATCACGGAGGCGCTCCGGAGGAGACACGGGGCGTCCGATCATAACCGGATGCCGCTGCGTTGCCGCAGTCGCACGCAGATCGGTCCAGCCGCGCGGCCGCGCGTTTTGCTGCACCGATTTCGCACTGCATCGGCTGCATCGCAGCAGCATCGCCACCATGGAAAGGCACGATGGCCACCAGCAAGAAGGGCGCCGAACGGCTGATCAAGAAATATCCCAATCGCCGGCTCTACGATACCCAGACCAGCACGTACATCACGCTGGCAGACGTCAAGCAGCTCGTGATGGAAACCGAGGAATTTCGCGTGGTCGACGCGAAAAGCGGTGAGGATCTGACCCGCAGCATCCTGCTGCAGATCATCCTGGAAGAGGAGACCGGCGGCGTGCCGATGTTCTCCGGTTCGATGCTGGCGCAGATCATCCGCTTCTACGGTAATGCCATGCAAGGCATGATGGGCACGTACCTGGAAAAGAACATCCAGGCGTTCGTCGACATCCAGAGCAAGCTGGCCGAGAATTCGAAGGACCTCTACAGCGGCAACACCTTCAACCCCGACATGTGGTCGCAGTTCATGAACATGCAGGGGCCGATGATGCAGGGCATGATGAGCAACTACATCGAGCAGAGCAAGAACCTGTTCGTGCAGATGCAGGAGCAGATGCAGAACCAGGCCAAGAACATGTTCGGGACCTTCCCGTTCAACCAGCCGACCGACAAGAAGTAATCCCGCGGCGGCAGGTCCGGCAGACAAGGCGAATCGCATGGCGGTTCGCCTTTTTGTTTGGGGCGCGCATAGGGCGCCGTGCGCGGGGCGGCGGCACGGTAGAATGCGCGTCCGCAGCGGCGGTGCATGGGCGTGGCGCCCGTTCCCGCAGATCCTTGTCTCCTCTTCACGGTTGTCACCATGTCCGACGTCAGCGTCCGGCGTCAGCGCCGGCCGGCATTCGCTTTCGCATGAGCCGGCTCTTGCTCGCCCCGATGGAAGGGGTTGCGGACTTTGTCATGCGCGACGTGCTGACCAGCGTCGGCGGCTACGACGGATGCGTGTCCGAGTTCGTCCGGGTGACGGGCTCGTTGCTTCCCGCGCGCACCTACGAGCGGGAAACCCCGGAAATCCGCAACGGCGGCTACACCGCCAGCGGCACGCCGATGGTGATCCAGCTGCTCGGCAGCGACCCGGAGTGGCTGGCCCGGAACGCCGCGCAGGCCGCCACCGTCTCGCCGCATGGCATCGACCTGAATTTCGGGTGTCCGGCCAAGGTCGTCAACCGGCACGGCGGCGGCGCCATGCTGCTGGCCACGCCCGAGCTGCTGCACCGGATCGTGTCCACCGTGCGTGCCGCGGTTCCCGCCCGGATTGCCGTGACCGCCAAAATGCGGCTCGGCGTCTCCGATACCTCGCTGGCCATCGCATGCGCGACCGCGCTGGCGGAGGGCGGGGCGGCTTCGCTGGTCGTGCATGCCCGCACGCGTGACCACGGCTACCGGCCGCCGGCCCACTGGGACTGGATCGCGCGGATTGCCGATGCCGTGCGCGTGCCCGTGGTCGCCAACGGCGAAGTCTGGACCGTCGACGATTGGGCGCGGTGCCGGGCGGTGAGCGGCTGCGACGACGTGATGATCGGGCGGGGCGCGGTGTCCGATCCGTTCCTCGCCCTGCGCATCCGCGGGCAGATGGCACGGCAGCCGTCCGACGCGGAATGGCCGCTCGTGCTGGGCTGCCTCGCCGATTACCTCAAGAAGCTGCGCGCGCGCATCGCCATCCACCACGAGCATGGCCGCGTCAAGCTGTGGCTCGGCTACCTGAAGCGGACCTGGCCGCAGGCGGCGGAGCTGCACGACGCGATCCGCCGTCTGCAGGACTCCGCGGAGATCCTGGGCGTGATCGAACATGCGCTGGCCCGGATTGGCCAGCAGAGCGCGCCGGCAGGGTAAAATGCGCGTCCGCGCCGCTGCCACGCGCGCGCGGCACAGATCCTCTCCCCACATCAGGTTGTTCCCATGTCCGACGTCAGTACCCAGAGCCCCAAGGTGGGGTTCGTCAGCCTCGGTTGCCCTTAACGCAACGAATCTATACTCCCCAGTTCAGCGGTCAAACGCCGCGCCAGACTTGGAAAACTCGGGAGTTGAACGCTGCCTTGTGGGAGATGCGGTGATCGGAGCGTCACTGTTCTCGGTACAAATTCGATACAAAGATACGGTTGACCGTACCGTTAATAACATCTAACATCCGGGCACGATTAGGTATTCCTAATCGCTCGTCGAACGGGGCAACCTGGCGACAAATACGGTCCTAGACCGCCAAACAGCCGCTCAAGCGGCTGTTTTCATTTCGGGGGACGGAGTGGGGTACATCTGCTACATCGATGAGGCAGGGTGCAGTGCGCCATTGCCTACAAAGAAGACTGACATTCAGCCGGTGCTTGTGATCGCCGGGCTGATCGTGCGGCAGGAGTCACTTTCCGAACTCACGACCGAATTCCTGAAGCTGAAGCGCAAATACTTCCCAGGGTCCTTCAAATCCCAGCATCTGTTGGATGATGTAAGGGAGGAAATCAAAGGCTCCGACCTTCGCAGCGTGATCCGCAAGAAAGGTCCCCGTGCGACGACTCAACTGCGCTTCATTGATGACACTCTCGGACTGCTGGAGCGGCTGGGTTGTCGCATCCTCGGAACCATTTGGGTCAAGGGTGTCGGCATGCCATTCAAGCCGCGCGAGACCTACACCCAGTCTGTGCAGCATGCGTGCAAGGCGTTCCAGGCCTACTTGGCCAGCCAAGCCGCAAGCGGATTCATGGTTGCTGACTTTCGGACGACACAGCTAAACGACCAGGTCGCTCATTCGATCTTCACGCAGAAATATAGGGCGAAGGGAGATCCTTTCGATCGTGTGTTGGAGCTGCCGACGTTTGGCGTCTCGAACAATCACGTTGGACTGCAGATTACTGACGTACTTTGTTCCGCGCTGTTGTTCCCCATGGCGTCATCTGTGTACTGCTTTGGACATGTCAGTGGTGTGCACGTCAATGGCCGCGATCTTGACATCCGGCGTCGCTATACCAAACGTGTCAAAAAATTGCAGTTCCGAGTGGAAACACATTGGAGCGTCAATGTCTTTGACAGGCATCTGAAGCGTTCGACAGCCGACCTTTTCGTAGTGCCCCGGTTGGAGCCGCGGGGTGCCAAGGAGGGAAGTGTCGGCACGGCTCTGCGTGCTGCGATCAACAAACGGCAGGAGCAAGAGGCCGCAGCAACGATTGTCCCTGCGGCGCCTGGTGCGGATGGTCTGACGCGCGACATAGCGCCATAGAGCTGATTGCCCCCTGAGCGGTGTGCCACCCAGCACAAGATGAGCGTGCCGGTTACGCGTTCCGGCGTGGCCTGTGGATGCCACCGTCGGCTACCGTGCGCACGGATTCACCGCAGTTCCCCGACGTTCCTGGCGCGGTTGCGCGAGACGAAGCCAAAGGCTACGCCGTCGCCGAGCCGGCCAAGTCGTTCAAGCTGGAGTTCGAGGGCTGTCGCCGGATTGAACAGGAGGAGTGGGACATCCTCGTCGCCCAGCACAAGCTGGAGGAGAAGAAGGCGCGCACCGTCGCCGCCTCGCAGGAGGAGCAGAGCCATGGGTGAACCGACCGAGATCAAGACCGTCCGCAGCTACATGAAAGACGGCGGCGATTGGGCCATCAGGTGCGGCCATTGTGGGAGGATCTTTGGCGTTGACGAAGGCGATGATGGCACGCCGCGAGGTGAGCAGTGGATTTGCCCCCGCATCTCCGGACACCGCCTCACACTTGAGTTGATGATTCCGTCCTGCGCCTGAACTCGCGTGGCGAGCGATATTTCAGTGCGCTATGGGGATGCTGCTCGTTGTAATGCTCGAACGCGATGGCGAGGTTGCGCGTCGCTGTGGCCGCGTCAGGCTTGGGCATGAAGGCGACGTAGTCGCGCTTCATCGTCTTCACGAAGCTCTCGGCCATGCCGTTGCTCTGCGGGCTGCAAACCGGTGTCGTCAATGGCTTCAAGCCAATGTCCGTGGCGAACTCGCGAGTCTTCCCAGCAATGTAGCCTGAGCCGTTGTCCGTCAGCCATTCAATTTCCGCTGGCGCTTTCGGAACATTGCCGAAGCGCTGCTCGACGGCCGCCAGCATCACGTCGCGTACTACGTCGCCGCTGTAGCCGCCGGTCGTCGCCACCCAGCTCATCGCCTCGCGGTCGCAGCAATCCAGCGCGAACGTCACCCGCAGCGGCTCGCCGTTGTCGCAGCGGAACTCGAAGCCATCGGAGCACCAGCGCTGGTTGCTCTTGGCCACGGCGACCTTGCCGTCATGCCGGCGCGGTGGACGCGGTGGCGTCGGCCTGCGCTCAAGCAGCAAGCTGTGCACACGCATGACCCGATAGACACGCTTGGCATTGATCGGCGCTTCGCATTGACGCTCACGTTCGCGCCGCAATCTGCCCCAGACCCGCCGGTAGCCATAGCTCGGCAAGTCGGCGATGGTGCGCCGGATTTCGTCGACCAAGCTAGCGTCGTCGGTTTGCCGAGCTGTGCGCCCGTCGCGCCAATCACCCGGCCGGGCCCGCTTGGCCGCCACGTTTGAGCGCGCTACGCCGAGGACCTCGCAAACTAGCTTCACTGGTCGTCCCCCGGCAACGATGGCGAGCGCGCTATCCACTTTTTTGCCCGACCGTATTCCACGGCTTCGCGAAGAATCTCGTTCTCCATCGTCTTTATATGGACGCCTCCTGTTTGGCAAGATGTCGATGAGTTGTCGAACAAGTAAGAAGGCTGCGGTTTTATATCCGGCCTATACAGGACGAACCCCGCTGGCCCCTATGGAATCCGCTGACTCACGCCTCATTTTTGCCACGGACCATGATGTCCAGAAGACGATGCAGGTTTGGTGAGCCCCGGTCTAACCTGTTTGCCATCACAATCGATACCTTGCGCAACCTGGGAAGTTCGCGTTCAGTGCAACATCAAGGGCATCCGGATGCCATACATGGTGCCGTCATGCAATTGCCGCCGTATAGTCAGCTCGGTATGAGCATCGGTGCGCAAGCAATGCCCAAATCGTCCGCGCCATCTTGTTTGCTAAGGCCACTATCACAATGTTGAGCGGTCGCCGCTGCCTGAGCTTTGCTGCCCATGACTCTGCATCTTTCACGTGCTTCATGACCGAGCGCGCCCCGTGAATGAGCAAGGTGCGCAAGTAGCGGTCGCCTCGTTTGCTGATTCCAAGTAGGCGCACCTTCCCTCCCGTCCCAATCTGCGCTGGCACCAAGCCGAGCCAAGCTGCAAACTCACGACCAGATTTGAAGGCCTTCGCATTGCCCATTGCGGCAACTGCCTGGAGCGGCCCCACGTATCTGAGGACACAAGGACACTCTTAAAATAAGGGATAGTCTTGTGCCTATCAGTAAGCCTAGTCATTACGTGGAATCCATCGAAGTTCTGACCGAGCCGGAGCGCCGTCGTCGGCGCACGGCACAGGAAAAAATCGCCATCGTGCAGGAAACGCTGGCACCGGGCGCATCGGTGTCTGCCGTTGCGCGGCGGCACGGCGTGAACCCGAACCAGGTGTTCGGCTGGCGCAAGCAATACCAGGAAGGCAGCCTGGCGGCAGTGCAAGCGGGCGAAACCGTTGTGCCTGCATCGGAGCTGGCCGCAGCCATCAAGGAAATCAAGGAACTGCAGCGGCTACTCGGAAAGAAAACGATGGAAGTCGAAATCCTGAAAGAAGCCGTCGAGTGGGGTCGGTCAAAAAACCTGATTGCGCGCTCGCCCTTGTTGCCGGGGGACGACCATTGAAAACGGTCTGCGAAGTTCTCGGCGTGGCGCGCTCTGGCGTGGCGGTGAAGCAGGTTCGCTCGTCCGGTTGGCAAGATGGTCGCCGTGCCAAGCTGACCGACGACACGGAACTGGTCGAGGAAATCCTGGCCCATGTGGCGCACTTGCCGACCTACGGCTACCGGCGCATCTGGGCGCTGCTGCGACGCAGTCGTGAGATAGTCGGCGCGCCGTGCATCAACCACAAGCGCGTCTATCGGGTCATGCGCGAGCATCAGTTGCTGCTGAGCCGTCCTGGCGTGCGTCGAGACAAGCGGCGACACGACGGTCGGGTAGCCGTGGACCGGAGCAATGCTCGTTGGTGCTCGGATGGCTTCGAATTCCGTTGCGACGATGGCACGCCGCTGCGCGTAACGTTCGCGTTGGACTGCTGCGACCGAGAAGCGATTAGCTGGGCGGCAACCACAGGCGGACATAGCGGTGACGTAGTGCGTGACGTGATGCTGGCTGCGGTGGAACAGCGTTTCGGCACCACGCAGGCTACTCAGCCCATCGAATGGCTGACGGACAATGGCTCGGCCTACATCGACCACCGCACGCGCCGCTTTGCGCGCGAGCTGGGCCTGGAGCCACTGACCACGCCCGTGCGTTCGCCGCAGAGCAATGGCATGGCCGAATCATTCGTGAAGACCATGAAGCACAATTACGTCGCCTATATGGACAAGCCCGATGCGCCAACGGCGCTCTCGCGTCTGGCTGTTGCGTTTGAGCATTACAACGAGCGTCACCCGCACAAAGCCCTGAAATACCGCTCGCCTCGCGAGTTCAGGCGTGCTGCCGCGTCATCAACCTAACGGTGTTCGCGTGTCCTGAGTTACAGGGGCAACTCCACTGCCGCAGTCGCAGTCAAGAAGCCGACGCCTGGAATATCCGCAATTGCCTTGCACGCATCGCTTTCCTGTAGCCATGCCCTCAAGCGCCGCTCGATACGGGCAATCTCCTCGTCCATGTTGCTCAGACGTTGCCATTGCTCTCTGAGGGAATCTATCAGGACTGCCGGCAATCGCGACTCCAGCCGTGCGAGCACGTCGGGCATCGCTCGGCTCATCGCGGCCCGCCCCAATGCCATGACTTCGCCGTACTCGCTCAGCAGTCCACGCAAGCAATTCGATTGAGAGCGCCGGAATATCACTAGCTGCTGGCGCATGCGATGCAGCGCTAGAACGGCCTGCTGCGCTTCGGTCTTGATTGCCACTGTCTTGATGCCAGGTTGACTCGTTGCAGCCCAGATGGCGCGCGCGTCAGCAACGTCGTTCTTGTTGCCTGTCACAAACGCCTTGACCAGCTTGCCCGGCATCAGTTTGACCTGATGTCCAAGTTCGCTTAACCGCCGTGCCCAGTGTTGTGAGCTGCCACACGCTTCCATGCCAATCAGACAGGGTTCACGATTTGCGAAATGTTCCAAGAAGGCACCTCGCTTGAGTTGCCGGTCAACCACTTCCCCCGTCTCGCGGTCAATCCAGTGCAACTGAAAGACCTGCTTCGCAATGTCAACGCCAATGATGGTCGGTTCCATTTCCGCTCTCCCTGGAAAGGTGGTGACGCACCATTATTGCTGCGGCGGAGGCGTCCATACCATTTTTGCCGAGCATGCGCTGCAGCTCACGGACTTGTTTGAGCGCTTCGGCCAGCTCCGAGGCCGGCACCACTTCCTCGCCCGCGGTCACTGCCGACAGGCTCCCGTCTTGGTACAGCTTGCGCCACTGGAACACCTGATTCGGATTCACGCCGTGCTGGCGCGCCACCATCGAGACCGTCTTGCCCGGCTCAAAGCTCTCTCGGACCATCGCAAGCTTCTCTTCCACCGACCACCGCCGGCGACGCTCCGGGCCCGTCAACACTTCCATCACTTCTTGGTTGCTGCTAGTCATAAACACAGTCGTATGCCTACCCGTAGTTTAAGTGGGTGACTGTGTCCGGGGATTCTGGGGGCCGTTCCAAGCAGTACCAGCACCCCACCTGCGGTGGTTGGAGCGAGGTGGACTTTGCCGCGTGCCGCGTGAGGGAGTTATGACGGATCGCGAATTGTTGGAGAAGGCAGCAAAGGCGGTGGGGTACGCGCTCGAATGGCGGGTGCGGCGCTCGATTGCGATTGACCGTTGCATTCCCCGATCGTAGGGATACACGTGGCGCAGCGCCGGCGGCGTAGCGAATTTTGACAGTCTGGCCGCAGGGTGAATCGCCCCGGTTTTTCTAGACACCCGCGAGCCGTTGGGAATGGCGTTGTTCGAACTCTACCGGCGATAGTCCGTTGGCGCTCGAATGTCGCCGTGTTGGGTTGTAGAACATCTCGATGTAGTTGAAGACATCGGACTTGGCCTGCTGCCGGGTGACATAGATTTGCCGCCGCACTCGCTCGCGCTTGAGCAACTGGAAGAAGCTCTCAGCCACGGCATTGTCGTGGCAGTTGCCGCGCCGGCTCATGCTACACAGCAGGTTGTGCTCGCGCAGGAAGCTCTGCCAAGTGTGGCCGGTGAACTGGCACCCCTGATCCGAGTGAATCAGCACCTGCTGGTGCGGACGGCGTCGCCATAGTGCCATCAGCAAGGCATCCAGCACCAACTGGGTATCGATGCGCTGCCCCATGGACCAGCCGACGACCATGCGTGACCACAGATCGATGACCACGCTCAGGTACAGCCAGCCTTCGTGCGTGCGGATATAGGTGATGTCGGTCACCCAGGACTGGTTCGGGCCGTTGACCGTGAACTGCCGCTGCAGGTGATTGGGCGCGACCGCCGCCGGCTTGCCGGCACGCCCAGCAGGACGTCGACGGTAGCCTGATTGCGAACGCAGTCCCTCGGCCTTGAGTAGCCTCGCCACGCGGTGCTTGCCGCAGCGCTCGCCCAAATCGCGCATGTCCAAGGTGAGCTTGCGATAGCCATAGACCCCGCCGCTCTCCAGCCAGGCCTGCTTGAGTAACCCCAGCAGGCGTTGGTTGTCCTTCGCGCGTGGGCTCAAGGGATTTGCGTGCCATGCGTAGTAACCACTGGGATGCACCGACATCGCCTTGCACAGACGGCGCACGCTGTATTGACCCGCGTGCGCCTTGATGAAGGCGTACCTCACCCGGACTGCTTGGCAAAGTACGCTGCGGCCTTTTTTAGGATGTCGCGCTCCTCGGTCACCCGTTTGAGCTCGGCCTTGAGCCTGCGTACCTCGTCGGATGGCGATACCTGCCCTTGCGGTTGCGCCACGGGTTGGCGTCGTTGTTTGATCCACTGGTACAGGCTGTGTTGGCTCACGCCCAGCCGCTGCGCGACCTCGGCAACGCTGTGACCTCTGTCCAAAACCTGATTGACCGCCTCGACCTTGAATTCCTCGGTGTATCTCTTCGCGCTCATCGCACCTCCTGTCTAACCTCTAGTTTGAGGCTCACAGGTGTCTACTTAGGCCGGGGCGATTCAGGGCGTTGCGTGTAGGGCGGGTCGTGACCGCCCGTGGGTCGCTATTTTGCGGATTTCGATTCGAGGATCTTGTCGAGCGCGCTGACAAGCTCTTTTGTCCCGCTTTCTAGCTCAGATTTCGCTCTATCAAAGTCCGGACTTCCATTCCCAGCCTGCGCGAGGGAAACGGTCACATAAGCTGGGATGCACTTTGCGTCATTCCTGCAAAGTTGCCGCTTGTTTTCGTCAGTGTCAGTGGGTTCAGGCAGTTGAAACCACGGTGTTTGACTGGCGAGCAGCTTGCGCGCTCCGTCCCGCGTTGAAAGGTCGAGTGTCTTCGCGCCTGCGCAGGCGCTGGCAGTGCATGTAGGGAGATCGACCTTTGGTAACACGATTTTTGCGTCAACGGCCCCTTTACCATTGTTGGTAGGTGTTGCAATACCGATTTTCAAGGTGGTCGTGATCTGGCCGGTGGGTGGGGACGAAGAGCCGGTGGCACCGGTGTTGCTGTTGAGTGTCGTCAGCGCCGTGCTGCGAGCGAGGCTGAAGTAGGTGGGAGTGAACCGGTAAGCGACTGGCTTCACATCCGCCGGAGATTGGTTAAGGACCGCCACAAAAACAAGATCCCACTGTTCGGGGTCACCACCTGGCGTTCCATTGGCGGCTTTCGCTTGGTAGTCCGCCCTTCGCGTCCCGGCAATCACGCAGTCAAAAGCCGGAGCGCCACGCGGCGCCCAGAGATAGTCGATGGGGATAGATGCTGTTTGGGGGCTGGGTGCGAACTTGGCTTTCTCCTTGTCCGCATATGCCTGCATCGCGTTGCTGGCCTCGGAGGCCACGACACTGACCCCCATCTCGATAAAGGCGAGGGCCGCTACGGTGAGGACGAACGCCTGCCGCTCGTTCCTACTGACTGTGGCGATCTCCGTGGAAGGCGGTGTGCAATGCTTTATTGCGTAGTTGCGAAGCTGTGTTTGCTCTTCTGTTAGAACGCCTTTGCCAAGCTCCGAACTGCTAGTGAGCACGACAGTCATGCCAGCCGAACTTTGATCGCTGGCTGGGTGTTTATTGCGCTCGATGCTTGCAACCTGCAGCCACGCGCATCCGTTGAGCACGGATACCGTGGCCCCGAGTGCCAGAAGGGCGGACCACCGCCGCCCAACGGTCGACATTCTCATGATTTTCCCCCTTTGATAGCAGCGCGGACCGCGCTTCAGCCAATCTAGGTGGCAGACGGGGGAACTACCATCCCCAATCCGTAGGTATCAAGTGGGGGGGCGGCGCGACAGTAACGCCGTCTGAGCCTCCGTCTGCGTCACCGCCGCTCGGCAATCAACCGTCCTTGGGTTCCTTGACCTTCGGCGAGGTTGCAGTGCCACCGCCGCCTCCTGAGCGGATCGGGCCGACTGGGTCCTTGGGGCGTTCCAAGTTCTCGCCCCTATTGTTGTAGCCGCCTTGCCGTTCGGGGCGGTTGCCGCTGATGTCCACGCGTACAGCAGGATCGGTTGTCTTTCCTCCGCCGCTATGGGTGCCGCCTTCTGACCCACGGCCCCCGCTATCCGCTCCACCGCCGCCAGATTTTGAGTTGCCTGACGTGGATGTGCCCGATTTCGAGCCTGGGCTCACAGGTTTCACGCTGTCACTGGCGTATGCCGTAGTCGCGGCCAACAAAGCCAGCAGTGCAATCGTTCGTTTCATGCATCCCTCCCTGTTGTTGCGCAGACTGCGCAGGGCGACAGTAGGGGGCAGTCTGCCCGCCCGCCATCCCCAAAACGTGGGAGGCGGGTGTGTAGAGAGTCAGGACTACCGCGATCTGGGGAGATAAGGCGATCTGTGCGTCAGACTTGGTCGCGTCATGGTATGTCCGGCCAGCCGTGGTCGAGCTGGGCAATGCGATAGAAGGCGATTCCGAATTCAGTCGGGACGGGGCCCAGAAACGTCTCGCGCGCGTACCGATGGGCGTAGAGCCATGCGATGGCGTCTTCGTGCGCGGGATACTCAGGATCGAAGAGCGGGTCGCGGCAGACGATGGCCACGAACGCAGCAACGTGCTTTGGGTCGAGCGCCAGCGGGGCGTCGAGGTCGCTCACGGAGCCTAGCTTGTGTAATTCAGGTAGTGGCCAAGCTCGTTGACTGCCTGGCAGAACTTGCGGCCCATCGTCTCGTTCAGGATCACGGTTTTGCCGTCGATGACCAGGTAGACCAAGTTTTGGCCGTGGAGGAAGGATGAGCGGCCAACCTCGACCTCCACCGAGTTGCCCGACCGGGCGGCATCCTTCAGGGTTTCCTCGAAAAACATCGTTGTTGCCATGCTCGCTGCCTCCATCGCTTGGGTGGGAGATGTGTGGATCATCTTAGCAGCGCCGAAAAAAAGAGAGCACCTAGCCGTTCACCATGCGCGCCAGCTCTACATGGGCGGCGAGCATTTCCAGCACGTACTGCTCCGGGTACTTGAGGGCAACCGGCTCGCGGGCCGGCGCTCCGGTGGTGGCCGGCCGTTCCCTGAACCCAGCCTTGAGCATCCGCACCCGGTTGTAGCTGATGCCAGAGTGCTGGGCGATCCAGGTCAGCGGCTTGCCGATACGCCCGAACAGCTCCAGCGCCTTGTCATGTGTGGGCGTGTAGCGGGAACCAGCGCACCAAGAAGGGTGACAAGGGCGTCAATGCGATCGTCGAGGATCTGCAAAAGACGCTGAGCCCCATCTTCAACAAGATCGCCGCACCGATCGCGCTCAAGGGCTGTGAGTTCGGCGATGCCTACGGTCGCATCTATTCGCGCAAGGGTGTCGGCGTCACCGACGTCTACATTGACGAACTCGTGTTCCCGCCGCTCGTGCAGCCGTATGAGCAAGGCGGCAAGACGGTCGGATTCGTCGTTTCAACGGGGGAGCGCTTCAACGAGCGTCTGACCGTCACCCAGATGGCTCGCCTGACCGCGCCCGCCGGCAGTGCCGTGAGGAGCGGCACGTCCGACACAAGCTTGTCGATGAACGCATCGCCCGCATCCGACTGCATCGGCCCCTGAAGCATCGCCAGGATGTCCTGGCCATAGTCGGAGCCCAAATAGCCGTTCACGGGCGTGCGAAGCCAGTGGCTCACCATTCCCTGGATCTCTTCAACGGTGACAAGGTTCTGCATGTCGCGTCCTTACTGGTAGCTTCCCAGGCCACCCGTGGCGATCAGCGCGATGGAGCGCTCGGACGGGTTCTGGCCAACCTCACGCGGTGCTTGCACCACCGCCGTCGTGGTACTGCGGGTGTTGCTGCCAAGCTGAGTTGTGACGGGTGGAGCGGCAGGCACCGAGACAGTCAGCGCGGTTACACCACCACGCGGCGCAGTGGGGATCGTCGGGCTAGCGAATCCGTACGCTACCCGCACAGTTGGAACCCAGGGTACTTCTGGTAGTAACGCTGGCACAGGAGGGTCTCTGCCACCCACGGGCGCAACTCGAACGGTGTGGCCGCGACACCCGCTTCCAACTGGACCTGGGCAATATCGAACGTTCCGGTCTGCTGGCCCAGGCTATTGGTACGAGCATTGAAATTGCTCCCGGCATCGAACCAGAACAACACGGCCAGGTAATCGTTGCCGCCGCCGACACCCATGCCACTGATCGACGGCAACCTCTACTGGCAGAACCGTGGCGGCACCATTGACGCCAAGGATCTGTTCATCCAAGTCGGTGGGGCGACGGTCTCGCTCGACGAAACCATCAACAACATGGTCTGAGCATGGCGTACACGAAAGCCGACTACCAGGCGCAAATCGCCGCAGCCATCAGCAACTATCCGACGGCGGCCCAGTTCTTTCAGGCGCGAGATCCGCGTCTCCTGGCCAGCCTTGACGCGATGGCCACCATGCTCGCCATGAAGTCGGCAGAGCAGGACGTCCAGGCGATGGAGCCGTTCACCAAGGCGCGCGATCTGACTGTTCTGGCAGATGCTGCTGCGAAAGGCGTGCTCCCATTCGGGCAATCCGGGACCGCCACCGTCACGATCGCCAACCCGTCCACAACGACTCCGCTGCCGGTTCTCACGGGCCGACCGCTATACGACACCCAGGGGAACAGCTACGTGGTGACTGCCGGCGCGACCGTGGCGCCCGGGGCGAGCGGGACAGTCACGGCTGTCCAGCAGGAGCAGACTTCGTTCCAGCACACCGTGGGCGTGGTCAGCGCGTTCTACCAGATCCCGGTTCCGCAGGCGCCGACCGGCAAGTACATCACGTGGGTTGAGCTGACGGACGCGAACAGCAACGTCTTTGAATACCTGCCCGACTTCGTGAACGTGGCGGTGGGGCAGCGCACGTACAACATCGAGTCGGACGAGACCGGCGCGCTGTTCCTCGTGCTCGGGGCCGATGGCATTGCCGGTTACCAGCCGGTGGCCGGCGAGGTGTTCACGGTCACCACCACTCTCTGCTCTGGGCAGATCAGCCTGGCCGCCGGCTCGCCATTTGCGTTCCAGTACACGAACTCGACGGTTGAGCAGGGGGCTAAGCTGTCCCTTGCCGCGGTCACCGCATCTGGGGCCGCGCCGATGGATGTGTCCACCCTGCGCGCGGTGTGCAGCTATCCCAGCCTGTACGACAAGAACGCAGCAGCCTCTGCGCTCATGTGGTGCTGGGTCGTTTTCCAGCGACCTGTACGTGAGTCGAAGAACTTGTAGCGGTGGACGATGTTGTGTGGAACGGGCGTTTCCATGATGCGCGGACACTGGATATATATACAGTATCCATTGCCACTGATCAGGTCAACGGCGACAAATCTGACATGCTTCATCGCGCACACCAAACCCGCTGTGCGGCTGTTGGCCAATCTCTATGCGGTGAATCCCAGCGCCGCCACGTTGACGTCCTCGGCTGCGCGCCAGCGTCCGCTGCGGCGATCCACGTTCAGGAGGCGCATGTTGCCGTGCTTCGCGATCAACTGAGTGCCAATAGAGCTGCCGTCCTCGTCGTCAGGTCGGAAGCCACGATGGAAGACCGTGATGCGACTGAAGGTATCGACAACGAGCTGTCGAGCTTGGACTCGCGCCTCGTGGTCGATATTCATGACCCCTTCGGCGAGCGCGGCCCAGGCCTCGGCTGCGGCCGGCGTTGCAGTCGAGCTGGCAACGACAAGTTCGGATTCCCGGGCGGCCACGTCCTTCTGCTTGTCGGCGAGACTCTCCTCGAGCTCGCGCGCGCGGCGCATGAACGCGGCAGGTGCTTCCCCATCATCCGAGAGTAGGGCGTCGGTGATTCGGCGGATCTGTGCCTCGATGTCTGTGACCTTCAGGCGAGCTACGGAGAGCTTGCCTGCAATGACCGAAGCGCCGTTGTCGCCATCCAGCAGGCGGGTCAGGTTCATCTGGTCAGCGCAGAATGACATGATGGCGCGCTCGATCGGCGCTACGCTGCAACTCCCGCCCACAGGGCAGCCTGAGTCCTTCGCGTATGACGTGCACAGGACTCGCCGGTGCCCGTCTGCGAGCGAGTTGTCTGGCCGGCGGCGGCGGTTGGTGAGGTTCTGGCTCGCAAGCGGGCGACCGCAATACCCACAGAAAGTGATGCCTGTACCGGTGACCACACTGGGAATCGTCCCGCGCACCGCGCGGCCGGCACGCTTGGACGCCAAGTGCTGAAGCCCGGCGAACTCTTCTTCCGTCAGGATGGCGGGGTAGTAGCCTTTGAGAACGAACTCTTCGCGGTCGACCGTCAAGACCCGTTCGCCGACGAGTGCCCGGTTGCGCAGCAGCTTGTAGAGATGTTGGCCGCCGTTCTCCTGGCCGGTAAGCTGAAGGCCGCTTTCGGTCAGCTCCCGCACGATCCGCACGCCCCCGTAGCCACGATTGAACATGCTGATGGCAGCGCGCACCGCTGCCTCGCGTTCGGGCACAAGCTCGAACTTGCCATCGACCGGGGCTACCCAAGCCGGATCGTTGCCGTTGCGCACGATGCCCCGCCAAGAGCCAGCAATCCAACCCTGGCATTGCCTGCGGATCGCGGCCTTGACCCGCTTGCTCTTGGTGTCCGATTCCTCGTGCGCGCGGATCATGACGAGCAGGCTGTAGACCAGGTCCATCGGCTGCGCGCGCAGGCGTTCGCGGTTGTATTCCTTGCCGTCGCTGGCAGTCACGACAGTGATGCCAGCATTGACGATTTGGGCGAGCTGCGCCTGGGCCTGGGCCTGGATAGGCTCGGCACGGCTGAGCCGGTCCAGCCCTTCCACGATCAGGACGGAGCCCATCGGTATCGTCCCGTCCTCGACAGCAGAAAGAAAAACGCCCAGTGCCCCCTGTTTCACGTGCTTTTGGTGGTACGCAGACAGGCCCTCATCGCGAAGGGATAGGGAATCGTCGAGGGCGAGCTGACGCTCGGCGGCCCAGCGCCGCGCATACTCAATTTGCCTGTCAGCGCTACTGCCGGCGGCCTGTTTGGGGTCGCTGAACCGTAGATAGCTGTAAACTCTTGCCTTTGACATATACCCCGCAGAGTTGTGACATGGAAAAGCCGGCTGGCTCGAAACGTATAGGAATGGTATCGCTTGGGTGTCCCAAAGCCCTCGTGGATTCCGAGCAGATCATCACCCAGCTGCGCGCCGAGGGGTACGAGATTTCCGGCACCTACGGCGGGGCCGACCTGGTGGTCGTGAACACCTGCGGTTTCATCGATGAGGCCGTGCAGGAAAGCCTGGACGCCATCGGCGAGGCGCTGGCCGAGAACGGCAAGGTGATCGTCACCGGCTGCCTGGGCGCGAAGAAGGACGCCGCCGGCCAGGACATCATCACCAGCGTGCATCCCAAGGTGCTGGCCGTGACCGGTCCGCATGCGCTGGGCGAGGTGATGGAGGCGGTACATACGCACCTGCCCAAGCCGCACGATCCGTTCATCGACCTGGTGCCGCCGCAGGGCATCAAGCTCACGCCGAAGCACTACGCGTATCTGAAGATTTCCGAAGGCTGCAATCACCGCTGCAGCTTCTGCATCATCCCGTCGATGCGCGGCGACCTGGTCTCGCGCCCGGTGGCCGAAGTGATGCTGGAGGCGGAGAACCTGCTGAAGGCCGGCGTGAAGGAGCTGCTGGTAATCTCGCAGGACACCAGCGCCTACGGCGTCGACGTCAAGTTCCGCACCGGCTTCTGGAACGGCCGGCCGCTCAAGACGCGCATGACCGAACTGGTCGGCGCGCTGGGCGAACTGGCGGCCCAGTATGGCGCCTGGGTGCGCCTGCATTACGTCTACCCGTATCCGAGCGTGGACGAGGTGATGCCGCTGATGGCCGAGGGCAAGGTGCTGCCGTATCTCGACGTGCCGCTGCAGCATGCCCATCCGGAAGTGCTCAAGCGCATGAAGCGCCCGGCCAACGCGGAGAAGACGCTGGACCGCATCCGCGCCTGGCGCGAGGTCTGCCCGGAGCTGACCATCCGCAGCACCTTCATCGCCGGGTTCCCGGGCGAGACGGAGGAAGAGTTCCAGACGCTGCTCGACTTCATCGCCGAGGCCGAGCTCGATCGTGTCGGTTGCTTCGCCTACTCCCCGGTGGAGGGCGCGACCGCCAACGATCTGCCGGGCGCGCTGCCCGACGAGGTGCGCGAGGAGCGCCGCGCGCGCTTCATGGAAGTGGCCGAGCGCGTGTCGGCCCGCCGCCTGCAGCGCAAAGTGGGCAAGACGTTGCGCGTGCTGGTGGATGAGGTCAACCAGGATGGCGGCATCGGCCGCTCGTCGGCGGATGCGCCGGAGATCGACGGCCTGGTCTACATTGCGCCGCCGTCCAAGCCGTACAAGCGCTACAAGGCGGGCGACTTCGTGTCGGTGAAGATCACCGGCGCCGATGGCCACGACCTGTGGGGCGAGGTCTGATCCGTCGAGGCGGGCCTCCAGCAGGCCAGGCCATTTTCGAACGATCGTTTGCTTATACTGGCTGCCATTGACGATCAATTGCCTTGGAGACAGCAATGGCACGTGAAGTGGTGGTGGTCAGCGGTGTCCGCACCGCGGTCGGGACGTTCGGCGGCAGCCTGAAGGACGTGGCGCCGTGCGAGCTGGGCGCCCTGGTGGTGCGCGAGGCGCTGGCGCGCGCGCAGGTCGGGGGCGAGGAGGTCGGCCACGTGGTGTTCGGCCACGTCATCAATACCGAGCCGCGCGACATGTACCTGTCGCGCGTGGCCGCCCTGGAAGGCGGCGTGCCGGCCGAGACGCCCGCGTTCAACGTCAACCGCCTGTGCGGCTCCGGCCTGCAGGCCGTGGTGAGCGCCGCGCAGACCATCCTGCTGGGCGATGTCGACGTCGCCATTGGCGGCGGCGCCGAGAGCATGAGCCGCGCGCCGTACCTGGCGCCGGCGGCGCGCTGGGGTTCGCGCATGGGCGACGCCGGGCTGGTCGACATGATGCTGGGCGCGCTGCACGACCCGTTCCAGGCGATCCACATGGGCGTGACGGCGGAGAACGTCGCCCGCGAGTACGGCATCGGTCGCGAACTGCAGGACCAGACCGCGGTGGAGTCGCATCGGCGTGCGTCGCGCGCCATCCAGGCCGGCTATTTCAAGGACCAGATCGTCCCGGTGACGATCAAGTCGCGCAAGGGCGATGTGCAGTTCGATACCGACGAACATGTCCGCCATGATGCGACCCTCGAGGACATGGCCAAGCTCAGGCCGGTCTTCGCGAAGGAAGACGGCACCGTGACGGCGGGCAACGCCTCGGGCCTGAACGATGCGGCCGCGGCCCTGGTGCTGATGGAGCGCTCGCTGGCCGAGCGGCGTGGCCTGAAGCCGCTGGCGCGGCTGGTGTCATACGGCCACGCGGGCGTGGACCCGAAGGTGATGGGCATCGGCCCGGTGCCGGCGACGCGCAAGGCGCTGGAGCGGGCCGGGCTGACGGTCAAGGACCTGGACGTGGTGGAGGCCAACGAGGCCTTCGCGGCCCAGGCCTGCGCGGTGACGCAGCAGCTGGGCCTGGACCCGGCCAGAGTCAACCCGAACGGCTCGGGCATTTCGCTCGGCCATCCGATCGGCGCGACCGGCGCCCTGATCACGGTGAAGGCGCTGCACGAGCTGCAGCGCATCGGCGGTCGCTACGCGTTGGTGACCATGTGCATTGGTGGAGGACAAGGCATTGCCGCGGTGTTCGAACGCATCTGAACGCATGTTTCCGGCGGGGCGCTTCGCCTGGGCGGCCGGCGCGCTGGTCGCGCTGCAGCTGGCCGGGGCGCCGGCGGTCGCGCAGACGCCGGCCAAGGCTTCCAACGGTTACGACGTGTCCACCGGCGCCATCAGCGCGCCGTCGGCGGACCTGGGCCTGAACCGCGCCGTCGCCGATGGCGAGCGGCGGCGGGGCACCGGGGCCGACAACGGCGTTGCCGTGCAGACCGCCCAGGCGCGCGTGCTGCAGCCGCAGCCCGAATATGCCAAGTACCCGGTCTACACCGGCATGCTCGGCGAGGTGCCGATCCACATGCGCCTGGGCGCCAAGCCCGGCGAGATCGACAGCGTCCACGGCGAATACGTCGCCGGCAAGGGCCCGGGCGTGCGGCTGGTCACCGGCGAGTATGAAAACGGCGGCTTCCTGATGGAAGAGTCGGACGACGGCACGCACGTCACCGGCACCTGGGAGGGCGCCATCGATGCGCACGGCGCGGTGCGCGGCACGTGGACGGATGCCGCCCACGACGGCCGCACGCTGCCGTTCATGTTGCGGCCGGTCGCCGTGGTGGTGATTCCGCCGTATGACGGGGCCGCCAACAGCAATGCCGCGGTGGCCGCCACGCCGATGGTGCCTGCCGCGCCCGGGCAGGTGTCGCCGGCCCCGGTGCTGCCGCCCGTCAATCCCGCGCGCTCCGGCGCGCGCTGGTAAGCTGCGGGGCAGTTGCCCCGCGCCACTTCCCAGGACGCCTCCGTGACCGACGAAACCAAGCTCCCGCCCCCATTCCCCGCCACGCAGGCCGTCCATCCGGACCTGCACATCCCGCCCGGATTCGCGGCGTTCTCGCACGCCACGCACCGTGCTTCCACGGTGGTCTTCAAGAACCTGGCCGACATGCGTGCCTTCGGGCACGGCAGCGTGGTGCACTGGCGCTACGGCCTGCATGCCACGCCGACATCCGACACGCTGTGCCAGGCGCTGGCCCAGATCGAAGGCGGCAGGCACGCGCTGCTGCTGCCGTCGGGGCTGGGGGCGATTTCGCTGGTGTATTTCGCGCTGGTCAAGTCGGGCGACGACGTGCTGATCCCGGACAACGCCTACGGCCCGACCCGTGACCACGGCGAATGGATGGCGCGCCAGTTCGGCATCACGGTGCGCTATTACGATCCGATGATCGGTGCCGGCATCGCCGGCCTGATCCGCCATAACACGCGGCTGGTGTGGCTGGAAGCGCCCGGCTCGGTGACGATGGAGGTGCCGGACTGCACCGCCATCGCCGAGGCGGCGCGCGCGGCCGGGGCCATCACCGCGATCGACAACACCTGGAGCGGCGGCCTGTACTACCAGCCGTTCGCGCACGGCATCGACATCTCGGTCCAGGCGCTGACCAAGTACCAGTCGGGCGGCAGCGACGTGCTGATGGGGGCCACCATCACCAACGACGAAGCGCTGCACCACACGCTGCTGTCCACGCGCATGCGCATGGGCTGGGGTGTGTCGGCGGACGACTGCTTCCTGGTGCTGCGCGGGCTGCCCAGCCTGCCGGCCCGGCTGGCGGCGCACGACGCCCACGCGCGCGAAGTGGCGGAATGGCTGGCCGAGCGGCCCGAGGTGGTGCGCGTGCTGCATCCGGCGCTGCCCGACTGTCCGGGGCACGCGTACTGGAAGCGCGATTTCACCGGCGCGAGCGGGTTGTTTTCGATCGTGCTGCACACGCGCTATACGCCGGCGCAGATCGACGCCTTTGTCGAGGCGCTGCGCTATTTCGCGATCGGCTTTTCGTGGGGCGGGGCGAACAGCCTGGCGCTGCCGTACAGCGTCCCGTCGATGCGCACCGCGACGGTCTGGCCGCCGGCGGGCTGGGAGAACGCGGGCGGCCTGGTCCGCCTGTACATCGGCCTGGAAGACCCGCGCGACCTGATCGCCGACCTGAAGCAGGCGATGGAAGCGCACCTGCGGGCGGCCTGAGCGGCCCGCAGGGCGTTGCCGTGGCGCTTACGGCTGCGGGAAAAGATTGAGCAGGCCGTCCAGGCCGACGACGTTGAACGCCACGTCGGCCTGTGCCTGCACGATGGGCTTGGCGCGGAAGGCCACCGACAGCCCCGCCGCGCCCATCATCTTCAGGTCGTTCGAGCCGTCGCCCATGGCGATGGCTTCCTGCGGCGTCACGCCCAGGTCGTGGCAGAACGCCTTGAGCGTCTGCGCCTTCACATCCGCATTGACGATCTCGCCGAGCACGCGGCCGGTGAGCTTGCCGTCGACGATCTCCAGCGTGTTGGCGCGCGTGCGGTCCAGGCCCAGGCGCTCCTGCAGGCGCGAGGTGAAGAAATCGAAGCCGCCCGACACCAGCAGGGTGCGGATGCCCAGCGCCTGCACGGCCTTGAGCATGCGCTCGGCACCGGGCGACAGCTGCAGGCGTTCGGCGTAGACGCGCTCCAGGACGTTCGCGTCCAGGCCCTTGAGCAGCTCCACCCGGCGCGTCAGGCTTTCGTTGAAATCCTTGATCTCGCCGCGCATCGAGGCTTCGGTGATGGCCGCCACCTGGGGCTTGAGGCCGCAGAAGTCCGCGATCTCGTCGATGCACTCGATGGTGATGAGGGTCGAGTCCATGTCCATCGCCAGCACGCGGAAGTCGCCGAAGGTCCACTCGTCGGGAATCCAGGCGTAGTCCAGCTTCAGGTTGGCGCAGATGGCGTCGAGCTGCACGCGCAGTTCGCTGGGCAGTTCGTGCACCCATTCGATGACGGCGACGTTGGGCGCGCGCATTGCGTACGTGGCGTGGCCGAACAGGCCGCGGACGGATTCGATATCGCTGGAGGACAGCGGCGACAGGCTTTGCAGGACGACGGGCATGGAGAGGCGGAAAAACGGGAAGTGAAGCGCCGAGGAAGCCCGCTATTGTAGCGAACGCCCCCGCCGGGATGGCGCCCCACCGACAGGCGGGCCGCCACCAGAAGGCGATGCTCAGGCCGAGGCGGGCTCCAGCATCAGGCTGCGCGCCACGTTGGCCAGGAAGCGGTCGCAGGCGTCGAGCTGGGCCAGTTCGACGTATTCGTCGGCCTTGTGCGCCTGCTCGATGTGGCCCGGGCCGCATAGAACAGCCGGGATGCCGGCGCGCTGGAACAGGCCCGCCTCGGTGGCGTAGGCGACCTTGCGCAGGTCGCTGTCCGCGGTCAGCGCGCGCACGAGCTGCGTGATGGCGGCCTGTTCGGAGGCGTCCAGCGACGGGGCGGCGGCGATCTCGTCCAGTTCGATGCGGGCCTCCGGATGCTCGCGCCGCATGGCCGGCTCGATGGTCTCGCGCACGTAGTGCTCCACGCGCGCGCGGATCGCCGGCGCATCGATGCCCGGCAGGTTGCGGAACTCGAAGACGAATTCGCACAGCGCGGGAATGGTATTGAGCGCGATGCCGCCGTCGATGAGCCCGGTGGAGGCGGTGGTGAACGGCACATCGAACGCCGCGTCGAACGGCCCCCGGGCCCGGAATTCGTCGGCCAGGTCGCGCACGAAGCAGATGATGCGGGCGGCGTATTCGATGGCGTTGACGCCCCGCGGTGTCAGCGACGAATGCGCGGCGCGGCCGTGCACGCGGCAGCGGTAGGCGTTGATGCCCTTGTGGGCGACGATCGGGCGCATGCCGGTCGGCTCACCGACGATGCAGCCGGCGGGGCGGATGCCGCGCGCGATCAGGTCTTCGATCATGCGCGGCGCGCCCATGCAGCCGACTTCTTCGTCGTATGACAGCGCCAAGTGGATCGGCTCGCGCAGGCGCGCCCGCAGCACCGACGGCACCAGCGCCAGCGACGCGGCGATGAAGCCCTTCATGTCGCACGTGCCGCGCCCGTACAGCCTGCCGTCGCGCACTTCGGGCGCGAACGGATCGCTGCTCCAGCGCTGCCCGTCGACCGGCACCACATCGGTGTGGCCCGACAGCACGATACCGCCCTGCACGCCGCCGTCCGCCGCCGGGACCGTGGCGAACAGGTTGGCCTTGTCGCGCCCGTCGCTGTACGACAGATGCGTCTGCAGGCCCAGGCCGTGCAGGTGGTCGCGCACGGTTTCGATCAGCGCCAGGTTGGAGCCGCGGCTGGTGGTGTCGAAGCTGACCAGCTTGCGCGTCCAGTCGAGCGTGGAAAGTGCGGTGGCGGTGGTGCTCATGGTGGTGTCCTGCGGGTGAGGGCGGGCGGGCGGGCGGTCCGGTCAGGTCAGCTGCCGCATGGTCTGGCGGATGGCCTGCGCCAGCGCGGCGGTCTCGGCGGGGATGTTCTCGATGCGCAGGCGGTCCTGGCCGGCCAGCTTGATCTGGCGGTTCTTCTGCACCAGGTTGATGATCTTGATGGCATCGACCGGCGGGTTCGGCACGAACTGCAGCGTGACGGCATCGGCGCCGGTGTCGATCTTGCGGATGCCCAGCGGCACCGCGGCGATGCGAAGCCGATGCGTCTCGATCAGCGACTGCGCTTGCGGCGGCAGCTTGCCGAAGCGGTCGATCAGCTCTTCCTGGATGTTGTCGATGGTCTCGCCCGATTCGCAGTTGGCCAGGCGCTTGTACAGCGACAGGCGTTCCTGCACGTCGCCGCAATAGTCGCTGGGCAGCAGGGCGGGGGTGCCGAGGTTGATCTCGGTGGTAGCCGCCAGCGGCGCCATCAGGTCGGGCTCCTTGCCGGCCTTGAGCGACTTCACCGCCTGGTTGAGCATGTCGGTATAGAGCTGGAACCCGATCTCGGAGATCTCGCCCGACTGCTTGTCGCCCAGCACCTCGCCCGCGCCGCGGATCTCCAGGTCGTGCATCGCCAGGTAGAAGCCGGAGCCGAGCTCCTCCATCTGCTGGATGGCTTCCAGCCGGCGCTGCGCCTGCTTGGTCAGGCCGTCCGCATCGTGCACCAGCAGGTAGGCATAGGCCTGGTGGTGCGAGCGCCCGACGCGCCCGCGCAACTGGTGCAGCTGCGCCAGGCCGAACTTGTCGGCGCGGTGGATCAGGATGGTGTTGGCGGTCGGCACGTCGATGCCGGTCTCGATGATGGTCGTGCACAGCAGGATGTTGGCGCGCTGGGCAACGAAATCGCGCATCACGCGCTCCAGCTCGCGCTCGTGCATCTGGCCGTGGGCGACCGCCACGCGCGCCTCGGGCACGAGTTCTTCCAGCCTGGCACGCTTGTTCTCGATGGTCTCGACCTCGTTGTGCAGGAAGTAGACCTGGCCGCCGCGCTTGAGCTCGCGCAGGATGGCCTCGCGCAGCACGCCGTCTTCCTCGCGCCGCACGAAGGTCTTGATGGCCAGCCGCTTCTGCGGCGCCGTGGCGATCACGGAGAAGTCGCGCAGGCCCTCCAGCGCCATGCCCAGCGTGCGCGGGATCGGCGTGGCGGTCAGCGTGAGCACGTCGACCTCGGCGCGCAGCGTCTTGAGGGCCTCCTTCTGGCGCACGCCGAAGCGGTGCTCCTCGTCGATGATGACCAGCCCCAGCCGGTTGAACTTCACGTCGGGCGAGAGCAGCTTGTGCGTGCCGATCACGATGTCGATGGTGCCGGCGTTGATGGCCTCGATGGCGGCGTCGATCTCTTTCTTGTTCTTGAAGCGCGAGATCTCGGCGATGCGCACCGGCCAGTCGGCGAAGCGGTCGGCGAGCGTCTGGTAGTGCTGCTCGGCCAGCAGCGTGGTCGGCGCCAGCATGGCGACCTGCTTGCCGCCCATCACGGCCACGAAGGCAGCGCGCAGCGCGACCTCGGTCTTGCCGAAGCCGACGTCGCCGCACACCAGCCGGTCCATCGGCTTGCCCGAGGTCATGTCGGCGATCACGGCGGTGATGGCGGCGGCCTGGTCGGGCGTCTCGTCGAAGCCGAAGCTCTCGGCGAAGGCCTCGTAGTCGTTGGGCGCGAGCGGGAAGGCGAAGCCCTGGCGCAGGGCGCGGCGGGCATACAGGTTCAGCAGCTCGGCGGCGGTGTCGCGGATCTGTTGCGCGGCTTTACGCTTGGCCTTGTCCCACTGGCCGGAGCCGAGCTGGTGCAGCGGCGCGGTATCGGGATCGGCGCCCGAGTAGCGCGAGATCACGTGCAACTGGTGCACCGGCACGTAGAGCTTGCTGCCCTTGTCGTAGTCGAGGTGCAGGAACTCTTCCTCGCCGTTGCCCATGTCGATCGAGACCAGGCCTTGGTAGCGGCCGATGCCGTGCTCGCTGTGCACCACCGGATCGCCGATCTTCAGCTCGGCCAGGTCGCGCACCATGGCGTCGACGGCGGTGGCCTGCTCCTGCTTGCGGCGCCCGCCGCGGCGCACGGCCTGGGCGTACAGCTCGGTCTCGGTGATGAAGGCGATGCGCTCGTCGCCCAGGATGAAGCCCTGGTACAGCGGCGCCACGCCGAGCACGAAGCGGGCGTCGCCGCCCATCAGGTCGGCGCAGTCGGCCACGCCTTCGGGGTGCAGGCCGCTGGCGGCCAGCATCTGCGCCAGCGTCTCGCGCCGGCCGGCCGATTCGGCGCAGATCATCACGCGGCAGTTGCCGCGCGTCAGGAACGATTCGAGGTTGACGAGCGGGTCTTCCGCGCGGCGGTTGACGGCCACGCTGGGCAGCGGCAGCGACAGCGGCGCCTCGCCCGGCTCGGTGCGCAGCACCAGCCGGGCATGCGGCTTGGCGGCGATGAAGAAGGCCTCTTCGTCCAGGTACAGCGCGGACGGCGCCAGCAGCGGGCGGTCGCGGTCGTGGCGCATGAAGCCGTAGCGCTGCGTGGTGTCGGCCCAGAAGCGCCGCACCGCGCTTTCGATGTCGCCGACCAGGGCCAGGTGCGCGCTGGCCGGCAGGTAGTCGAACAGCGTGGCGGTGGTTTCGAAGAACAGCGGCAGGTAGTACTCGATGCCGGCCGAGGGCACGCCGTTGCCGATGTCCTTGTAGATGGGCGCGCGCGTCGGGTCGCCCTCGAACACTTCGCGCCAGCGGCCGCGGAAGGCGGTGCGCGCGGCCTCGTCCATCGGGAATTCGCGGCCCGGCAGCAGGCGCACTTCGTTCACCGGGTACAGGCTGCGCTGCGTGTCGGGGTCGAAGGCGCGGATGGTGTCGATCTCGTCGCCGAACAGGTCGAGCCGGTAGGGCATCGGCGAGCCCATCGGGAACAGGTCGATCAGGCCGCCGCGCACGCTGTATTCGCCGGGCCGCATCACGGCGCTGACGTGCTCGTAGCCGGCCAGCGTGAACTGCGCCTTGAGCGCGGCCTCATCCAGCCGCTCGCCCTTCTTGAAGAAGAACGTATAGGCCGCCAGGAACGACGGCGGCGCGATCCGCTGCAGCGCCGTGGAGGCCGGCACCAGGAGGAGGTCGCACGCGCCGCCCTGCAGGTCGTGCAGCGTCGCCAGGCGCTCGGAGATCAGGTCCTGGTGCGGCGAGAAGTTGTCGTACGGCAGCGTTTCCCAGTCCGGAAGCAGCTTCACGCGCGCCTGCGGGGCGAACCAGCGCAGCTCGTCGGCCAGCCGCTGGGCATCGACGGCGTTGGCGCAGACCACCGCCAGCATCGGCACGGCGTCGCGGTGCTGCGCCAGGTAGCGCGCCAGCAGCAGCGCATCGGCCGAGCCCTGCAGGCCGCTGAAGACGAAGCGCTGGCCGGGCTTGACGATCGGCAGGGCGGAAAGCGAGAGATCGGACATGAGAAACGTTGGGGAATCGGTCGGCAAGGCAAAGCACGACACCCCGCCTGCGCGGGCAGGCGGGGTGTCGTGGTACTGGCCGCTATTATAAAATCCGCGCCAGTCGCGCGCTGGCCGACGGGAAATTTCCCGACCAAAAGGCTGCGCTCACGCCATTTTTCCGCTTGCCGCATGTCCGTTTCCTCCCGTCCCGGCCGACGCCGGTTTGCGCTGATCCCGTCCGCCGGCACCGGCACGCGTGCCGGCGGCGATCTGCCCAAGCAGTACCAGCCCATCGCCGGCCGCCCGATGCTGTGGCATACCGTGCAGGCCTTCCTGGCCAGCGCGGCGATCGACCGGGTGGTGGTGGTGACTTCGCCGGGCGCGCCGGCGCTGGCGGCGCGCTTTCCCGGCCTGGGCTTCGACGCGGCCCGGCTGGTGGAGGTCGATTGCGGCGGCGATTCGCGCCATGCCTCGGTCACCAACGGCCTGGCGGCGCTGCGTGGCCTCGGCGCGCACGAAGACGACTGGGTGCTCGTGCACGATGCCGCCCGCCCGGGCCTCACGCCTGCCCTGATCGCGCGGCTGGTCGGCGCCGTCGAGGCCGACGGCGGGCAGGCGGTCGGCGGCATCCTGGCGCTGCCGGTAGCCGATACGCTCAAGCGCGCCGATGCCGGGCAGCACATCGCCGAGACCGTGCCGCGCGGCGGCCTGTGGCAGGCGCAGACGCCGCAGATGTTTCCGCTCGGCCTGCTGCAGCGCGCCCTGTCGGAGGCCCTGACCGCACAGCGCATCGTCACCGATGAGGCCAGCGCCATCGAGGCCGCCGGTCACCGGCTCTTGCTGGTGGCCGGCGCGCTGCGCAACTTCAAGGTGACTTATCCCGACGATTTCGCGCTCGCCGAGGCCATCCTCGCGGGCGCCGCACCGACCCAGGAGGATTCGCAAGCATGAACTGGATGGACATCCGCATCGGCCAGGGCTACGACGTGCACGCGCTGGTGGAGGGCCGCAAGCTGATCCTGGGCGGCGTGGAGATTCCGCACACGCGCGGCCTGCTCGGCCATTCCGACGCCGATGCGCTGCTGCACGCCATCACCGACGCGCTGTTCGGCGCGGCCGGCCTGGGCGACATCGGCCGGCATTTTCCCGACACCGACCCGGCGTTCGCCGGCGCCGACAGCCGCGTGCTGCTGCGCGAGGCGGTGCGCCGCGTGCGCGAGGCGGGCTACGACGTGGGCAACGTCGACGCCACCGTCATCGCGCAGAAGCCCAAGCTGGCGCCGCACGTGCCCGGCATGGTGGCCAACCTCGCGGCCGACCTGGGCATCGCGCCCGGGCGCTGCAACGTCAAGGCCAAGACCAACGAGAAGCTGGGGTTCGAGGGGCGGGAAGACGGTATCGTTGCCCAGGCTGCCGTGCTGATCTACCGCGCCGAAGCCGCCGAGCAGGACTGAGCCGAGCGTTGTCCGACGGAAAACGGCCCCGCCGGGATCGCTCCGGCGAGGCCGTTGTCTTTCGGGCGGGCCGCGACGCTTACGCCGATTCCGCCGCGATCACCAGTGCCGCCGCGTGGATCACCGCCGCGATCCGGCCGACATCGCGCAACTGCTGCGTCGTCATGTCCTGGTGGCGCTTCAGCTGCGCGTAGTGCGACTGGATGCAGAAATGGCACTTGCCGACGATGGACGCGGCCAGCGCATACATCTCGAAGCGGCGCTTGTCGACGCCGCCGCTGCCGGCGTAGGCGTTCATGCGCAGTTCGGCCGGCTGCTGCGCGAGGTCGGCGTCGTCCGCCATCTCGACGTAGGGGTACCAGACGTTGTTCATGCCCATCAGCGCGGCCGCGGTCAGAGCGCCGTTGACTTCCTCCGGCGACAGCACGCCGGCATCGCGGATGGCATCGGCGATCACCTTGCTCCGGGCCGCGAAGGCCGCCGCCAGCGCCACGCCCATGGCGTCACTGCCTTGCAGCGACGAGCGCGCGAGGGTGCCGTCCAGGTTCAGGCGGATGTCCTTGGCGTAGTCGGGAATGCGCGCCTTGATCGCTTGAAGGAAGTCCATCCGGTTCTCCCATGAGCGGCGGCCGAAGGTGGCTGCGCGGGGTGGCAGGTGCCCGCGCTCAGAGCGTGGCGCCGCCGACGGCGCGGTTGCACGGGCACAGCTCGTCGGTCTGCAGGGCGTCGAGGATGCGCAGGACTTCATCCGGGTTGCGGCCCACGTTCAGGTTGTTCACCGAGACGTGCTGGATCACGTTGTCCGGATCGACGATGAACGTGGCCCGCAGCGCGACGCCGGCTTCGTGCTCGCGCACGCCCAGCTGGTCGATCAGCGCGCCGGTGGTGTCGGCGAACGACCACTGCTTCAGCCGGTCGAGGTCCTTGTGCTCGCGGCGCCAGGCCAGCTTGACGAATTCGTTGTCGGTCGAGCCGCCCAGCACGACGGTGTCGCGGTCTTCGAAGTCCTGATTCAGCCTGGCGAAGGCGACGATCTCGGTCGGGCACACGAAGGTAAAGTCCTTCGGGTAGAAATAGATGACCTTCCACTTGCCCGGGAACGATGCCTCAGTGATGTCTTCGAACGCCGACTGGCCGTTTTCCTCATGGCGGTTGAACCCCGGCTTGACACCGATCACCTTGAACGGCTCGAGCTTGTCACCAATGGTCTTCATGGGCTTTCTCCTGAGGGGGTGCAGCGGACGGCGTCCTGCAAACAAGAAGCGCGCCGGCCAGGCAGGCAAGCGGCGGGCGGACGCGGCGCGGCCGGCAACGATGGGTGAATGTGCTGCAATCGGCCGAGCATCCGTCGTGCCCGGCCGCATGGACGACGCAGGCGGGGCGGCTCAGCCGCGTGCGTAGCAGGCGCTGACGACCAGCCCGGTCTCGGGCGGTGTGCGGTTCTCCAGCGTGAGGCGGCCGCCGCTGCGCTGCAGGATCCGGCTCACGATCGACATGCCGAGGCCCGCGCCCTTGGCCTCGCTGCGCGCGGATTCCAGCCGGTAGAACGGCCGCGTCAACAGCGCCAGCTGGTCGGCCGGCACGCCGGCGCCGCGGTCGGCCACGCACAGCACCACCTCGTTGCCCCGCAGCGCGGTGCTGACCGTGATCTCTGCGCGGCCGGTGTCGTGCGTCTTGCCGTAGCGGCGCGCGTTCTCGATCAGGTTGTCGAGGATGCGCTGGGTTTCCATCCGGTTGCAGCGGGCGATGGCCTCGGGCGCCAGCTTGAGCGTGAGGTCGATGTCGTCGTGGGCGGAATAGACCGGTGCGGTATCGCGCACCAGTTCGGTCAGGTCGACGGCTTCCAGCATCTCGCCGGAGGGGCGCGCATAGTCCAGGAACTGGCCGATGATGGCGTCCATCTGTTCGATGTCGGCCACCATCAGCTCGCGGGTCTGGTCGTCGACCGGGCTCATCTCGGTTTCCAGGCGCAGGCGCGTGAGCGGCGTGCGCAGATCGTGCGAGATGCCGGCGAGCATCACGGCGCGGTCGGCCTCCAGCTGCTTGAGGTCCCGCACCATCTGGTTGAAGCTGTGATTCGCTTGGGCCACTTCCGTGCCGCCGCCCTCGGGCAGCGACTTCGGATCATCGCCCGCGCTGATGGCGCGCGCGGTATCGGCCAGCCGCTTGAGCGGCTGGTTGACGCGCGAGGTGATGAAGGCCGCGCCCAGCACCGACAGCACCAGCGCCGCGATCGACCACCACAGCCATTGCAGCCCCGGCACGTGCTCGAAGCGGTCCGGGCTGATGGCGACCCAGTAGTCGTCGCCCTCGATCTGGAAGCTGACCCACACGCCGGGGATGTCGTTGACCGCGGTGGCGATCACGGTGTCCTGGCCCAGGCGGTTGCGGATCTCCCGCTGGACCAGCTGCGTGAGGTAGGGATTGGCCTGCGGCGTGCGGTATTCGTCTTCCTTTTCGCGCGGATAGACCTTGATGCCCTCGTTCTGCACCAGGTCGAGCAGCAGGAAGCGCCGCCGCGCCGGATCGGAGTAGAGCAGCGCCGCCCGCGTCAGCTTGACCACGCTGACGATCTGCATGGCGATCTGCTGCGCGCGCGGCTCGCGCTCGAAAATGCGGAAGCTCTGGAACCATGCCCCGAGCGAGATCGCGATCAGCAACGCGATCAGCATGAAGGTTCGCCAGAACAGCGAACCGAATACGCTGATCAGCAGGCGCCGCAGCGCGGCCGGACGCGGAATGCGCAAGTCGTGGGCGGAAGAAGGGTTGGAGGCGTGCCGCGCGTTACTTGGCGCCGTCCGGGATGAACACGTAGCCCAGGCCCCAGACCGTCTGGATGAAGCGCGGGTTGCTCGCGTCCGGCTCGATCAGCTTGCGCAGGCGCGAGATCTGCACGTCCAGGCTGCGGTCGAAGACCTCGTACTCGCGGCCGCGCGCCATCTCCATCAGCTTCTCGCGCGACAGCGGCTGGCGCGGGTGGCGCGCGAACACCTTGAGCACGGAGAATTCGCCCGTGGTGAGGGTGATTTCCTCGTCGTTCTTCTTGAGCGTGCGGGTGGCCAGGTTCAGCACGAAGTCGCCGAAGGCGAAGGTCTCGGGCGTCTCCGACGGGGCGCCGGGAATCTCGGCCGGACCGCGGCGGCGCAGCACGGCATGGATGCGGGCGATCAGCTCGCGCGGGTTGAACGGCTTGGGCAGGTAGTCGTCGGCGCCCATCTCCAGGCCGACGATGCGGTCCACGTCCTCGCCCTTGGCGGTGAGCATGATGATCGGTGTCTGGTCGTTGGCGCCCCGCAGGCGTCGGCAGATCGACAGGCCGTCTTCGCCCGGCATCATCAGGTCGAGCACCAGCAGGTCGAAGCGCTCGCGCAGCCAGAGTTTGTTCATGGCCGTGGCGTTTTCCGCCACCAGCACGGTGAAGCCCTGTTCCCCAAGGTAGCGGCGCAGCAGGTCGCGCAGGCGGGGATCGTCGTCGACGACGAGAATCTTGTGACCGGAATTTTCCATGGCGCTAATGGTAACGACAAAAACACGGGCCTGAAGCGGTCCATCACCCCAATTGAAACAGACGGTTACATTATTTACCCGGTCCCGCGAACAGTCGGCAGGACGGCGGACTACACTGCCTTGGCAGTTCCTCGCGCGGATGTCATCCTTGTCGACCCTCGCGAAGGGGACTGGCGTGCGATGCGGTTGCCTGATATCGATTGTCGCGCAATGATGCATGGCGCATCGGTTTCCAGCAACATGGACGTGGCTTCTCAATTCCCTTTTTCGGATCGGTCGATGATGTTCCACCGGCAGCTGACGCTGCTGGGTTGTGCGTTCGCCCTGTGCCTGGCCGGGACGCCGGCGCACGCCCGGAGCGAGCGCGGCGGCTTCTTCGGCGGATTCGGTGGTTTTGGCGGCGGGCATGCGATGCAAGCCGCCGGGCCGAACCGGGGAGGCGGGCCGGGCGCCGCGCGCGGCAACGGCGGCGAGGAACGCAGCCGCCGAGCCGCCGCGATGGAACGCCGGCGCGCCGAGAACACCGATAACCGGCCACCCCCGCAACGCAAGCTGTCTCCCGAGGAACGCAAGCAACTGCGTCAGAACATCTACGACGTCACGCGCGATATCTATCACCGTGGCGGTTAGTCGGGCGCTTGGCCGCCGTGCATCGTCACGGCATCCGGCCGATGCGTCCGGGGTCGAAGTAGGGGACGGATATGCGAATTTCTGGCTGGACGACGATTCCGATGGCGCTGGCGGTGGCCGGCGTTCTGGCCCACCTGCCGGCGCAGGCGCAGGTTCCAGCGCGGCACGAGCACCGGGCCAGCCGCGCCACGGCGCAGGCCGTCGAGGCGCAGCGCCTGGACCGTGACGACGCGCGCTTCTTCCTGACCCGCACCGGTTTCTCGCCCACGGAGAGCGAGCTCGACGCCTACGCCGGCCTGACCCGCCGCGAGGCCGTCGACCGCGTGCTGGCCCAGACCGGCACCGTCGCCACCCAGCCGTTGCCGGCATGGATCAACGAGCCGATCGTCACGGACGACAAGCAGGCCAATGACGAGGCCCGCAAGGTGGCCCGGCAGAAGAATCTCGCGCGGGAACTCGAAATGCGCGGCTGGTGGATCAGCGAGATGATCCGGACGCCGTCCCCGCTGACCGAGCGGATGACGCTGTTCTGGCACAACCATTTCGTATCCAGCTCGCAGAAGGTGGTGTTCGCGCAGCTGATGTATCGGCAGAACGTGCTGCTGCGGCAGAACGCGGTCGGCAACTTCGGGACGATGCTGCATGCCGTCAGCAAGGACCCGGCGATGCTGGTCTACCTGGACGCCGCCTCGAGCCGCAAGGGCAAGCCTAACGAGAACTTCGCCCGCGAAGTGATGGAGCTCTTCACACTGGGCGAGGGCCACTACACCGAACAAGACATCAAGGAAGCCGCGCGCGCCTACACCGGCTGGAGCGTGGACCGCGAGCACGACTACGCCTATGTCTGGCTGCCGCAGTTGCATGATACCGGCACCAAGACGGTGTTCGGCCGCAGCGGCGACTACGACGGCGACCAGATGCTCGATGTCCTGCTGGCGCGGCCGGAAACCGCCGTGTTCATCGTGACCAAGCTGTGGCGCGAGTTCGTCTCGCCCGATCCGGACGCGGCGCAGGTCGCGCACGTCGCCGAGGCCTTCCGCTCCAGCGGCTACGACATCAAGGTGGCGCTGCGCGAGCTCTTCATGACGCAGGCGTTCTGGGCGCCGCAGACGCGCGCGACGCTGGTGAAGTCGCCGGTGGAGATGATCGTCGGTACGCTCAAGCAGTTCAACGTGCAGTATTCGGACCCGGCGCCGTTCGCGATCAAGTCCGCGCAGCTGGGGCAGAACCTGTTCGCCCCGCCCAACGTGAAGGGCTGGCCGGGCGGCGATGCGTGGATCAACTCCAACACGCTGCTGGGCCGCAAGCAGTTCCTCGACCAGCTGTTCCGCTCCACCGAGATGAAGGCGCCGCCGGCGCAGGCGCAGAAGCCCGGCGTGATGATGGCGGCCATGCGCGAGGACCTGAAGCAGGGCGGCCCCGTGCCGGGCCTGGGCGCGGCATTGAAGGGCATGGGCCCGGAAGGCCGCTTCAAGCTGGCGCAGTCGCAGACCATGGTGTCGTTCAATGCGGCCAGGTGGCTGGCCCAGTTCGGCGCCGAGGCCAACGATCCGCCCCAGCTGGGGCCGCGCCTGTCCATCCAGCATGCCGTGCTGCCGGTCGACCCCACGGTGCCGATTCCCGTCAAGCTGGCCGGTGCCGCTTATCTGCGCACACTGTTGATGGATCCGGCCTATCAACTCAAGTGACCCTCACCGCAAGCGTCGGAGGACATCATGGAACGTCGCGATTTTCTGAAAGCGGGTGCGATGCTCGGCATGGGTGGCGCGCTGCCGGGCGTTGTCTTTGCGCAAGGGCGGGGCAAGCGCAATGGGTACGGCAACCTGCTGATCCTGATCGAGCTCAAGGGCGGCAATGACGGGCTCAACACCGTGGTCCCGTATACCAGCGCGCAGTACTACGCGCTGCGCCCGCGCATCGCCATCAAGCGCGAGCAGGTGCTGCAGCTCGACGATCGCTATGGCCTGCATCCGTCCCTGCAGCCGCTGATGCCGCTGTGGCAGGCGGGCGAGCTCTCGGTGGTGCAGGGGGTGTCGTATCCGCAGCCCAATCTGTCGCATTTCCGCTCCATCGAGATCTGGGACACCGCCTCGCGCGCCGACCAGTATCTGCACGAAGGGTGGCTGACGCGGGCGTTCGCAGCCCGGCCGGTGCCCGCCTCGTTCGGCGCGGATGGCGTCATCATCGGCAGCGCGGATCTCGGCCCGCTGGACGGCGGCGCCCGCGCCGTGGCGCTGGCCAGCCCGGATGCCTTCCTCAACGAAGCCAGGCTGGCGATGCCGTCGAACGCCACGGGCAATGCAACGCTCGCGCACGTGCTGAAGGTCGAGGCGGACATCGTCAAGGCTGCCGATGGCCTGCGTCCCAAGGGCGGCAAGTTCGACTTCAAGACGCGCTTTTCGGAGACCGCCTTCGGCAACGCCATCAAGGCCGCCATGCAGGTGGTGGCGGCCCCCGGGCGCGGCGGCTCGGATGTGGCGGCGGTGTGCCTGTCGCTGGGCAGTTTCGATACCCACACCAACCAGCTGGTGGCGCAGAACAACCTGCTGCGGCAGCTCGGCGATGGCATCGCGACGCTCAAGAGCGCGCTGACGGAGCTCGGGCGCTGGGACGATACGCTGATCGTCACCTACTCCGAATTCGGCCGCCGCCCGCGCGAGAACCTGAACAACGGCACCGACCACGGCACCGCCTCCGCGCATTTCGTGGCGGGCGGGCGGGCCAGGGGCGGGCTGGCCGGGCAGGGGCCGGTGCTCGAGCGGCTGGACGGCAGCGGCAACCTGGAGCCGTCGGTCGATTTCCGCTCGCTCTACGCGACCGTGCTGGAGCGCTGGTGGGGCATGGATTCGCGGTCGGTGCTGGCCGGCCGCTTCGCACCGCTGGATCTGATCAAGGCCTGATCAGGCGCGGAGCTGGGTCTTCCAGGCCAGCCACAGCTTGCGCAGCGGCGTCAGGTCGGTGCGCTGGGTCAGCACCTGGAAGCCGTCGGCCTCGAGTTCGTCCAGGAGCCGCATCGCCAGCACGCCGCGGATCAGCGCCGGCCGCTGGGCGCGGCGGTCTTCCGCGGGGAGCGCGGCCAGCGCTTCCCGGTGCGTGGCGCGGGCGCGCTCGGCCTGGAATCCCATCAGCGCCTTGAATCCGTCCGAGTAGCGGCGGTTGAACAGGTCGGCCGCCGGGACATTGAAGCGCTGCAGTTCGTCCACGGGGATGTAGACGCGGTTGTTGCGCACGTCGTCGCCCAGGTTGCGGATGAAATGCACCAGTTGCTCGGCCAGTGCCAGCAGGCGTGCGAATTCCAGCGTGCGCCCCTGCGCATGGCCGGCGATGCGCGCGGCCAGCCGGCCCGCCACGCCGGCGACCTGGTCGCCGTGGCGGCGCAGGTTGGGCCAGTCCAGGTAGCGATTCTGCATGGCATCGGCTTCGACGCCGGCGAACAGCTCGCCCAGGTGCACGGCGCCGATGTCGTAGGCGGCCAGGTGCGGCTGCAGTGCCTTGGTGGCCGGATGCTCGGGCCGCCCGTCAAACAGCCGCGCCAGTTCCTGCCGCCACCATTGCAGCTTGGATTGCACCACCGCCGGATCGCTGGCATCGCGCACCGCGTCTTCCAGCTCGCGGCGCACCGCTTCGAGGGCGACGGTCGCGCGGCGGCGTTCGGGCGCCAGGAACAGCACGCTGTAATACAGATCGCTGCCGGCGGGGGCGGCCTTGTCGGCGCAGTAGTCGTCGGGAGTCACGGAAAACGGAATGCAGGGCGGGACGGACAGGGCGGCCATTCTACATGGGGCCTCGGGGCAGCAGGGCCACCGCCTAAAGTCAGTGGGCGAACCGGTCGATGGCATCTTCCTCGTTGACCCTTCGCGAGCCGGTGGTTACATTACTGACCGGTCAGTTATTTACTGAGAGCGTGTCATGCCCGTGTTGCGCCTGCCGTACCCGCATTCCGACTCCACCGGTTCTTTTTCCGCGCCGTTTCTGCCGCGCAGGCGCGCTTTTCCTGCTGTTTCCGGGGCGCTTCTCCTGGGGGGCGCGCTGCTGTTGGCGGGGTGCGGCAAAGAGCAACCCAAGGCACCCGAGGTGCGGCCGGTCCGGACCATGACCGTGGTCAGCGAGCAGGCCGCCGGTACCGTCGAATTCTCCGGCGATGTGCGCCCGCGCGTCGAGTCGCGGCTGGGTTTCCGAGTGCCGGGCAAGATCATCGCGCGGCTGGTGGACGTTGGCGCCACGGTCAGGAAAGGCCAGGTGCTGGCGCGGCTGGACCCGACCGACCTGGCGCTGGCGCAGCAATCCGCCCAGGCGCAGTTGCAGGCGGCCAAGACCGACCGCGATCTGGCGGCGTCCGACCTCAAGCGTTTTTCCGAACTGTTCGCCAAGGGCTTCATCAGCGCGGCCGAGCAGCAGCGCCACCAGGCCAATTACGATGCAGCCCAGGCGCGCTACGACCAGGCGGTCGCGGGCTACCGCAACCAGTCCAACCAGGCGGCCTATGCCACGCTGGAAGCCGACGCCGATGGCGTGGTGACGAGCGTGGATGCCGAGGTCGGCCAGGTGGTCTCCGCCGGCCAGCCGGTGGTGCGCGTGGCGCAGACGGCCGAGAAAGAGGTGGTGGTCGGCATTCCCGAAGACCAGGTCGATGCGCTGCGCAAGTCGCCCGACGTGCGCGTCAAGCTGTGGGCCGACCCGTCGCGCAGCCTGCCCGGCAAGGTGCGCGAGATCGCGCCGGCGGCCGACCCCGTCACGCGGACATACACCGTGAAGATCACCGTGCCGAATCCGCCGCCCGATCTCAAGCTGGGCATGACGGCGGTGGCCACCTTCGTGCGTCCGGGCGGCGGCGCGGACAGCGGCGGCATGGGCGTGCGCGTACCGATCACGGCCTTGCTGCAGGAGCAGGGCAAAAACGTGGTGTGGCTCTATGACGCGGCGTCGCAGACGGTCAAGCCGGTGCCGGTGACGGTGGGCGCGCCGCGCGACAACGTGCTGCTGGTGACCGGCGGCCTGTCGTCCGGCCAGACCATCGTTACGGCGGGCGTGCATCTGCTCAAGGCCGGCCAGCACGTGATGCCGATGGCGGCGGCGGACCAGCCGTCGGCCCAGTCGGCCATCACGCCGCGGCGCTGAGCGCCAAGCTTCCGAGCCACGTTTCGCCGCTTCCGGCCCTCTGCCCAATTTCGCCTCATTGCGCGCATGGAACACTCCCGTTTCAACCTGTCACGCTGGGCGCTCGAGCATCAGCCGCTGACCCGCTTCCTGCTGGTGGCGCTGCTGCTCGGCGGCATCTTCGCCTATACCCAACTCGGTCAGGACGAAGACCCGCCCTTCACCTTCCGCGCGATGGTGGTGCAGGCGTTCTGGCCTGGCGCGACCGCCGAGCAGATGTCGCGCCAGGTGACCGACAAGATCGAAAAGGCGCTGCAGGAAGTGCCATACGCCTGGAAGATCCGCAGCTATTCCAAGCCCGGCGAGACGCTCGTCACCTTCCAGCTGGCCGACACCTCGCCGACCAAGGATACGCAGCAGCTCTGGTACACGGTGCGCAAGAAGGTGGGCGATATCGCGTCTTCGCTGCCGACCGGCGTGCGTGGACCGTACTTCAACGATGATTTCGGCGATGTGTATGGCTCCATCTATGCGCTGTCCGCCGACGGCTTCACCTACCGCCAGCTCAACGACTACGCCGATGCGATCCGCCAGCAACTGCTGCGCGTGCCCAACGTCGCCAAGGTCACCCTGCTCGGCGACCAGGACGAGAAGATCTACATCGAGTTCCAGCAGGCCAAGTTCGCGCAGATGGGGCTGGACATCAACAGCATCGCCAACCAGATCGCGCAGCAGAACAACATCGGCCCCAGCGGCGTGCTGGTCACGCCGACGGACAACGTGCAGATCCGCCTGTCCGGCCAGTTCTCGGACATCCGCGACCTGGAGAACCTGACCCTGCGCGGCCCCGGCGGCACCAGCAATATTCGCCTGGGCGACATCGCCACCGTCCGGCACGGCTACATCGATCCGCCGCGCGCCAAGATGCGCTTCAACGGCAAGGAGGTGATCGGGCTGGGCATCTCGATGGCCAAGGGCGGCGACATCATCCAGCTCGGCAAGGACCTGCGCGCCACGGTGGAGCGCATCCGCGCGAAGCTGCCGGTCGGCATCGAGATGCAGCAGGTGCAGGATCAGCCGCAGTCGGTGCAGCACTCCGTGGGCGAGTTCGTCCACGTGCTGATCGAGGCGGTGGTGATCGTGCTGGCGGTGAGCTTCCTGTCGCTGGGCCTGCACACCAAACCGCGCCTGCGCATCGATGTGTGGCCGGGGCTGGTGGTGGGCCTGACGATCCCGCTGGTGCTGGCGGTGACGTTCCTGTTCATGAACATCTTCGACATCGGGCTGCACAAGATCTCGCTGGGCGCGCTGATCATCGCGCTGGGCCTGCTGGTGGACGACGCGATCATCGCGGTCGAGATGATGGTGCGCAAGCTGGAGGAGGGCTTCTCCAAGATGGAGGCCGCCACCTTCGCCTACACCTCCACTGCCATGCCGATGCTGACCGGCACGCTGATCACCGCCACGGGCTTCCTGCCGGTGGGCCTGGCGCGCTCGACGGTGGGCGAGTACACCTTCGGCATCTTCGCGGTGACGGCGCTGGCGCTGGTGTTGTCGTGGGTCGCGGCGGTGGTGTTCGTGCCGTATCTGGGCTACCTGCTGCTGCATACGAAATCGCACGTGGGCGACGGCGGCCATCACGAGCTGTTCGACACGCCGTTCTACAACCGCTTCCGCGGCTGGGTGAACTGGTGCGTGGAATACCGCAAGACGGTGATCGTCATCACGCTGGCGGCCTTCGTGCTGGGCGTGTTCGGCTTCAAGTATGTCGAGAAGCAGTTCTTCCCCGACTCCAGCCGGCCCGAGCTGATGGTGGAGCTGTGGCTGCCGGAAGGCGCCAGCTTCGGCCAGACCGAGGCCGAGGCCAAGCGCTTCGAGGCGCTGATCCGCCAGCAGAAAAGCGTGGAGAGCGTGGCGTTCTTCATCGGCTCCGGTGCGCCGCGCTTCTACCTGCCGCTGGACCAGATCCTGCCGCAGACCAACGTGGCGCAGGCCATCGTGATGCCGACTTCGCTGGAGACGCGCGAGGACGTGCGGCAGGAGATCATCGGCCTGCTGAAGTCGCAGTTCCCGCAGCTGCGCGGCCGCGTCAAGCTGCTGCCGAACGGGCCGCCGGTGCCGTATCCGGTGCAGTTCCGGGTGATGGGGCCGGACATCGGCGGCGTGCGCAAGATCGCCGACCAGGTCAAGGCCATCATGCAGGCCAATCCCAACACCGTGGGCGTGAACGATAACTGGAACGAGAACGTCAAGCTGCTGCGCCTGGATATCGATCAGGACAAGGCGCGCGCGCTCGGCGTGACCACCGGTTCGATCGCCCAGGTGACGCAGACCGTGATGTCCGGCGCGCCCATCGCCCAGTACCGCGACGGCGACAAGCTGCTCGACATCGTGATGCGCCCGCAGGAGCGCGAGCGCAACACGCTCGACGCCCTGCAGAACGTGCAGGTGCCGACCGCCAGCGGCCGGGTGGTGCCGCTCACGCAGGTTGCGCGCGTGGGCTTTGCGTGGGAACCGGGCGTGATCTGGCGCGAGAACCGCGACTACGGCATCACCGTGCAGTCCGACGTGGTGGACGGCGTGCAGGGGCCGACCGTGACGGCGCAGATCAACCCGCTGCTCGACAAGATCCGCGCCGACCTGCCGCCGGACTACCAGATCAAGATCGCCGGGGCGGAGGAGGAGAGCGCCAATGCGGGCGCCTCCATCGTCGCGCAGATGCCGCTGTGCATCTTCATCATCTTCACGCTGCTGATGCTCCAGCTGCACAGCTTCTCGCGTTCGGTGATGGTGTTCCTGACCGGCCCGCTGGGGCTGATCGGCGCGGCCGCGACGCTGCTGCTGCTGCGTGCGCCGATGGGCTTCGTGGCGCAGCTGGGCATCACCGCGCTGATCGGCATGATCATCCGCAACTCGGTGATCCTGGTCGACCAGATCGAGCAGGATGTGGCGACCGGCGTGCCCACCTGGACCGCCATCGTCGAGGCGGCGGTGCGGCGCTTCCGTCCCATCATCCTGACGGCGGCCGCGGCGGTGCTGGCGATGATCCCGCTGTCGCGCAGCGTGTTCTGGGGGCCGATGGCGGCGGCCATCATGGGTGGCCTGATCGTCGCCACGGTGCTGACGCTGCTGTTCCTGCCGGCGCTGTATGCCGCATGGTTCCGCGTCAAGCGCCCGGAAGCCGAGGCGGCCGCGCCGACCGCCTGACCCCCCGGCGGGGCGCCCGCCCAGGGCTGGCAACCCGCGATCGACTGCGCTACAATCGCGGGCTTCCTTGCCGGCGCCCCTTTGCGGGCGCCGCAGTCCATCCAGCGAGGGTGGCGAAATTGGTAGACGCACCAGGTTTAGGTCCTGACGCCAGCAATGGTGTAGGGGTTCGAGTCCCCTCCCTCGCACCACCCACACCCGGCATCGTGTCCGGTCAGCCGCCCAAAGGCGGCCGCCTTACGCCATAGCGCGGATAGGCGCCGGGCGCACGCATTCCCTACGATGAAGCCGTCGACACAACGGTACGAGCGGGGCGCGCGCCATGACGATCTTCGACGAGAACGAGCATCGCGAGCAGTTCTGGGCTGCCGTGCGTGACGCGATCGCCTTGCGCGAGCAGTCCGCGCGGGCTCACCGCACCGAGCGGCTGGTCGGCGCGGCGATCGGATTGTCGATTGCCGCGCTCGGGCTGGCCTTGCTGGTATGGCGTCGCCACACCCGTGGCGATGCCGACTAGCCGTTGCGGCGGATCAAGCCGAGGCCTCGGGGGAGGGCGATACAATCCGGCGCTTCCCGGACGGATTGCCCATGCCTCGCGGCCTCATTCTCGCCACACCTCAACTGACCCCGGACGGCACGCTGTTCTCCGCCCGGTACGACGACGTCTACCACAGCACCGAAGGCGGCCTGGCGCAGGCGCATCACGTGTTCCTGGGCGGCAACGGCCTGCCCGGCGGGTGGCAGGGCAAGCGCAGCTTCACCATCGTGGAGACCGGCTTCGGGCAGGGCCTGAACTTCCTGGCCACCTGGGCGGCCTGGCGCGACGATCCGCAGCGCTGCGGGCGTCTCGATTTCGTTTCGGTCGAAAAGCACCCGTTCGATCGCGCCGGGCTGGCCCTCGTGCACCCGCAGGAGGGCGCGCTGGCCTCGCTCGCCGAGGCGTTGCGTCAGGCGTGGCCGGTGCCGGTGCCGGGCGTGCACCGCCTCGTCTTCGATGCGGGGCGTGTGACGCTCACCCTGATGCTGGGGGACGCGGAAACGCTGCTGCCGCAGCTGTCCTGCGCCGCCGATGCCTTCTACCTGGACGGCTTCTCACCCGCTAAGAACCCTGATCTGTGGCAGCCGGGCGTGTTCAAGCAGCTCGCCCGCATCGCGCGCGGCGGTGCGACGCTGGCAACCTATACGGCGGCCGGCGCCGTGCGCCACGGCTTGCGCGAGGCGGGTTTCGAGGTGCGCAAGGCGCCCGGCTTCGGCCGCAAGCGCGACATGACCGTCGCCGCATTCCCGACGCACTGGCGGACCCGGCGCGGGCCGGCGGAGGCACCGGTCTGGCCGGAGCGCCACGCCATCGTGCTGGGCGCCGGGCTGGCGGGCTGCTCGGTGGCGGAGCGGCTGGCCGCGCGCGGCTGGCGCATCACCCTGATCGACGAGCACGAGGCGCCGGCAGGCGGCACCTCGGCGCACCGGGCGGCGGCCATGCATCCGCACGTGTCGATCGATGACAGCGTGCTCTCGCGCCTGTCCCGCGCGGGCAACCTGCTGGCGCGTCGCCATTGGGAGGCGCTCGACCGCGCCGGCTTTGCCACCGGTTTCCACCCGACCGGCGTGCTGCAGTTGGCCGAGCACGCCGACGATGCCGCCGAGCAGCAGCGCATCGTCCAGGCGCTCGGTTTCCCGGCCGATTTCATCGCGTGGCTGGACGCCGCCCGCGCGGCCGATCGTGTCGGCGCGGGCGTGCCGCAGGGGGGCTGGTGGTTCGCACAGGCCGGCTGGGTGGCGCCGCCCGACATCTGCCGCGCAGCCCTCGCCGCGGCAGGTGAGGCCGTCGAACTGCGGTGGCGCACCCGGGTTGAATCCCTGCTGCGGCATGACGCCGGGTGGCAGGCCTGCGACGCGCAGGGCAACGTGATTGCGCGCGCACCGGTCGTCGTGCTCGCCAACAGTCTGGATGCGGTCCGGCTGGCGCCGCTGGCATCCGCCGCGCTCAAGCCGGTGCGCGGCCAACTGACGGATGTGCCGGTTGCCGCGCTCGAAGACGGCGTGCCATGGCCTCGCGCCGTCGTCTGCGGCGACGGCTATCTGTTGCCCCGGGAGCGCGGAGCCCCGACGGTGCGCGTCGGTTCCTCTTTCCAGCCGGGCGAGGCCGATCCCGATGCGCGTACCGCCGACCATGCCGCCAACCTGCGCCGGCTGGCCGGGCTGCAGCCCGCGCATGCCTCCGCCCTGGCCCGTGTGGACCCGGCGCGGCTCCATGGCTACGTGGGCGTGCGCTGCGTCTCCGCCAGCCGGTTGCCGCTGATTGGCGCCGTGGCGGACGAGGCAGCGATCATGGCGCCCGGCTTCCGCTTGCGCGGACCGCATGCCGCGCTGCCGCGCGTGCCTGGGCTCTATGCCGCGCTGGCCTATGGCTCACGCGGCCTCACGTGGTCGGTGCTGGGCGCGGAGCTGCTCGCGGCGCAGATCGACGGCGGCCCGCTTCCGCTCGAATCCGAACTGGCAGCCGCATTGGACCCCGGTCGTTTCCTGATGCGGGCGTTGCGCCACGGCAAGCACGCGGCATGATTGCCCACAGCCATCGATTGACGAAGTGCGGCCGAAGCGGTTTGCCGGGCTGCCACCCCCAAAAAGTCAGGGCTGGCGAGCGTTCCATGCCATAATATGCGTTTTGCGTTTGCCAGCCTGAACGCGCCGGTTGTGCCGCCAATGCGGCTTCCGCGTGGCGTTCGCGCAGCGCGGCAAGACCAAGAACCGAACCACGGCTGCTGCTGGCGCTGCGCCGTTCGACGCAACCTTCTTCTGGATTTGGAATTACGACCATGTCGACTGTCATTGAAAACCTCGGCAAACTCGATCGCAAGGTGACCCTGGCCGTCCCGAAGGCCGAAGTGGAACAAGAAAAGCAAAGCCGCCTTGCGCGTCTGTCCAAGACCGTCAAGATGTCCGGCTTCCGCCCGGGCAAGGTGCCGATGAAGATGGTCGAGAAGCAGTACGGTCAGCAAGTCGAAATGGAAGTGCGCTTCGACAAGGCTGCCCGCCAGTTCTTCGACATCACCAACGAGCAGGGCGTGAAGGTCGCGGGCCAGCCGCGCTTCGAGCTCAAGAGCGAAGGCGTGGCCGATGACCAGTTCGCCTTTGACGCCACCTTCGAGGTGTACCCGGAAGTCAAGATCGGTGACCTGGCCGGCGCGGAACTGACCCGCACCAAGACCGAGATCACCGACGCCGAGATCGACAAGACCATCGACATCCTGCGCAAGCAGCGTGTGCACTACCATCCGCGCGGCGAAGCCGGCGACCACGGTGACGGCGGCGAAGCCGTCGCCCAGAACGGTGACCGCGTGACGGTCGATTTCGTCGGCACCATCGATGGCGTCGAGTTCGCGGGCGGCAAGGCCGAGGGCTTCGGTTTCGTGCTGGGCGAGGGCCGCATGCTGCCGGAGTTCGAGCAGGCGACGCTGGGCCTGAAGCAGGGCGAATCCAAGGTGTTCCCGCTGGCGTTCCCGGCCGACTATCACGGCAAGGACGTCGCCGGCAAGACCGCCGAGTTCACCGTCACGCTCAAGCAGGTCGAGTGGGCACACCTGCCGGAGATCAACGAGGCCTTTGCGCAATCGCTGGGCATCGCTGACGGCAGCCTCGACAAGATGCGCGCCGACATCCGTGAAAACCTGGAGCGCGAAGTCAAGCGCCGCACCCACGCGCTGCTCAAGGACCAGGTCATGGACGCGCTGCTGAAGGTGGCCGAGCTGGACGTGCCGAAGTCGCTGATCGAGCAGGATCAGGAGCGCCTGGTCGAGATGGCTCGCCGCGATCTGGAAGCGCGCGGCATGCCCAACGTGAAGAACATGCCGATCCCGGCCGAGATGTTCGCGCAGCAAGCCGAGCGTCGCGTGAAGCTGGGCCTGGTGCTGGCCGAGGTGGTCAAGGTCAACGCCCTGGAAGCCAAGCCGGAGCAGATCAAGGCCGAGATCGAAGAGTTCGCCAAGAGCTACGAAGATCCGAAGGAAGTCATCCGCTGGTACTACGGCGACCAGCAGCGCCTGGCCGAAATGGAGGCCTACGTGCTCGAAAACAACGTGGTAAATTTTGTGTGCGACAAGGCCAAGGTCGCTGACAAAGCCATGTCGTTCGAAGAGCTGACCGCCACCCAGGGCGCGCAAGGCTGATTCGACCGATCCACGCACCGGAGAACCGCATGATCCGCAATGAACTGATCGACCAACTCGCCCGCACCCAGGCTTCCGCGCTCGAAACGCAGGGCCTCGGACTGGTGCCGATGGTGGTCGAGCAGTCGGGCCGCGGCGAACGCGCCTACGACATCTACTCGCGTCTGCTCAAGGAGCGCGTGATTTTCATGGTGGGCGAGGTCAACGACCAGACTGCCAATCTCGTGGTGGCGCAGTTGCTGTTCCTGGAGAGCGAGAATCCGGACAAGGACATCTCGCTGTACATCAACTCGCCGGGCGGTTCGGTGTCGGCGGGCCTGGCGATGTACGACACGATGCAGTTCGTCAAGCCCGACGTGTCCACGTTGTGCATGGGCATGGCCGCCAGCATGGGCGCGTTCCTGCTGGCCGCCGGCGCAAAGGGCAAGCGCTATGCGCTGCCGAACTCGCGGATCATGATTCACCAGCCGCTGGGCGGTGCGCGCGGCCAGGCCTCGGATATCGAGATCCAGGCGCGTGAAATCCTGTACCTGCGCGAACGTCTGAACACGATCCTGTCCGAAGTCACCGGCCAGCCCGTGGACAAGATCGCCCGCGATACGGACCGCGACAATTTCATGAGCGGCGATCAGGCCAAGGAGTACGGCCTGATCGACAAGGTGCTGGCTCGGCGGGGTGCCTGAACACCCTGTGGCCGGTGCGCCGGACGGCACACCGGTCGCAGCGTGCCGGACGTCTCAAGCTGTCAAAGACGAGGCCTCGCGCCTCGTTTTTGCTATGTGCAACACCTGCGGATCGTCGCCAGGCAATTTGGCGTATGATGCGGTCAGGAACTACTGGTTATCGTTATGGCGGACAAGAAAGGCTCGACTGGCGAAAAGCTGCTGTACTGCTCGTTCTGCGGCAAGAGCCAGCATGAAGTCAAGAAACTGATTGCCGGCCCCTCGGTCTTCATCTGCGATGAATGTATCGACCTGTGCAATGAAATCATCCGGGACGAGGCCGCGATCTCCGAGAAGGAGGGCGGGCTGGCGGTCAAATCCGACCTGCCGACCCCGCACGAGATTCGCCAGAGCCTGGATCAATACGTGATCGGCCAGGAGCAGGCCAAGAAGATCCTGGCGGTTGCGGTCTATAACCATTACAAGCGCTTGAAGCATCTCGGCAAGAAGGATGATGTCGAGCTGTCCAAGAGCAACATCCTGCTCATCGGGCCGACCGGCTCGGGCAAGACGCTGCTGGCGCAGACGCTGGCTCGCTTGCTGAACGTGCCGTTCGTCATCGCCGACGCCACCACGCTGACCGAAGCCGGCTACGTGGGCGAGGACGTCGAGAACATCATCCAGAAGCTGCTGCAGAACTGCAATTACGAGGTCGACAAGGCACAGCGTGGCATTGTCTACATCGATGAGATCGACAAGATTTCGCGCAAGTCCGACAACCCGTCCATCACCCGCGACGTTTCCGGGGAAGGCGTGCAGCAGGCCCTGCTGAAGCTGATTGAAGGGACGATGGCCTCGGTGCCGCCGCAGGGCGGGCGCAAGCACCCGAACCAGGATTTCCTCCAGGTCGACACTACCAATATCCTGTTTATCTGCGGCGGTGCGTTCGATGGTCTCGAGAAGATCATCACGCAGCGCTCGGACAAGTCCGGCATCGGCTTCGGCGCCGAGGTCAAGAGCAAGGAAGAGCGGGACGTCAACGAAGTGCTGCCGCAGGTAGAGCCGGAAGACCTGATCAAGTTCGGCCTGATTCCCGAACTGATCGGCCGCCTGCCCGTGGTGGCGACGCTGGCCAAGCTGGACGAGGCCGCGCTGATGGAGATCCTGGTCGAGCCGAAGAATGCAATCGTCAAGCAGTATCAAAAACTGCTGGCCATGGAAGGGGTGGAGCTGGAAATCCGTCCGAGCGCGCTGACGGCGATTGCCCGCAAGGCGATCAAGCGCAAGACGGGGGCGCGCGGATTGCGCTCCATCGTCGAGCACGCGCTGATGGATGTGATGTACGACCTTCCCAACCACAAGGGTGTGCAGAAGGTGGTGATCGACGAGAGCACGATCGCCGGCGACGGCAAGCCCTTGCTGATGTACGAAGAGCAACCCAAGGTTGCAGGTTCCAACTGACGCGAATGACTGGCCGGGATGCGCCGTATGCATCCCATGCAGGAAGCCGTTCGCACGCGAGCGGCTTTTTTTGCTTCGGGAAACCGGGCCGGCACGCGACTTGCGGCGGCGGTCTTGTAAAACTGTCGCGGCACCCAATTTAGCCCTTACATGACTTTCTGGGGAAAATAATGTCCGGAACCCAACTCCTACCCGCTGAGCAGATTCGCCTGCCGCTGTTGCCGCTGCGCGACGTGGTGGTGTTCCCGCACATGGTGATTCCGCTGTTCGTGGGGCGCCCCAAATCCATCAAGGCCCTGGAAGCCGCGATGGAAGCGGGCAAGAGCATCATGCTGGTTGCCCAGAAGACGGCCGCCAAGGATGAGCCGACCGACAAGGATCTCTACGAGGTCGGTTGTATCGCCAACATCCTGCAGATGCTGAAACTGCCGGACGGCACCGTGAAGGTGCTGGTCGAAGGCACGCAGCGTGCCAACATCCTGTCCGTGACCGACGACGAGTCGCACTTCCATTGCGAAGCGATGCCCATCGGCCCGGAGCCGACCGAGTCGGCCGAGACCGAGGCGCTGCGTCGCGCCATCGTGTCGCAGTTCGACCAGTACGTGAAGCTGAACAAGAAGATTCCGCCGGAGATCCTGACCTCGCTGTCGGGCATCGACGAGCCGGGTCGTCTGGCCGACACCATCGCCGCGCATCTGCCGATCAAGCTTGAGCAGAAGCAGAAGATCCTCGAGATGTTCAATGTGACCGAACGTCTGGAGAGCCTGCTGTCGCAACTGGAAGGCGAGATCGACATCCTGCAGGTGGAAAAGCGCATCCGCGGCCGCGTCAAGCGCCAGATGGAGAAGAGCCAGCGCGAGTACTACCTGAACGAGCAGGTCAAGGCCATCCAGAAGGAACTGGGCGAAGGCGAAGAGGGCGCTGATCTCGAAGAGCTGGACAAGAAGATCAAGGCCGCGCGCATGCCCAAGGAGGCCAAGAAGAAGGCCGACTCGGAATTCAAGAAGCTCAAGCTGATGTCGCCGATGTCGGCCGAGGCAACGGTCGTGCGCAACTATATCGACACGCTTGTCGGTCTGCCGTGGCGCAAGAAGAGCAAGGTCAACAACGACCTGTCGAACGCCGAGCAGGTGCTGGATCAAGATCACTATGGTCTGGAGAAGGTCAAGGAGCGCATCCTTGAATATCTCGCAGTGCAGCAGCGCGTCGACAAGCTGAAGGCGCCGATCCTGTGCCTCGTGGGGCCGCCGGGTGTCGGCAAGACCTCGCTCGGGCAGTCGGTGGCGCGTGCGACGAACCGCAAGTTCGTGCGCATGGCGCTGGGCGGCGTGCGTGACGAGGCTGAAATCCGCGGTCACCGCCGGACCTACATCGGGTCGATGCCGGGCAAGATCCTGCAGAGCCTGACCAAGGTCGGCGTGCGTAACCCGCTGTTCCTGCTCGACGAGATCGACAAGATGGGTGCGGATTTCCGCGGCGATCCGTCGTCGGCGCTGCTCGAAGTGCTGGACCCGGAGCAGAACCACACGTTCCAGGACCACTACATCGAGGTGGACTTCGACCTGTCGGACGTGATGTTCGTGGCGACGTCGAACTCGCTGAACATCCCGGCGCCGCTGCTCGACCGGATGGAAGTGATCCGGCTGTCGGGCTACACCGAGGACGAAAAGGTCAACATCGCCCAGCGCTACCTGCTGCCCAAGCAGACCAAGAACAACGGTCTGAAGGGTGGCGAGATCGAGGTGGCGGAAGGCGCGCTGCGCGACATCATCCGCTACTACACCCGTGAAGCCGGCGTGCGGTCGCTGGAGCGCGAGGTCTCGAAGATCTGCCGCAAGGTGGTCAAGCAACTGCTGCTGAAGAAGGAAGCCGGCGCGTCGGTGAAGGTCGATTCGGACAACCTGGACAAGTTCCTGGGCGTGCGTCGCTTCGACTTCGGTTTGGCCGGCAAGGAAGACCAGGTGGGCCAGGTGACCGGCCTCGCCTGGACGGAAGTGGGCGGCGACCTGCTGACCATCGAAGCCGCGCTCATGCCGGGCAAGGGCAACATCACCCGCACGGGTTCGCTGGGCGACGTGATGAAGGAGTCGGTCGAGGCGGCGCGCTCGGTGGTGCGTTCGCGATCGGCTCGCCTGGGCATCAAGGATGAGATGTTCGAGAAGCGCGACATCCACATCCACGTGCCCGAAGGCGCGACGCCCAAGGATGGCCCGTCCGCGGGCATTGCCATGACGACCGCGCTGGTGTCGGTGCTGACCGGCATCCCGGTGCGTGCCGATGTGGCCATGACCGGCGAGATCACGCTGCGCGGCGAGGTGCTGCCGATCGGCGGCCTGAAGGAGAAGCTGCTAGCCGCGCACCGTGGCGGCATCAAGCTGGTGCTGATTCCGGAAGAGAACGTCAAGGACCTGGCGGACATTCCGGACAACGTGAAGAACAGCATCGAGATCATGCCGGTCCGCTGGATCGACAAGGTGCTGGAGCTCGCGTTGGTGCGCAAGCCCGAGCCGCTGCCGGAAGAGGAGCCGAAGCCGGCGCCGGAAGCCGGCAAGACCGAAGGCGGCGACGCGCACGAGATGGTGCACCACTGATGAGGTGATGCGCTTTCCGGGCTAGCCCGAGGAGGGCCCGACTTGTTCGGGCCCTTTTCTTTGGGCGCGCGCAATCCATGTGCCCGCCGCCGGCTGCGGCGGTTTCCGCGCCTTGACACGTCGATTGGCGGCCACTTTAATGGAATCGACCGACGGCGAACGGGGAGGCGGCAATGAACAAGACAGACCTCATCGACCATGTGGCAGCGCAGACCGACATGTCGAAAGCGGCAGCCGGGCGCGCCATCGATGCGCTGATCGGCGGGATCAAGGATGCGCTGTGCGACGGCGGGTCGGTGACCTTGGTGGGGTTCGGAACGTTCCTGGTTGGCCAGCGTTCGGCGCGTGCCGGGCGCAATCCGCGCACCGGTGCGACCATCAAAATCGAGGGCGCCAAGGTTGCGAAATTCAAACCTGGCAAAGCGCTCAAAGATGCACTAAACTAGCAGGCTTTGGTGCTTGCGACTGACTACCGCAGGCGCCGGACAGTCCGGCTTGCGCCGGCAGTGCGAACGGGTGCTTAGCTCAGTTGGTAGAGCGGCGCCCTTACAAGGCGTAGGTCGGGAGTTCGAGCCTCTCAGCACCCACCACGTTTGCATTGCCGATCAGGTGCCGTGCGGTCTGAACCAAAAACTGGAGCGGTAGTTCAGTCGGTTAGAATACCGGCCTGTCACGCCGGGGGTCGCGGGTTCGAGTCCCGTCCGCTCCGCCAACATTCCTCAAAGGCCCGATGCGTTCGGGCCTTTGTCTTTTCTGCCGCGCTGAATGGTGTCGCCGTGCCGGCGCATCGCGGCGAGATTCTCCGGCAAGCCCGCCGCACCTGATAGAATCGCCGGATTTTCCATCTTCTCCTCGTCTCCGGTCCAGCATGCTTGATTTCGTACGTACGCATCGGCGCTTGATGTTTCTGGTGCTGCTGATTCTGGTGTTTCCGTCGTTCGTGTTCTTTGGTGTGCAGGGCTACTCGCGTTTCATGGATGGCTCGCACGACGCTGCCAAGGTGGGTGATACCGTCATCACCACCAGCGAGCTCGATACGCGCGTCCGCGAGCAGACCGAGCGTCTGCGCCAGATGCTGGGCGCGCAGTACGATCCGCGCCAGTTCGAGGGCCCGCAGATGCGCCGCGACGTGCTGGACGGCATCATCCAGCAGCGCGTGATGGTCAATGAGGCGTCGCGGGCCAATCTGTCGGTGGCGGACAGCAAGGTCCGCGAGACCATCGAGCAGATCCCGGCGGTCGCGCAGCTGCGCAAGCCGGATGGGAAGTTCGATACCGATGCCTACATCAAGCTGCTGGCCGCCCAGGGCATGACGCCGGAGCAGTTCGATGCGCGCCTGCGCTCGGAGCTCGTGCTGCAGCAGATTCCGCAGTCGATCGTTTCGAGTGCCTTCGTGCCCAAGTCGCTGGTGGATCGCCTGATCGAGGCGCGCGACCAGCAGCGTGAAGTGCAGGCGCTGCTGTTCAAGCCGGCCGATTACGCGGCCAAGGTGACGGTCGACGACAAGGCCATCCAGGCTTACTACGACGCGCACCAGCAGGAATTCGCGGTGCTTGAGCAGGTCAAGGCCGAGTACGTGGTGTTTTCGGGCGAGGAGATGATGAAGCAGATTCCCGTCACGCCCGAGCAGCTCAAGGAGTACTACGACCAGAACGCCGCGCGCTTCAAGACCGAAGAGCAACGCCGCGCCGCGCACATCCTGATCAAGCTGCCGGACAACGCCAAGCCCGCCGACAAGGACGCAGCCAAGAAGCGCGCGGAAGAGGTGCTGGCCGAAGTGCGCAAGAGCCCGGGCAGTTTCGCAGAGCTCGCCAAGAAGTATTCGGGGGATCCGGGCTCGGCCGCGCAGGGCGGTGAGCTGGGCTTCCTCGCCAAGGGCGCGACCGTGCCGCCGTTCGAGAATGCGCTGTTTGCGCTCAAGCAGCCGGGCGATATCAGCGATGTGGTGGAGAGCGATTTCGGCTTCCACATCATCAAGCTGGAAGACGTGAAGGGCGGTGGCGTGCAGTCGCTGGACGCCGTCAAGCCGGAGCTGGAGCGCGAGGTGCGCACGCAGTTGGCCAACAAGAAGTACACCGAGCTGGCCGATGCCTTCTCCAACGGGGTGGAGGACCAGTCCGACAGCCTGAAGCCGGTCGCCGACAAGCTCAAGCTGCAGATCCAGACGGCCGACCATGTCACGCGCGTGCCGAATCCGGCCCTGGGCAACAGCCCGGTCAACAACGAGAAGGTGCTCAAGGCGCTGTTCGCCGACGACGTGACCAAGAACCATCGCAATACGCAGGCCGTGCAGGTCGGGCCGACCACGCTGGTGGCGGCGCGTGCGGTGGAGTATCGGCCGGCCACGGTCAAGAAGCTGGCCGATGTGCGCGAGCAGGTGAAGGCCAAGGTGCTGGCCGAGCAGTCGGCGGCGCTGGCCAAGAAGGCGGGCGAAGAGAAGCTTGCCGCGCTCAAGCAGAGCAACAGCGCCGAGGGCTTTGGCACGGCGCAGACGCTCTCGCGCCAGCAGGCGCAGGGCACGCCGCCGGCCGCGCTGGTTGCGATCCTGCGCGCGGATGCGGCCAAGCTGCCGGTCACCATCGGCGTGGATCTGGGGGCGCAGGGCTATGCGCTGTATCGCATCAACAAGGTGCTGCCGCCGGCCAATGTGGACCCGGCGCGGCGAGCGGCCGATGCACAGCAACTGACGCAGGCAGCCGGACAGGCGGATTTCAACGCCTACTATGAAGCGCTGAAGGCGCGCTCGAAGGTGAAGATCAACGGCTCGGTGGTCGACGCCGCCAAGCCTGCGGCTTCGTCGGACGACGGTTCCTGAGCGGTTCGGCAGGTACAAGAAAAAAGCCCCCTCGATGAGGGTAATGCCGTTCAGTTAAGCCTGAACGGCATTTTTCATTGGAGGAGGCGAAGTGGTTGTAAACGGCGAGTTGGGCTGTTAACGTTTCGGCTGCGATGCTTGCCAGCCACCTCACCTATCTGCTCGAAGCACAACAGCCGGCCGATCTGAGCCGGCTGGCAGAGCATCTGCCCTACGAGTGGATCGAGCGCGCGGTGACAGCGACAGGCACGGCAAGCATCCGGCGCCGGCGCTTGCCCGCCGAGCAAGTAGTCTGGCTGGTGATTGCCCTGGCGATGTACCGTCACTGGTCGATCAGCGAAGTGGTAGACAGCCTTGATCTGGCCCTGCCCAACGAGAGCGCCGCCTTTGTCAGCAAGAGCGCAATCACCCAAGCGCGCGAGCGGATTGGCCAGGCACCGCTGGCGTGGCTGTTCAAGCGGACGGCGCAAGCATGGACGCTGCAGGATGGAGCCCGTCATGCGATCAAGGGCTTGAGCCTGTGGGCGATCGACGGCACTACGCTGCGCACCGCCGACAGCCCCGCCAACCGCGAGCACTTCGGCGCGCAAGGCTATGCCAGCGGCAAGGTGGCCAGCTATCCGCAGGTACGGGCGGTCACGCTCACCGCCATCCCGACGCATCTGGTGGCCGACATCCGCTTCGGCCGCTATGACACCAACGAGATGGTGTATGCCAAGGACCTGCTGCCCGAGATTCCGGACGATTCCCTGACGGTCTTCGATCGCGGCTTTGTGAGCGCCGAGATCCTGTGCAGCCTGACGATGAACGGCCGCAACCGCCACTTCCTGATTCCCGCCAAGTCCAACACGCGCTGGGAAGTCATCGCCGGCAGCGCGGAAGATGCGATGGTGCGCATGCGCACCTCGCCGCAAGCGCGCAAGAAGTGCCCGCAACTGCCCGAATACTGGGACGCGCGGGCGGTGCGCACCATCGATGCACGCGGGCGCGAGCGGGTGCTGCTGACCTCGTTGACCGATCGGCGGCGCTTCAAACCATCCGATCTGGCGGCCTGCTACAGCCGCCGCTGGCAGATCGAAACCAGCTATCAGGAACTGAAACAGTCCATGCTCGGCATGGAGTTGACCTTGCGCAGCCGCACGGTCGAGCGGGTGTATCAGGAAATCTGGGGCGCGCTGATCGCCTACAACCTGATTCGCCGGGAGATCGCCTGTGCCGCTCAGGAGGCCAAGCTCGCACCGGCCGACATCAGCTTCGTGCGCGCCTTGCACACGATCCAGCACGAAATGATGTGGGCCGCCTTGACCCCCGCATACGCCAAGCTACCCGACTGCCTCAAGCGCCTGCGCGAACGGCTCAAGTCCTTGCCCAACGAAAAACGACCCGGCCGCGCTTGCAACCGGGTCGTCAAATCTCGCCCTTCTCGTTACTCCGTCCGATACATCAAACGGGACCTTAACTGAACGGCATTACCCTCGATGAGGGGGCTTTTTGTTATCGGCGCTCAGTCGAGCGGCCGGCCGATGCGCGCGAGGCGCGGCAGGTACCAGTGATCGGGATCGAACGATACCGCCACGTGCGATGCCCGCGCGATCAGGTTCTGCCGTGGCACAAGGCCGAAGTAGCGGGAATCCCGGCTGTTGTCGCGGTTGTCGCCGAGCATCAGGTACTGATCGGCCGGCACGACGATGGGGCCGAAGCTGCGCAGCGCGGCCACCTTGGGTAGCACCATCACCGGGTGCGGGTGGTCGGGCAGGGCCTCGGTCCACAGGTCGTGGGGCTGGGCGGCCGTTGCCTGCGGCAGGGCGCCGGGCGCGACATCGGGCAGCGGCGTGTAGGCCAGGCGCTGGTGGTTGATGTAGAGCGCTTCGCCGCGCATCTCGACCACATCGCCCGGCAACCCGATCAGGCGCTTGACGAGCTTGGTGCCGTTCTCGGGCGATGAGAACACGACGACGTCGCCGCGGCGCGGTTCATTGCCGCGCTTGAGCCAGACGGTGGTGGCCGGCACCCGGATGCCATAGGCGAGGCGGTTCACCAGGATGAAATCGCCTTCGATCAGCGTCGGGTTCATCGAGCCGCTCGGCACGACCGACCAGTCGGCGACGCAGGCCCGGAATGCGAGCAGCAGCGACATGCCGACCAGGAACCGCTTGTTGTCCCGTGCCGCTTTCAGTGATTTCGCCAGCAGCTTCATTGTGTTTCTCCCCGTAATGCATATTGATGTTTGAGCCCGGGTGCCCGGGCATCGGACGCCTGCGGGCAAAGGGTGGTCATCCTCCGACCCGGCCCTTGAGCAGAGGTTCAAGCTTGGGCCAGACATTGTCGAGCAGCGTCGGCTGTGCCGCGGCGACCGGGTGGATGCGATCCTCCTGGAACCAGTCGGGCCGCTGGGCCACGCCTTCCAGGAAGAAGGGCACGAGCGGCAGCCGGTATTGCCGCGCCAGCCTGCCGAACATGGCGAAGAAGCGCTCGCTGTAGTCCGGGCCGTAATTGGGCGGGATGCGCATGCCGACCAGCAGCACCCTGGCGCCGGTGGCCTGCGAGGCATCGATCATCGCTTTCAGGTTGGCTTCGCTCGCAGACAGCGACAGCCCGCGCAGCGCATCGTTGGCACCCAGTTCGAGTACCACCACGGTGGGCTTTTCGCGCGCAAGCACGGCAGGCAGACGGGCGCGGCCGCCCGCGGTGGTGTCGCCGCTGATGCTGGCATTGGCGACGCTATAATCGAGCTTCCGTTCTTTCAGGCGATTGCCCAGCAGTGTGACCCAGCCGGTGCCTTGCGCCAGGCCGTATCCCGCTGACAGGCTGTCGCCCAGCACCACCACGCGGCGCGGCGCCGCTGCGGTGCCCTGCGCCGCCGCAGCGGGCGTCATCGGCAGGACGCCGATCATCGCGCAGCCGAGTGCGGCTGCGAGTCCCACCAGTCCCTTTACGCTGCGCCTTCTACTACCTTGTCGTCCGATCATGTCGTCTTCCGCTACCTGGGTGATTGAAGTCGATTCGCTGCACAAGACCGTGCGCGACGCCACCGGCGAGTTGCCTATTTTGAGCGATGTCGGGTTTCGTGTGGAAGCCGGGGAGACGCTGGCCATCGTTGGTGCCTCGGGTTCGGGCAAGTCGACCCTGCTGGGGCTGCTGGCGGGGCTGGACCTGCCGACCTCGGGCTCGGTCAGGCTGCTTGGCCACGATCTGTTCGGCCTCGACGAAGACGGTCGCGCGGCGGTGCGCGGCAGCCATGTCGGCTTCGTGTTCCAGTCGTTCCAGCTGTTGCCGCACCTGACTGCGCTGGAGAACGTGATGTTGCCGCTGGAGCTGCAGGGCGACGTGGGCGCCGCCGACATGCAGCGTCGCGCCACCGTGCTGCTGGAGCGCGTCGGCCTGGGGGCGCGGCTGTCGCACTATCCGAAGACGCTGTCGGGGGGCGAACAGCAGCGCGTGGCGCTGGCGCGCGCGTTTGTCACAGAGCCCGACATCCTGTTCGCCGATGAGCCCACCGGGAGCCTCGACACCGCCACCGGCGAAGCCGTGATCGCGCTGATGTTCGCGCTCAACCGCAGTGCCGGCTCGACGCTGGTGCTGGTCACCCACGACCGCTCGGTCGCGGCGCGATGCAGTCGCATCCTGACCATCGAGGCCGGCCACCTGGTTGGCGATGAGACCGTTACCGAGCTCTGAGCCTGTGGCGCCTTAGCGCGCGGCCTTGGCGCGGCGGATCAGCGCCGCCGTCGAGGCGTCGTGCGCCACCGAGGCCGGCGCGCCTTCCAGTTCTTCGAGGATCGGCTTGGCGAGCTTCTTGCCGAGTTCGACGCCCCATTGGTCGAACGAGTTGATGTTCCAGACCGCGCCCTGCACGAAGGTGCGGTGCTCGGCGCAGGCGATCAGGGCGCCGAGCGATGCGGCGTCCAGCCGCTGCATCAGGATCGTGTTGCTCGGCCGGTTGCCTTCGAACACCATGTGCGGCACCAGCGCCGCGTCGGTGATGCCGTCTGCGCGCACTTCTTCCGCCGTGCGGCCGCGCAGCAGCGCTTCGCCCTGGGCAAAGCAGTTGGCCAGCAGCTTGGTGTGGTGGCCCGGCAGGCTGCGCACCGGTTCGAGCGTGGTGATGAAATCCACCGGCACGATCTGCGAGCCCTGGTGGATCAGCTGGAAATAGGCGTGCTGGCCGTTGGTGCCGGCGGTGCCCCAGACGATGGGGCCGGTGTCGGTGCCGATGGCCGCGCCGTTGCGCTGGACGGACTTGCCGTTACTCTCCATCTCCAACTGCTGCATGAAATCGGTGAGCAGCTCCAGCGGGGCGCAGTAGGGCACCGTGCAGGCGCTGGCGGCGCCGAAGAAGCCGCGATACCAGACCGACAGCAGGCCGAGGATCAGCGGCATGTTCTCGCGCGGTGCCGCGGAGGCGAAGTGCCGGTCCATCGCGCGGGCGCCGTCGAGCATGGCCTCGAACTGCTCCGGCCCGATGGCCAGCACGATCGACAGGCCGACGGCCGACCACAGCGAGAAGCGTCCGCCGACCCAGTCCCAGAAGGTGAACATGTTGTCCGGATCGATGCCGAACGCGACCACGGCGTCGCGGTTGGTCGAAACGGCGACGAAGTGCTGCTTGAGCCGGCCCTCGGGCACGCCGTGCTCGACGAACCAGCGGCGCATGCTGTGCGCGTTGGCCATGGTCTCCAGCGTGGTGAAGGTCTTGGAGCAGACGATGGCGAGCGTGGTGTCGGGGTTGAGGCCCGCGAGGGTCTCGGCCAGGTCGGTGCCGTCGACGTTGGAGACGAAATGCACGCGCACCTGCGGCACCGCGAGGTGCGCCAGCGCGCGGCACACCATGCGGGGGCCGAGGTCGGAGCCGCCGATGCCGATGTTGACCACGTCGGTGATGCGCTGGCCGGCATGGCCGGTCCAGGTGCCGCTGTGCACGCGCTGGGCGAAATCGCGCATCTGGGCGCGCACGCGCAGCACGTCGGACATCACGGCGGCGCCGTCGGCGCGGTAGCCGTCTTCGGCGTGGCCGCGCAGGGCGGCATGCAGGACGGAACGGTGCTCGGTGTTGTTGATGCGCTCGCCGCGCAGCATGGCATCGCGCAGTGCGAGGACGCCGGCTTCGTCTGCGAGCTGGAACAGCAGCGCGAGCGTTTCGGGGGTGATGCGGTTCTTGGCGTAGTCGAGCGTGAGCCCAGCGGCTTCCACGGTGAAGGCGTGCACCCGTTGCTCGGCGTCCGGTGCGGCAAACCAATCGCGCATGTGGGTGGCGCGGATCGCTTGAGCATGTTGCGACAGGGACTGCCAGGCGGGAAGGGCGGTGGGCATACGGCGGGTCGGCGTGGGAAAACGAATGCGCAGTATAACGGCGCACCGCGCGGGCGCTCTATGGGTAGGCGTCTGATTTCAGCAGCCCGTTGAGGGCGCGGCGCGCCGGTGCGCACAGCTCGCCGGCATGGAGCCCGATGGGGCCTTCGCCGGCGGCGACGAGGTCATCGGCGGCGCGGCCGTGCAGCCAGACGGCCGCCAGCGCCGCTTCGCGCGCCGGCACGCCCTGCGCCAGCAAGGCGCCGATCATGCCGGTCAGCACGTCGCCGGTGCCGCCGGTGGCCAGGCTGCCGTTGCCGGTGGGGTTGACGGTCGGCGGTACGCCCGGCGCGGCGACGACGGTGCCCGAGCCCTTGAGCACGACCACCGCGCCGCAGCGGTTGACCAGGGCCTGGGCCGCGGCCAGGCGATCGCGCTGCACGGTGGGGGCGTCGGTGTCGAGCAGGCGCGCGGCTTCGAGCGGATGCGGTGTCAGCACGACGGGCGCGCCGCCGGAGGCAAGCCGCGTCAGGCGGGTGAGCAGGGCCGGGGCGCGGGCAAAGAGGTTGAGCGCGTCAGCGTCGAAGACGGCGGCGATGCGCGCGGGCAGCATGCGGTCGAGCAGGTGGTCCAGCGCCTCGTAGGCGTCCTTGCCGGTGCCCATGCCGGGGCCGACGGCGAGCGCCTGCATGCCACCCAGGTCCAGGGTGCCCCACGTGTGCAGCATCAGTTCGGGCTGCGCGAAATCCACGCGCGGCGCGTCGTCGGCCAGCGAGACCACGTGGACCTTGCCGGCGCCCAGGTGCAGCGCGCCGCGCGCCGACAGCAGCGGCGCGCCGACCATCCCGTGCGCGCCGCCGACGACGGCGACGCTGCCGTACGTCCCCTTATGGCCGCCGTGGCGCCGCCGCGGCAGGTGAGCGAGCCAGCGCGCCGGTGCGTTGACCAGCGCGTCGGCCTCCACCACGCCGTCGTAGGCGGGCTGGGCGGCCAGCAGGTCGGCCAGGGCGAGATCGCCGGTGGCGTCGCGGCCCGCGCCGGTGAGCAGCCCGGGCTTGGCGACCAGGAAAGTGAGCGTGGCGCGCGCACGCACCACCGGCGAATCCGGCGCGGGTGGCTGGCCCGTGTCGCCGGACAGGCCGGACGGGATGTCGAGCGCGTAGGCGGGCAGTCCGCTGCCGTTGAGGGTTTCGACCAGCGCGGCATGCAGCCCGGCGAGCGGCCGCGCCAGGCCGATCCCGAACAGCCCGTCGACGATGGCCGTGACGGTGGCGGGGACAGACGCGGGCGCGTGCAGGATTTCGATCGGGACGTGGGCCGCGCGGGCTTCGGTCCAGGCGCGGCGGGCGTCGTCGGGCAGGCGGGCCGGGTCGGCGGCAAGCCAGACCGTGACGGTGCGCCCGGCCTCGTGCAGCGCGGTGGCGGCGACCAGCGCATCGCCGCCGTTGTTGCCTGGGCCGGCAACCAGCAGCAGATGGCCGCGCGGCGCGCGCGCCTGCAGCCAGTCGGCGGCGGCCTCGCCGGCGCGGGCCATCAGCGTGAAGGGCGCGAGCGCGCGGTAGGCGGCGGTTTCGAGCGCGCGGACAGCGGCGCTGCCGAACAGCAGGTCGGCGCCATGGCGTTCGGCGAGGATGCCGTCCGTGAGGACGTCGCGCCAGGTAGGGTGAGCGGACATAATGGGGGGCGGAGATGGCGATCGATTCTCTTACAATAGTTGGCGTTGCCATCCTTTTCTGCCCGCGAGTCACGCATGTCCAAGTCGTCGTCCTCTTCGAAAGTCGATTTGCCGGAAGCTGCCGCCAATGAAGGCGGAAAAAGCGGGGCGATCGTGTCATCGGCCCACCTGGTTTCGGCGCGCAGCCCGGAACTGTCGGAGTTCGAGTTCGCGCTCAATACGGCCTACAACGCTTATCACCGCTGGTGCGTGCGCTGCATGGCGGCGGCCGGCGTGCGCGACCTGACCTTCCTCGATGTGCTGGTGGTGCATCACGTGAACCACCGGGGCCGCGCCAAGCGGCTGGCCGACATCTGCTTCGTGCTGAACGTGGAGGACACCCACCTCGTCACCTATTCGCTCAAGAAGCTGCAGGCGCTGGAGCTGGTGGAGGGCACCCGCAACGGCAAGGAAGTCACCTACACCACCACGGCGACCGGCGAGACGGCCTGCGCGCGCTATCGGGAGATCCGCGAGCAGTGCCTGACCAGCAACATCTCGCCGGGCGGCGAGGAAAACGCCGAGATCGGCGAGCTGGCGCGGCTGATGCGCGTGCTGACGGGGCTGTACGAGCAGGCGGCGCGTTCGGCCACCTCGCTGTAAAACACCCGTTCGGGCCGGCGGCGGCACATTTTGGGCCGATCGGGGCGTCGGTGCGGCGGGCTGGGCAAGGTACAATAGCGGTTTTCCCGCGCACGCCGGGAAACCCCTCTCCCCAGCTACTGCCTGCCTTGCCCACCATGGCGCATTTTTCGTGCTTTCCCGGCGCTCTCGCGCTGTCTGCGTTCCGCCAGCAACGCCTGCTCTCCACCCTCAAGCGCATCGATCCGGAGATCGATGCCGTCAGTGCCCAGTACCTGCACTTCGTCGCCGCCGATGCGCCGCTGTCGGCCGATGACGCGGCGCGCGTGCAGGCGTTGCTGACCTACGGCTCGCCCGCGTCGGCCGAGACCGAGGGCGACCGCTTCGTGGTGATTCCGCGCTTCGGCACGATCTCGCCGTGGGCCAGCAAGGCGACCGAAATCGCCCGCCACTGCGCGCTGCCGCAGATCCACCGCATCGAGCGCGGCGTGGAGTTCACCGTCACCTGCAAGAAGGGCCTCCTGCGTGGCCTGACCGGCGGCCGCAAGCAACTGGACGAGGCCACGCGCGCCGCCGTCGCCGCGCACCTGCACGACCGCATGACCGAGATCGTGGTCGCCACGCGCGAAGCCGGCTACGGCCTGTTCGACGTGCTGCCGGCCAAGGCGCTGCGCTTCGTCGACCTGGGCAGCGGCGATGCCGCCGCGGGCCGCGGCGCGCTGGACGCCGCCAACACCGAAATGGGCCTGGCGCTGTCCGACGACGAGATCGACTACCTGGTCGACGCCTACCGCAAGCTCGGCCGCAACCCGACCGACGTCGAACTGATGATGTTCGCGCAGGCCAACAGCGAACACTGCCGCCACAAGATCTTCAACGCCGACTGGACCATCGACGGCGAGACGCAGGACAAATCGCTGTTCGCGATGATCCGCAACACGCACCAACTGGCCCCACAGGGCACGGTGGTGGCGTATTCGGACAACGCCGCCGTCATGGAAGGCGGCATGGCCGAGCGCTGGTTCCCGCACGCCGGCACCGACGGTGAGACCGGTGTGCCGCAGTACGGCCGCCGCGAAGCGCTCACGCACACGCTGATGAAGGTCGAGACGCACAATCACCCGACCGCCATCTCCCCGTTCCCCGGCGCTTCCACCGGTGCGGGCGGCGAGATCCGCGACGAGGGCGCGACCGGCCGCGGTGCCAAGCCCAAGGCGGGCCTGACCGGCTTCACGGTGTCGAACCTGCTGCTGCCGGAAGCCGTGCAATCGTGGGAAAACGCCCGCGACACGGCGCAGCCCGCCGCGCAGCGCAACCCGGGCGACACCGCACCGGGCCCGGTCGGCAAGCCGGATCGCATCGCCTCGCCGCTGCAGATCATGATCGAAGGCCCGATCGGTGGCGCCGCGTTCAACAACGAATTCGGCCGGCCCAACCTGGGCGGCTACTTCCGCGTCTACGAGCAGAACGTGGGCGGCACCGTGCGCGGTTACCACAAGCCGATCATGATCGCCGGCGGCATCGGCAACATCGACGCCGGCCACACCCACAAGCACGGGCTGCCGGCCGGCACGCTGCTGGTGCAACTGGGCGGCCCGGGCATGCGCATCGGCATGGGCGGCGGTGCTGCCAGCTCGATGGCGACCGGCACCAACACGGCCGATCTGGACTTCGACTCCGTCCAGCGCGGCAACCCCGAAATGCAGCGCCGCGCGCAGGAAGTCATCAACGCGTGCTGGGCGCTGGGCGAGGACAATCCGATCCTGTCGATCCACGATGTGGGCGCGGGCGGCATCTCCAACGCGTTCCCCGAACTGGTGGATGGCGCCGACCGCGGCGCGCGCTTCGACCTGCGCCAGGTGCACCTGGAAGAGTCGGGCCTGAGCCCCGCCGAGATCTGGTGCAACGAATCGCAGGAGCGCTACACGCTGGCGATCGCCCCGGGCGATTTCCCGCGCTTCCAGGCCATGTGCGAGCGCGAGCGCGCGCCGTTCTCGGTGGTCGGCTTCGCCACCGAGGAACAGCAACTGCAGGTGGTCGACGGTGATGCTCCGGCCGATGCCGTTGAGCACTTCCCGGTCAACATGCCGATGGACGTGCTGCTCGGCAAGCCGCCGCGCATGCACCGCGACGTGCGCCGCGTGGCGCAGGCGCTGCCGGAAGTCGACGTGACGGGCCTGGATCTGGAAACCGTGGCGCGCGATGTGCTGCGCCATCCGACCGTCGCCAGCAAGTCGTTCCTGATCACCATCGGTGACCGCACCGTGGGCGGGCTGAACACGCGCGACCAGATGGTCGGCCCGTGGCAGGTGCCGGTGGCCGACGTGGCCGTCACCACGCTCGACTACAAGGGCTACGCCGGCGAGGCCATGACGATGGGCGAGCGCACGCCGCTGGCCGTCATCGACGCGCCGGCATCGGGCCGCATGGCGATCGGCGAGGCCATCACCAACATCGCGGCGGCGCCGATCGCCTCGCTCGCGCAGCTCAAGCTGTCGGCCAACTGGATGGCCGCGTGCGGCGTGGACGGCGAGGATGCGCGCCTGTACGACACCGTCAAGGCGGTCGGCATGGAGCTGTGCCCGGCACTGGGCATCAGCATTCCGGTCGGCAAGGATTCGCTGTCGATGCGCACCAAGTGGAACGACGCGGGCGAGGCCAAGGAAGTGGTGGCGCCGGTCTCGCTGATCGTCTCGGCCTTCGCGCCGGTGACGGACGTGCGCAAGACGCTCACGCCGCAGCTCAAGCCGGTGGCGTCGGCCGGCGAGGCTGCCGACACCACGCTGATCGTCATCGACCTCGGCCACGGCAAGCACCGCCTGGGCGGCAGCATCCTGGCGCAGGTCACGCAGCAGATCGGCAACAGCGTGCCGGACGTGGATGACGCGGAAGACCTCAAGCGCTTCTTCGCCGCCATCCAGCAGCTGAACGCGGCCGGCATGCTGCTGGCCTACCACGACCGCTCCGACGGCGGCCTGTGGGCGACGGTGTGCGAGATGGCCTTTGCCGGCCACTGCGGCGTGTCGATCAACGTCGACATGCTCACGCTCGACGGCGCGCACGCGTCGGACTACGGCGATGCCAAGAACTGGGCGCAGCAGGTCTCCGGCCGCCGCGCCGACATGACGCTGCGCGCGCTGTTCGCCGAAGAACTGGGTGCCGTGATCCAGGTGCCGGCGGCCCAGCGCGATGCCGTCTTCGCGGTGCTGCGCGAGCACGGCCTGGCGGCCTGCAGCCACGTGATCGGCGCGCCGAACGCCAGCGGTCAGATCGAGATCTGGCGCGACGCCAAGAAGGTCTTCAGCGCCCCGCGCATCGAGCTGCAGCGCGCCTGGACGGACGTCTCCTGGCGCATCGCCAGCCTGCGCGACAACCCCGAGTGCACGCAGAGCGAGTACGACCGCCTGCTCGACGCCGAAGACCCCGGCATCTCGCCGAACCTCACGTTCGACCTCGCCGAGGATGTGGCTGCGCCGTTCATCGCCGCGGGTGCGCGTCCGCGCATGGCGATCCTGCGCGAGCAGGGTGTCAACTCGCAGGTGGAAATGGCCTACGCGATGGACAAGGCCGGCTTCGACGCCTACGACGTGCACATGAGCGACCTGCTGGCAGGCCGCACCCGCCTCGCCGACTTCAAGGGCTTCGTGGCCTGCGGCGGCTTCAGCTACGGCGACGTGCTGGGTGCCGGCGAGGGCTGGGCCAAGACGATCCTGTTCAACGGCATGCTGGCCGAGCAATTCGCGGCCTTCTTCAACCGCGCCGACTCGATCGCGCTGGGCGTGTGCAACGGCTGCCAGATGATGGCGAACCTCGCGCCGATCATCCCCGGCGCCGGCGCATGGCCGAAGTTCACGCGCAACCAGTCGGAGCAATACGAGGGGCGGCTGGTGACCGTGCAGGTCGAGGCCTCGCCGTCGATCTTCTACGCGGGCATGGAAGGCAGCCGCATCCCCATCGTCGTGGCGCACGGCGAGGGCTATGCGGACTTCTCCCAGCAGGGCGATATCGGCAAGGTGGCCGTGGGCCTGCGCTATGTCGACAACCGCGGTGAGGTCACGCAGACGTACCCGCTGAACCCGAACGGCTCGCCGCAGGGCATCGCCTCGGTGACGACGCACGACGGCCGCTTCACCGTGCTGATGCCGCACCCGGAGCGCGTGTTCCGTGCGGTGCAGATGAGCTGGCATCCGAAGGATTGGGCGGCCGCCGGCGACGGCAGCAGCCCGTGGATGCGCATGTTCCGCAACGCCCGCAAGCAGATGGGCTGAGCGACCACGCCAAGCGGCAAGCGCCAGGCGCGCCGGGGGAAACTCCGGCGCGCTTTTTCTTTGCGGCGCACCGGGTGCGAGCGGCCTCGGCATGCTTCGCGGAGGGGGGGGCGCCTACACCGTACGGAATCCGCTCTTTGATGGAGGCTTACATCATTTGCAGGGAATGAATACGATGGATCGAGGCAAGAAGTAAGGGCAGCGATTTTCTGATCTAAATTCATTTCAGCATCTTCTCGCGTGGACTTTTTTGAGGCGATTACTAGAATCAGCGCACGGCGCGGCGGATTTGAAATTTTTTTCTGATCCGTTTTTCACATAAGTCGAACCGAATCGGTTGAATATGGATTTTGTTGCGCTGCAGATTTGTCTTTATTCTCCGATTTGATTTTTTCTGCGCCGCTTTCTTTTTCTTTGGGGCGCTGTCGATTGATCGGTGCAAGATGGTTTGACACCGGTTTCGATGAAAACTATAAAACGTGAGCACGGCGCCGGTCAGGCATCGGATGGCCGCGTACAGCAGCAGAGCAGATGTCTGTTGTGTGAATTTTTCTAAAAATGTTGGAGACGCGAGGGGGTGTCTCGGCGTTTCTCGCTGGGATTGGCGTGCCGCATTTGTTATCGAGGGTTGCAAATCATCGGCATCCTCGAATGTGGCCGGCCATTCACGGCTGTGCGCTGATGACTTGATTATCCTGTCTGAAGACTTCATCCGGGCGATGCATGATCCGCCAGCCGCTGGGCGTTGCTGGAAGGTGGATATTTTACGCGCTTCGATTGAAGGCGCCTTTTAAAGCACGTATTCCCCGTATCTCAGGGCGATCGGTCCTGCATGGGCCGGCGTCCGTCATCCACGACGATCGAACGAGCGAGGGCAAGCGATGAACCAGGAATCCCGGCAAGCAGTCATTCCGCCTTATGGCGTGGCCATCCATGACGCCATCATCGATGGCGATCTGCGGACGATGAAGGCGCTGCTCTCGCGTGCCGAAGCCGTGCTGGACGAGCAGGGGGATCTGCGCACCGCCGTTGAGCTGCTCAGGCTCGAAATCGCCAAGGCCGAGCGCGGCTGATCCGGCTGGCGCCGCACGCCAGCATTCCACATTCCATTCTGATCCATCCCTCAACAAGGAGGACGTATGTCCGCAGATAACGCGGTAGGCCTGTTCCCCGTGAGCTATGTGGTCGGCACCGGCTTGCCCGGCGCACCGACGCTCAGGCTCAACCTGCTGGTTGATACGCCGAGGCGCAAGGTGGTCGGCAATGCGACGGTTACCCAGGCGGTGTCGCCACCGCTCGACCTGCATGTCGATGTCTGGGGCGAATTCACGTACATGGCCCTGATGCCGCCGCACGGCACCCGCATCCTGGTGACGGTGCAGGGCAACAGCGGCGGGCCGACCTCGAATGCCATGACGACCTTCCGGCTGCACATGGTGGTGGGCGCCGGTTGGCAGGCCGGCATCGCCAGCTACAGCTATTGGAGCAACGGTCAGTGGCACGAGGTGGAAAGCGTGCCGGCGCGCGTCGACCACGAATTCGTGCCGCTGGAGCCGGGGCCGGTGATTCCCGAGACGCTGAATGCGCTGACGATCGGCCGCACGCTGTACGGCCCGGCGATTCAGCGCGCCAGGGCATCCGGCGACCTGGCCCACATGAAGACGCTCGCCGCGTATGTGCAGCAGCAGTTGGACAGCCACCAGGAAATTGTCAGCGCCCATGCGGCGCTGCACGCCGAAATCCGCAAGCTCGAAGGCCGGCAGTGATTCCAGCGGCCACCCGCAAGCAGTGTTCACCTTTCTTCCAGGAGTGATTTCATGAGCCAAACCGGTCTGTTTCCCGTCACCTACGTTGTCGCGACGCCCGCCATCGGCGCGCCGGTGCTGACCCTGTCCCTGCTGGTCAATACGCCGGCCAAGAAGGTATCGGGCATCGCCAAGATTACCCAGTCGACCAATCCGCCGCTGGTGTTCCATGCCGATGTCTGGGGGACGTTCAGCCAGCTGCGGGTGGAGGAGGGCGCCGAGGCCTCCATCATCCTGACCCTGGACGGCAACCCGAGCGGCCAGACCAGCATGATCGCCGAGACCTTCCACCTCCACGGCATCCTGAGCAGCAACTGGCAAACCGGTCAGGCCAGCTATCGCTATGAGGAAGGCGGGCGCTGGCATGCGGTCGAGCATGCGGTCATGACCGTCGAGCAACGCGTTCAGCCGCCCCACCAGCCCGTCATGCCCATGTATGCCGTGAGCCTGCAGCAGGCGAAGGCTTCCGGCGACCTGGGGCAGATGAAGGCGCTGGCCAGCCTGGCCGAGAAGCAGCTGGCCGACGCGCCGCAGATCAAGGCGGAGCTGGACAAGCTGCATACCGAGATCGCCAAGCTCGAAGGCCGCGCCTGAGTCTCGCGCGAGACCGGCCTGCCGCCGCATGCCCTGGCCGCCGGCCGGGCATGCGGCCCAATTCCCCATAAGAAAAGAACAAGACAGCGAGGCGATATGAGCCTGCAGACCCCGCAGCCGGCCCGCTACCTGCATGCGGACGATTTCAAGCGCTACGTTCCCGTTCACGTGGTCTGGGAAATCACCCTGGCCTGTGACCTCAAATGCCTGCATTGCGGCTCCCGCGCCGGACGACGGCGACCCGACGAGCTCAATACCGCGGAGTGCCTGGAAGTCATCGAATCGCTCGCGCGGCTGGGCACGCGGGAGGTCTCGCTGATCGGCGGCGAAGCGTATCTGCGCAAGGACTGGACCGAGCTGATCCGGGCGATCCGTTCCCACGACATGTACTGCGCGGTCCAGACCGGGGGGCGCAACCTGACGCCCAAGCGGCTGGAGCAGGCGGTCGAGGCCGGGCTCAACGGCGTGGGCGTCTCGCTCGACGGGCTGGCGCCGCTGCACGACAAGGTGCGCAACGTGCCGGGCTCGTTCGACCGGGCCGTGGATACGCTCAGGCGCGCACGCGCGGCGGGTCTGGCCATCAGTGTGAACACCCAGATCGGCGCGCAGACCATGCCGGACCTCCCGGCCCTGATGGACACCATCATCGAGCTGGGCGCGACGCACTGGCAGATCCAGCTGACGGTCGCCATGGGCAATGCGGTCGACAACGATGCGCTGCTGCTCCAGCCGTATCAGCTGCAGGAGCTGATGCCGCTGCTCGCCAGGCTCTACAAGGAGGGCGTGAGCCGCGGGCTGCTGATGAACGTCGGCAACAACATCGGCTACTACGGCCCCTATGAGCATCTGTGGCGCGGCTTCGGCGACGAGCGCGTGCACTGGAACGGCTGCGCGGCGGGCCAGACGGTGATCGCGCTGGAGGCGGACGGCACCGTGAAGGGCTGCCCCTCGCTGGCGACGGTGGGCTTTGCCGGGGGCAATGTCCGCGACCTGTCGCTGGAAGACATCTGGCGCACCAGCGAGGCCATCCACTTCGGCCGCCTGCGCTCGGTGGACGATCTGTGGGGCTTCTGCCGGACCTGCTACTACGCCGATGCCTGCCGGGGCGGCTGCACCTGGACCTCGCATTCGCTGCTCGGCAAGCCGGGCAACAACCCGTATTGCCACTATCGTGTGCTGGAGCTGCAGAAGCAGGGGCTGCGCGAGCGGATCGTCAAGGAGCAGGACGCCGCCGGCGCCTCCTTCGCGGTCGGGCGCTTCGACCTGGTCACGGAGCGCATCGCGGACGGCACGCCCGTGGCCAGCATCGTGCGCTCCGGCCAGATCGTCGAGCTGGCGTGGAAGCACAAGGGCAAGCGTGCGCCGGAGGTCGGGCGGGTGCCACCGCAACTGAGCCTCTGCCGCAGCTGCAACAGCTACATCTATCCGCACGAGCAGACGTGTCCGCATTGCGGCGCGGATGTCGAGGCGGGGGCGCAGGCGCATCGCCAGGAAGCGCAGCGGCGGCGGGCGGTGGTGAACCAGCTTGAGCAACTGCTGGGACTGCCGGCCTCGACGTTCGGGGACGCCTGACAGGCCTGTCGGAGCGCCCCACGCGCGTACGCATCTGGGTGCCCGGATGCGTACGCCGCTCATCCAGTTCACTTCAACTGGAAGCCGGTCTCGGCCATTGCCGGCCTCACGATCACGAACTTCATGTTCCGGCTGTACGAGACGGCGCAATCAAGCGCGCAGAGCGTCGGGTTCGTTAAAGCGCTGCGTGCGCAGTTCAAGCACAAGTCGCTGCTTGTGTGGGACAGTACGGTGCGGCACAACAGCCGCGTTGTGCGCAAATACCTCGATAGCACGCGAGGCGCCACACAGATGGCGCTGCTGCCCGTTTACGCCCGGACCTGAACCCGGTCGAATACTTGTGGGCTTGGCTCAAGCGGCAAGCGCTGGCCAACTTCTGTCCCGATGCCCAGGCTGAACTCAAGCACACTGCTTGGCGCAAGCCTCAAGAACGGTCAGAGCCTCCCCTCGATCATCGCCGCGAACTGGAAGCAGGCTGAGCGGTGGCGACGCCATCGGTTGTGCCATTTTCAATAGGTGAAATGGTCTTGATTACCAAGTCATAACCTTGCGGGCGCAGACTCACATTAGGATGGCCGGCCAGAAAAACAGAAAGATCGCGCGCCCCAACGCCTTACTGCAGATATGAACTGAATGACACTCAAATTCGTTCGCCTTGAACAAGGAAGCTGACGGCATGACGACTTGTATTTTGCTGACGTTGGAGCAGACGCTACGCGATCCGGATAGCACGGAAGCCTCGGCACCCCATCCCGACTATATCGAGCGGTGCCGCGAGCTGGCCGCCGGCTACCATGCGCTGAGACAGCGGCAGGCACCCGACGAGCGCCCGTTGCGCGCTTACCTGCTGCTGGACATCTGGGACGGCAACCCTCTTGCCGAAGCACTGTCCGAGACATGGCCCGAGGCCGCTGCCGCACGCGCAGCCGTGCCCGATGACTTTTACGCAGGCCGCGAAGACGAGGCGCCGTGCGTGGTGCCGCTTCCTGACGAGGTGCTGCCGCACGGCGGCACCGACACACTGGCACAGGTGCGCGCGCAGGAAACCCTGGCCCGTTGGCTGGAAGACGCGAGCCGGCAAGCGAGTCAGCGGCTGGTGTGGCAGCACTTCTGTGCCATTCTCTTCAGCCCGGACTCGGCCGCGTGGGTCGCCCGATATCTCGCCTCATTGGGGTTCCAATATCCGCCGGAAAGCAGCACTGCCCGGTTGTTCCGCTATCAGGACCCGCGCGTGATGCAGCGGGTGTGGCCGGCGCTGTCGGCTGCGCAACAAGGCATGTGGCTGGGCGCCGTGGAGGGATGGTGGTCGCTGACGCAACCCTGGGGGCCTTGGGCGATGGAAGGTTTGGTTGCGCCAGCGGATGCGACTGTTCCCGCGCCGCCATGGTTCAAGGCCGAACGGCCCATGGTGCCGGATGGGCAGTCCGGGATGCTGGTGCTCAGCCGGTTGATGAATGCCGAGCAGTGGGGGCGAGCGCATTCGGCGCCGGTGGGCAATCGGGTGTGGATGCGTTTTGCAGAGAACGGCTGCGGCGCCGATGAGCTACCCGACGCAGATTTGATGCAGCAACTGCTGGCAACTGGCGTGTCATATGGGCTGGACGAGCAGAACCTCGAAGATTTCATTTGGTGCAGCGTCCGCTACCGCGAAGCGCCGCCCGCGATCGACTGGCGAGTCCCCCATTGGTCACGCGCGTTGGAGCATACGCTGCAAGTGCTGCGCGCCGATTCCGACGCGCGTTTTATCAGCACCTTTGATGCCTACCTGAATTCCGGAGAAGACGCGCATGGCTTGCACCACCCCATGTGAGCAATGCAACCGCAAGGGGTTGCCGATCCTGTTCACGCGCTATTCCGCTGGCTATAGCTCACGGCCGGAAGGGTTGTCCATCCTCGAAAAATTCAGGCCGGCCGGGCGCTTGCAGGCACAGCCGGGCGGCGTGCCGATCAAGACCGCGCGCTACGGTGTGCGGATGCTGCGCGCTGGCTATCTGTATCTGCGCATCGAGCGACGTGGCTTGCTGGAGTGGGAGGGGTATGCCGTGCATCCGCATGGCTATCTTCAGCAGTTTCCGGTGATGCTGCCGGCAAACGGCGAGGCACGGATCGCTTGCGAGCGCGATGCACGGCAGGCCAACAACAGCCTGATCTGGATCAAGGACGCCAAGAACGTCAAATCGCTGTGGTACGCGTTCCACCCCGACCCCATCGACCCGCAGCACCTCAAGCGCGAGATCGAGCCGAACCCGGCCAAGTACATGCAGCGTTTCGACGTGGCGGGCTGGCAGGTCGGCAGTACGAGCCAGGCCGATAGCCTGGAACCGGCGCAGCTGGACAAGCAGGTGCTCGAATTCGCGGCGCTGAGCGATGAACAGGTGCAGATGGTCGGCAATGAGCAGTGCTTTGGCCTGATGGGCATGACGCCGCAGGAGCGGGCCTGGGGGAACTATGAGACCGAGGAGAACGAGCAGCAATTCATCGCGGTGCCGGATGCGCCCCCCGTGGTCATCGACGATGTGCGCACCGTTCTCATTACGCAGCCGACGTATCAGCAGAAGCACGGCACTCGATTGGAGGCCATGCGCAAGTTCCTTCTGGACAACAAGGGTGCGGTCGTCGCCTGCGAAGATGCGCTCGGAATCGGCCAGGAGTTGAGCCTGCATCATTTGACGGCTGCGATCCCGTACATCAAGTGGCTCAAGGACACGGACGGGCAGGGCGTCAGCAATGCCTGGAAGGACAGTGCCAGCCGCAGCGTCCACGCCATCAAGTCTGCGTTGGAGAAGAAGGCGGTCGCGGACTATGACAGCTCAATCGATAACCTGCGCGGCGCGCGCGAGGTCATGGGCGGGCACTACCCGGGTTCGGACAGCCAGGAGCCGATCCGGCTGCGCCGCCCTGACGGCACTTACGAAACGATCACCGTCCAGGAGCTGAACCGGCGACGCATTGCGAAGCTGAACCAGCAGATCGAGCAGCGGACCGCAACGCGCCCGAAGGCAGTCGAAAACGCCAGCGGCGCGGCGCTGACCAGCGTGACGACCTTTTGCAACATGGATGCGGTCAACGCGTTCGACACCATACACCGGCAAAAGCTCAAGCAGCGCGACGCGGAGATGGACCACATCGCCGAAGACCTCATTGCGTGGATCAAATCGGACAGCCTGACGGAGAGGGCACTGGGGCTGTACAACGAGAACGTCTCGTCCGACGCGGCAGAAGACGGCATGCGCTGCGCGAGCCAGCTGTGCATGGTCCTGCTGCAACTGGATACCAGCCCGAAAGGGCGTGCCTGGTACGAGGCCTTGGACCTGTTCACGCCGCACAAGAAGAATCTGGTATGGCGCATGCTGAGCCTGAACAACCGGGAGATCAGCCAGGAAATGGAGGGTGCGCTCAAGCAGCTGAACCGGGCGCTGCCGCCGGATGATTCCGTGCCGGCCGATGCCCGGGACACCGCGAACGACCAGAAGGCTTACGCCGACGCACTGGCCGCCATCAAGGCAATGGGCAAGACGATCAAGAACGCCGACAAGATCAACAAGGAAGCGGCCAAGATCATGGCGGCGATTGACGACTACAAGGCCGGCAAAGACAAGGCGGCCGCCATCACCAAGGGGAAGGACTCGCTGGCGGAGATCCGCAAGGCGGCACTGGAGAGCCGCTCGGCCGTGCTGCTGGCGGCCGTCATGGGCAAGGTCCGGTCGGCGCCGGCCATGAAGTGGGAAGCGGCGCTGGCCAGGGCGCAGGCGTTGCTGCTGGCGAACGGGCTGGGGGCGAAGGCTGCGGCATATATCGTGGAGCAGCAGCAGGCCAAGCTCAGCAACCAGCAGCGCAAGGATGTGTTCCAGTACCTGACGACATCGATCCAGAAGAAGATCAGGAATCTTTTCAATCGAAGTGGGGCGGACAGCGCGGCGCAGGAAATGCGCGTGGGCTATGTCCTGTGCGGGGTGAATACATTGGCGGTCCTGCCCGCGCTGGCTCGCGCTTATTCGCGCCAAGATCCGCGCTCGCTGGCGGATTTGACCGGTGCAGCGTCGGCGCTGGTTGGCTCGCTCAAGCAGGTGCGGGCGGATTTTTACGAGAAGGCGGTGTTCAAGAAGGTGCCGGATGTGTTGGCGCGGCAAGCACAGAAGACGAGTGTGACCGTGGTTGCGGAAAGGGAATTGCTAGCGCTGAAGGCGGGGGCTGCGCGGTATGTGGTGGCAGGGACGATTGTTGCAATTGTCGTAGATGTCGTGGATAGGGAGATTGCGCTACAAGAGGGAAACGATGATCTAGCCATGGCTTATGGCGCCCGTGCTATAGCTGGCGGTCTATCCGTATTCGGAACATTTGGGGCCGCCAGATATATCACAGCGCCACAGTGGCTGCTGCGCCTGAATCTTTGGAGTGCTGTTGCTACGGTGGCCCTAACACTGTTGATTGCAAAAATCAAAGGTAAGGCCTGGGAGAACTGGTTGCAGGCGCAGCCGTTCCATAAAGCAGGCAGTAAAAAAACTCCCCATAAGAGTGAAGTCGAAATGGCGAGAGACCTGGCGGACGCGTTGGCTGAAATTGATGGGTAATCTGGGGAACATATGTTTGCTTGCGAGGCAGCGTTTCATCAGCACCGAAAAAAGCATAGTAGGCGAGAAGCGGTTGAATATATCGCTGATGTGAATCGGCACACGGTGCTTCATCTGCCTTCCGGGAAAGACGGGAGGAAGCCCTACGGGCCAAGCCTCGTTTGGTCGCGGACACTCTTTGACCGCAATGAGCATTTCATCGAGCTTTCCAATATGGGGGAAGAGGATAGGTCTTTGGAGTTCTTGCTGGCACTTCTTTTGCTGTCCTTGCCAATTATTGCGGCAGTGTTTTTTTTGGAGGGTTTGTATTATTCCATCAAGATCACAAATCATTTATTTATGGGCGGACTTTTTGTTGCAATGGTCGGATTTTGTGCGCTATTTTGGCCTCTCTCCATCGCCCCGACTTTTTTCACTTACCTTCGCCCTCGCTACCGCTTCAATCGCACCACACGCAAGGTGTATGTCCTACGCCCAAAGCGATATGGCGGAAACGTCATCCTTGACTGGGATCGCGTCAAGGCACACGTGAACTGGTGCGCCCCGCGAGAAATGACTCCCGACCAAATCGACGACAAGTTTGCGCGCACGCTTCGTCAGGAGGACGGCGGAGGTCCTTTCAGTGTGCGCGGGCTGGTGCTGTACTGGCCGCCGCTGGACCCGGACGACCCGGAGCGCAAGGGCGAGGATGTCCTTTGGGTCGGCCCCAAACTCGCCGGCGAGCCACTCTGGCAATACATCCGCACCTTCATGGAAGAAGGCATGGACAAGGTGCCGGAACCAAACGAATACGAATGGCTGCGCAAGGGCTTCCATACGCCAGGGCAGCATCTGGAGGAGACGGAACTGTCCGCCTCGCGTGCGCTGGATGATCTCGGAGGCCGTGGTCACAACTCCGCGCAAACGCAGTTTGCCTTCCTGATGACGTTTCTTTGGGCACCGCTGCACTGTTTAGCCGAGCGCCTATGCAAGTGGCCGACGTTTCCTGAAGAATGGAACAGCGACTGCGGCCAAAAGCGCCGCGAGGATGGCATCGGGCCGGAAGAACCGGTGCGGTGGAAACCTTCACTAGAAAACATCGTCGCCGAGCAGAGACCGCGTGCGCATGTTTAGCCGCGATGCGGCCTTCCACACGCTTGGCCGCTAAGCGTCCGGCGTGATCGGCGCCAGGTGCGGCGCGAGCTGTTCGGCCACCCAGTGCATGAACACCTGCACTCGCACCGGCAGGTTGCGCCGGTTCGGATACACCAGCGACACCGGCATCGGCGCCGGCCGGTACTGCGGCAGCACCTCCACCAGCTCGCCGCGCGCGACCTGTGGCGCGAGCACGGACACCGGCGCCTGGATGATCCCCAGCCCGGCCTGGCAGGCGGCTTCGTAGCTCTCGGCCGTGCTGACCGTCACCACCCCCGGCATGGGGCGATGGGCCGTCCGTCCGTCGATGCGGTATTCCCAGCCCGGCGCCCTGGTGCCCAGGGTCTGCACGTAGTGGACGAGGCGGTGATGGTCGAGGTCGTCCAGCGAGCGCGGCATGCCGTAGCGCGCGATGTAGGCGGGGCTGGCGCAGTTCATCTGCGGCAGCTGGCCGAGCGGGCGGGCGATCAGGCTGCTGTCGCCGAGCGTGCCGATGCGCAGCACGCAGTCGAAGCCTTCGCGGACCAGGTCGACGCGGCGGTCGGTGCTGGAGAGCTCGATCTCGAGCTGCGGATGGGCATCCAGGAAGGCGGGCAGGGCGGGGATGACGACTTTGCGCGCGACGCCCGCCGGCATGTCGACGCGCAGCCGGCCGCGCAGCGCCTGCGGGCTCTGGCGGAACATCGTTTGCAACTCCTCCATGTCGGCCAGCAGGTCCTGGCTGCGCTCGAAGAAGGCCTGGCCGTCCTGCGTGAGCTGGACCTTGCGCGTGGTCCGATGCAGCAGGCGCGTGCCGAGCAGCGTCTCCAGCTGCTGCACCGCCACGGAGGCGGCCGGCTTGGGAATTCCCAGGCTTTCGGCCGCGCGCGTGAAGCTGGCGAGTTCGGCCACGCGGATGAAGATCTGCATCGCTTCCAGCGGGTTGGACATGGCGGGCAAGGATGGGGATTGTTATTGGATTAAAAACACAGCAATAGAATAATCGAGATTTATTCCGTGTTTATCGCCCAATAACATGCAGGTGTTCAAGGTGCCCGGCACCCGCCATCACAGGAGCGCGACATGACCCAACCCCAATCCCCCACCCCCATCGCCCTGGTCACCGGCGGCAGCCGCGGCCTCGGCAGGAACATGGTGCAGAAGCTGGCCCGCGGCGGCACCGATGTGATCTTCACCTACCGCAGCAACCAGGCCGAGGCGCAGGCGCTGGTCGCGGAACTGGCCGCGCTCGGACGCCGCGCCGCCGCGCTGCAGCTGGACGCCGGCCAGATCGCCACCTTCGCCGCATTCGCCGATGCGGTGCGCGGCGTGCTGGCGCAATGGCAGCGCGAGCGCATCGACGCGCTCGTCAACAATGCCGGCATCGGCATCCACGCCAGTCTGGCCGAGATGACCGAAGCGCAGTTCGATGCGCTGATGAACGTGCACTTCAAGGGCGTGTTTTTCCTGACGCAGGCGCTGCTGCCGCTGATTGCCGATGGCGGGCGCATCGTCAACATCTCGTCGGGGCTGACGCGCTTTGCCTTCGTGGGCTACGGCGCCTACGCGGCGATGAAGGGCGCGGTCGAGGTGCTGACGAAATACATGGCGAAGGAACTCGGCCCGCGCGGCATTGCGGTGAACGTGGTGGCGCCGGGGGCGATCGAGACCGACTTCGGCGGTGGCCGGGTGCGCGATGACGCAAACCTGAACGCCATGGTGGCCGCGCAGACGGCGCTGGGCCGCGTGGGCCTGCCGGACGATATCGGCGGGGTGGTGGCGTCGCTGCTGGCGCCGGACAACCGCTGGATCAACGCACAGCGGATCGAGGCGTCGGGCGGGATGTTCCTCTAGGCCCTTCAGGCCCTTCAGGCCCTTCAGGCCGGCCCGACGCCGGCGGCGGTGGCGCGTTCAGGCCACCGCCTTGGCCGCGGCCCGGCCGCGCAGCCATTCGAAGGTCAGCAGCAGGCAGGTGGAGAACACGATCAGGATGGTGGCGAGCGCGGCGATGGTCGGCGAGATGTTCTCGCGGATGCCGGTGAACATCTGGCGCGGCAGCGTGACCTGGTCGGCGCCGGCGAGGAACAGTGTGACCACCACTTCGTCGAACGAGGTCGCGAAGGCGAACAGCGCCCCGGAAATCACGCCCGGCGCGATCACCGGCAGGGTGATGCGGAAGAACGTCGTGACGGGGTTGGCGCCCAGCGACAGGCTGGCGCGCACGAGGTTGTGGTTGAAGCCCTGCAGCGTCGCCAGCACCGTCGTCACCACGAAGGGCACGCCGAGCGCCGCATGCGCCAGGATCAGGCCGATGTAGGTGTTGGCCAGCCCGAGCGGCGCGAAGAACAGGTACATGCCGACCCCGACCACCACCACCGGCACGATCATCGGCGAGACCAGGATCGCCATCAGCAGCGCCTTGCCGCGGAATTCCGCCTTGTTCAGGCCGATGGCGGCCAGCGTGCCGAACACGGTCGCTACCAGCGTGGCGGCAGGCGCCACGATGAAGCTGTTCTTGGCGGCCATGCGCCATTCTTCGGAGCTGACCAGGTTCTGGTACCAGCGCAGCGAGTAGCTGGGGATCGGGTAGGCGAGGAAGGTGCTCGACGAGAACGACAGCGGCACGATCACCAGCACCGGCAGCACCAGGTAGAGCAGCGTCAGCACGGCCAGGCCGCGCAGCGCGAAGTACCAGATGCGCTCGATGAGCGAGGTGTGCGGGGCGAACATCGGCCTGGCGAATTTCATGATCGGCTCCTCTCTTCAGCGCGCGTTGGCCTTGGCGCGCGTGAAGCGGCCGTAGACGCCGTACAGCACCAGCGTGGCCGCCAGCAGCAGCGCGCCCAGCGCGCATGCCATGCCCCAGTTGATGGTGACGTTGGTGAAGTACGCCACGTAGTAGCTGACCATCTGGTCGTTCGGGCCGCCCAGCAGCGCGGGCGTGATGTAGTAGCCGAGCGCGAGGATGAACACCAGCAGCGCGCCGGCACCCACGCCCGGGTAGGTCTGCGGCACATACACGCGCCAGAACGCCGCGAACGGATGGCTGCCCAGCGACACCGCCGCACGCTGGTAGGTGGACGGGATCGACTTCATCACGCTGTACAGGGGCAGGATCATGAACGGCAGCAGGATGTGCGTCATCGAGATATAGACGCCAATGCGGTTGAACAGCAGCGCCAGCGGCTCGCGGATCAGCCCCAGGCCCATCAGCGCATGGTTGACGAGGCCCTCGCTCTGCAGCAGCACGATCCACGCGGCCACGCGCACCAGGATCGAGGTCCAGAACGGAATCAGCACCAGCACCATCACCAGGTTGGCGCGGCGCTCCGACAGCGTCGAGATCCAGTACGCCAGCGGGTAGCCCAGCAGCAGCGTGAGCAGCGTGACCACGGCGCTGATGACGAAGGTGCGGCCGAACACGGTGACGTAGATCTGCTCGTCGGGGTCGGTCGCCTCGATATGGCCGAAGGCGTCCTGGCGGTGGTCGAGCGCGGCCAGCAGGTAGAACGGCGAGGTGCGGCTGCTGTTCTTGGCGATGGCCTGCCAGTAGGCGGTGTCGGCCCAGCGCTCGTCGAGCTCGACCAGCCGGGCGCGGGTCTGGGCCGGCGCCAGCGCATGGCCTTGTTCGTCGGCGAGCGGCATGGCGCGCGCGGTCTTGGCGACCAGCGAGCGGAAGCCGGAGATTTCGGTGTTCAGGCGGCGGGCCAGGGCGCCCATCGCCTCGCCGGCCTGCGTGGCGGTCAGGTCGTCGGCGAGGGCGGCGTAGGCGGCGTCGGCCGGCGGGGTCCTGCGGTCCCAGCTCTTGAGCGCGGCGACCGTCCTGGGTAGGGCATCCGCCACCTCGGGGTTTTGCACCGCGCGGGTCAGCAGCGCGCCGATCGGCACCACGAAGATGAGCAAGAGGAAGAGGGCGAGCGGCGCCACCAGGGCCAGCGCCATGGCGCGCCGGCGCGCTTCCGCGCTCTTGAGCTCGCGTTTGAGTCTGGCTGTCGAATCGGGGGTCGTGTCAGCCGTGATCGTCATGGTGTTCAATTCTGCACCTGCCGTGTCCTGCACCCTTCATGTCGGGCCGGCGCCGGGGCATGCCGGAGCATGCGAGCGCGCCGGCCCGGGCGGCCTGCTTACTTCGATGCCCACGAGGCGAAGCGCTGCTCCAGCTCATCGCCGTGGTCGGTCCAGAACTGCAGGTTCTGCAGCACCGCGCTCTTGCCGTTCTCGGGCGAGTTGGGCAGGTTGGCCTGGGTCTTCGCATCGAGCGCCTTGATCGCGGCCAGGTTGGCCGGGCCGTAGGCGATGTGCTTGGCGTATTCCTGCTGGGCCTTCTGCGACAGCGTGTAGGCGATGTACTGCTCGGCCAGCGCCTTGTTCGGCGTGCCCTTGGGGATCGCCCAGTAGTCCAGGTCGTAGATGCTGCCGTTCCAGACCACCTTGAGGTTCTTGCCTTCGCGCTGCGCGGCGTCGATGCGGCCGTTGAAGGCGGTGGACATCACCACGTCGCCGGCCACCAGGAACTGCGGCGGCTGCGCGCCGGCTTCCCACCACTGGATGTAGGGCTTGAGCTGGTCGAGCTTCTTGAAGGCGCGGTTCTGGCCGTCCTTGGTGGCGAGCACTTTGTAGACGTCCTTGACCGGCACGCCGTCGGCCATCAGCGCGAACTCCAGGTTGTAGCGCGCGCCCTTGCGCATGCCGCGCTTGCCCGGGAATTTCTTCACGTCCCAGAAGTCGGCCCAGCCGCTGGGGGCGGCCTTGAGCTTGTCGGCGTTGTAGGCCAGCGCCGTCGACCAGACGAAGAAGCCGACGCCGCAGGTGTGCGGCGCCTCGGGCACCAGGTCGGCCTTCTTGGCGATCTTGGACCAGTCGAGTTTCTCGAACAGGCCCTCGTCGCAGCCGCGGCCGATGTCGCCCGACTCGACTTCGACCACGTCCCAGTTGACGTGCTTGGCTTCGACCATGGCCTTGATCTTGGCCTGCTCGCCGTTGTACTCGACGGCGGTGACCTTGTTGCCGGTCTGCGCCTCGAACGGCTTGTTGAATGCGGCCTTCTGCGCGTCGCCGTTGGCGCCGCCGAAGTTGACGACGGTGACCTCCGCCGCGTGCGCGCCGCAGGCGACGGCGAATGCTGCGGCGAGCAAGCTCAGGCGCGTCTTCGCGATGGGTTTCATGTTGGCTCCTCTCTTTTGGCTTTGGCGTGTGGTTGCTGCTGTGGTCGATGGGCCCCGGGGCCGCCGCCCCGCGCGCCCGGTGATTCAGGTGAAGACGCGCAGGTGCTCGGGCGCGAATTCCAGCCGGATCGGCGCGCCCGGCGCGAACGATTCGAGCGCGCGCGTGCCGAGCGGCACCTTGACGAAGCACTCCGCCTGCTCGGGCAGGGCGCAGCGCATGCGGACGTGGTCGCCGAAATACACCAGGCCGCGCGTCTGGCCGGCGAGCGCGTTGCCGGCGCCGGCATCGGCGGGCTCGGCCAGGCGCATGCGCTCGGGCCGGATGCAGCCGACGGCGGCGGCCCCGACCGGCGCGCCGGCGACGTTGCGGCCGATCACGCGCGCGCCGTCGTTCAATTGCAGTTGGCAGTAGTCGCCGTCGAGGCCGACGACGGTGCCGCGCAGCGTGTTGCTGTCGCCGATGAAGTTGGCGACGAATGCGTTGCAGGGGGATTCGTAGAGGCGGTCGACCGTGTCGAGCTGCTGCACCACGCCCTTGTCGAACACGGCCACGCGGTCGGACATGGTCAGCGCCTCGCCCTGGTCGTGCGTGACGTAGACGAAGGTCACGCCCAGCTTCTCGTGCAGCGACTTCAGCTCGTACTGCATGTGCTCGCGCAGCTGCTTGTCCAGCGCGCCGAGCGGCTCGTCCATCAGCACCAGCTTGGGTTCGAACACCAGCGCGCGCGCCAGGGCGATGCGCTGCTGCTGGCCGCCGGAGAGCTGCGCGGGATAGCGCTTGGCGAAGCCCTCCATGCGCACCATCTTCAGGGCATGGTGGACACGCTCGGCGCGCTCGGCGGCGGCAAGCTTGCGCACGGTGAGCGGGTACTCGACGTTCTGCGCGACCGTGAGGTGCGGGAACAGCGCGTAGTTCTGGAACACCATGCCGATGTTGCGCTTGTGCGGCGGCACGGTGTTGAGCAGGGTGCCTTCGAGGCGGATCTCGCCGCCGGTCGGAAACTCGAAGCCGGCCAGCATCATCAGGCAGGTCGTCTTGCCGGAGCCGGACGGGCCGAGCAGCGTCAGGAACTCGCCCTGATAGATGTCCAGGTCCAGGTGCTTGACCACCAGGGTCTCGCCGTCGTAGGTCTTGCGCACACCGCGAAAGCTGACGATCACGTCGTCGGTCTTCATCACTTCCTCCCACCGTTCCTTGCTCGGGCCGGCACCGGCAGCATCGCGCTGGGGTGTCGGATCGTGGATGGAATATAGCGGCTCATGGTCTTACCACTTGGACCCAATCCGGGTTTTTTGATGGAGCCATTTTTGCCCGCTCCCACGTGTTTGCCATGTGGCGATGCACCCGCCGGCACCACAATAGGGATAACTCCCGATGCCTTGCCCAGGCAGGCGCGGCGCGGTGTCGGGGCAGGGGCGACGACGTAGCCAGTGTAGGCCGCCATCGAGGGCCGTGCGTCAAGACATGGGGCGCCCGATACAGCCGATGGCGATGGTGCCGGCGGGCCGGACGGCGTGGGCGGATCTGGTGCAAGGCGCATTCCCGAAGACGGTGCGCCGCGATGGCGCGTCGCCGGCCGGGCCTCGGCATGGCCCGCGTGTCTTGTTGTCCCGCAGCAACCTGAAGACGTGCGGGGCGGTTGCTTCAGCCGGCTGGCGCGCGGTCGGCCTCGGCGAAGCGCACGCTGACGGTCAGGCCGCCGCCCGCGGTGTCCGACAGCGCGACGGTGGCGCCGTGCACACGGGCGATTTCGCGCACGATGGCCAGGCCCAGCCCGCTGCCTTCCTGGGCCTGGGCGGTGCTGCCCCGGTAGAAGCGGCCGAAGACGGCGTCGCGCTCCGCCTCGGCGATGCCGGGGCCGTTGTCTTCCACCTGCAGCAGCGCGCCGGTGTCCTGGCCGGGCGCCGCCTGCCGCGCGACCCGCAGCGTCACGCGCGCGTCGCGGCCGGCATAGCGGATCGCGTTGTCGAGCAGATTGCCCACCAGTTCCTGCAGCCATTGCGGTTCGGCCGCGACTGTCACGGGCTCGCCCTCGAAGCCGAGGTCGATGCCGGCGCGGTGCGCCACCGGCGCCAGTTCCAGCGCCACCTCGCCGGCCAGCGTGTCGAGCCGCAGCGGCTGCAGCGACGGGGCATAGCCGCTGTCCGGCTCCAGCCGCGACAGCGACAGCAGCTGCTGCACGCCCTTGGCCGCCTGCCGCACCGTGTCGTGCAGCGGCGCGAGGTGGCGGCGGATGCGGTTGCCGTCGGGCTCGCGCAGCGCCAGCTCCGATTGGGCCTGGATCACGGCCAGCGGCGTCTTGAGCTGATGCGCCGCATCGGCGAAGAAACGCTTGCGGGCGTCGAGCATGCGCAGCAGCCGTGCCACATACTGGTTGATGGCGGCCACCAGCGGGGTCACCTCGGCCGGCAGGCCGTGCTGCGGCAGCGGGGCGAGCTCGTCGGCATGGCGCGCGGCCACGCTGGCGCTGAGCTGGCGCAGCGGCCGCAGGCCTCGCCGCACGCCCAGCCAGACGATGCCGAGCGCCAGCAGCACCAGCAGCCCCTCCTGCAGCAGCGAGCCCGTCAGCATGTCGTGCGCCAGGGCTTCGCGCGGCTCGACCGACTCGCCCACCAGCACCCACACCACCTGAATCTGCGCGGAGGCGGCGTCGCGCACCGGCAGCCGCTGTGCCGCCACCCGGACCCGCATGTCGCGCAGCACGGCATCGTAGAACGCCGTGCGGTAGGGCTCGGGCGGCCGGGTGGGCGGCAGGGGCAGTTCGTCGTAGCCGGTCAGGGTGGTGCCGCGCGCGTCGAGGATGCGGTAGAAGATGCTGCTGCCCGCCTCCGATTCGAAGATCTCCAGGGCCAGGTAGGGCAGGTTGATGGCGAACTGCCCGTCGCGCAGCCGGATGCCTTCGCGCATGGCCTTGAGCGAGCCCTGCAGCGTGCGGTCGAAGGCGTGGTGGGCGGCGGCCATGGCGCGGCCGTAGGTCAGCCAGGCATCGAGCGCCAGCAGGCCCAGCAACGGCAGCAGCAGCCACAGCAGCAGTTGCCGGCGCAGGCTGGGGGCGCTCATCGGCCGACGGCGGCCGGCGCCTGCGGCACGGCCTCGAGCAGGTAGCCCAGCCCGCGCAGCATGACGATGGCCACGCCGCTGCCGTCGAGCTTCTTGCGCAGCCGGTGCACGTAGATTTCGATGGCGTCGGCGTTGACCGATTCGTTGATGCCGAAGATCTTCTCCGAGATGGCGGCCTTGTTGACGGCGCGGCCATCGCGCAGCATCAGGACTTCCAGCACCGCGCGCTCGCGGCCGGTCAGCGCCAGCGCCTCGCCGCGCAGGGTGAAGGCGCCGCTGGTGCCGTCGTAGTGCAGGGGGCCGCATTGCAGCTGCGTGCGCTCGTGGCCGTGGCTGCGGCGGATCAGCGCGCGGGCGCGCGCCTCCACCTCGGTCAGGTCGAACGGTTTGGTCAGGTAATCGTCGGCGCCGAGGTTCAGGCCGCGCACCCGCTCTTCCACGGCGCCGTGCGCGGTCAGGATCATCACCGGCAGCGGATTGCGGCGCAGGCGCAGGCGGCGCAGCACTTCGAGCCCGTCGAGCCGGGGCAGGCCGAGGTCGAGCAGCAGCAGGGCGTAGTCCTGCGTGGTCAGCAGCAGGTCGGCGGCGTGGCCGTCGTGCACGCAGTCGACCGTGAAGCCGGCCTGGCCCAGGGCTTCCTCCAGCGTGCCGGCCAGCTTCGGGTTGTCTTCCACCAACAGGATGCGCATCGCTTGCTGCTTCCAACGTCTTCGACCAAGGCGCAGAGAAATACCGCATCCGCGCGGCTTTTGAAGCTAGGGAAACCCCCTGGCGCCAGCGCGCTACGGGCGGCGCAAATGGCGGCCGATCGAAAGTGAACTGAAAGTGCGCCTCTTCTACGATGCCTGGCGCTGCGCAAGCGCGGCAGAACAATCACAAGGGAGACCCGATGAAAATCACCTCGATGGCGCTGGCGGCGGCCGCGCTGGCGACCGCCGGCACCGCGGCGGCCCAATCCAACGTGACCCTGTACGGCATCATGGATGCCGGCATCGAATACGTGAACCACGCCGGCGCCAACGGCGGCGGCGCGGCCCGCTTGGTGTCGGGCGGCAAGAACACCTCGCGCTGGGGCCTGCGCGGCAGCGAAGACCTGGGCGGCGGGCTGAAGGGCATCTTCAACCTCGAGAGCGGCATCGCCATCGATACCGGCCGGCTCGACACCGACAACACGCTGTTCGACCGCCGCGCCGTGGTCGGTCTGGCGGGCAGCTTCGGCCAGGTGGTGTTCGGCCGCACCTTCACCACCACCTACGACTTCATGCTGCCCTACGACCCGATGGGCTATGCGCCCAACTACTCGTGGGCGACCTCGTCGACGGCCACCGGCGACCGCAAGGACGGCCTGTTCTCGCGCGCCTCCAACGCGGTGCGCTACGACGGCACCTTCGGCGGCCTGAAGCTCGGCGCCACGGTCGGCTTTGGCGAGGTGGCGGGCAACTTCAAGAGCTCGTCCAAGTATGACGTGGGCATCGGCTACAGCGCGGGCGGCTTCTCGGCGGCCGCCACGTGGGACCGCCAGAACGGCGCCGGCACGAGCACCACGCCGGCCGACACCACCGACTACATCCAGGGCATCCACGCCGGCGCCAGCTATGACTTCGGCGCGCTCAAGCTGTTCGCGGGCTACCGCAACTACAAGCGCGCCTTCACCACGGCCGCGGCCACGCAGCGCAGCGATATGTACTGGGCCGGCGCCAGCTACGATTTCACGCCGGCGTTCACGCTGTTCGGCGCGGTCTACAAGCAGAACATCAAGGGCGGCACCGATGCCGACCCGATCCTGTTCTCGCTGCGCGCGCAATACGCCTTGTCCAAGCGCACCACGGCCTACCTGGCCGGCGGCTACGCCAAGGCGAGGAACGGCCAGAACGTAAGCCTGTCGCGCGACGTGGCCGGCTTCGGCAACAGCCAGGTCGGCGTGACGGCGGGCCTGCAGCACCGCTTCTGATCGCACCGCTGCCGGGGTAGCCCGGCACAACGACAACGGGCACCCGAAGGTGCCCGTTTTTCATGGTGCGTGCCGGGTCAGCCCAGCAGCAGCGCGTCGTCGTCGACCTTGGCGCCGCGCGTTTCCTCGAACTTCTGCAGCAGGTGCGGCACGTCCAGGCCGGCGCGCTCGCCGCCCTGCACGTCGAGGATCACGTTGCCCTGGTGCAGCATCACCGTGCGCTGGCCGTAGTCGAGCGCCTGGCGCATCGAGTGCGTGACCATCATCGTCGTCAGCTTGCTCTCCGAGACGATCTTGGCGGTCAGTTCCAGCACGAAGGCGGCCGTCTTCGGGTCGAGCGCGGCGGTGTGCTCGTCCAGCAGCAGGATGCGCGACGGCTGCAGCGAGGCCATCAGCAGGCTTACCGCCTGGCGCTGGCCGCCCGAGAGCAGGCCGATGCGGTCGGTCAGGCGATTCTCCAGGCCGAGGTCGAGCCGGCGCAGCTGCGCGCGGAAGACCTCGCGCCACTTGCGGTTGGTGGCGAAGCCGAACCCGCGCCGCTGCCCGCGGCACATGGCCAGCGACATGTTCTCTTCGATGGTCAGGTTCTCGCAGGTGCCGGCCATCGGGTCCTGGAACACGCGCGCCACCAGGTTGGCGCGCTGCCACGCCGTCTTGCGCGTGACGTCGATGCCGTCGATGGTGATGCGGCCTGCGTCGACCATCTGATCGCCGCTGATGGAGTTCAGGAAGGTCGATTTGCCGGCGCCGTTGGAGCCGATCACGGTGACGAACTGCCCGGTCGGGATCTCCAGCGACAGGCCGCGCAGCGCGCGCGTCTCGATGGGCGTGCCGGCGTTGAAGGTGAGGGTGAGTCCTTGTGCGCTCAGCATGTCAGTTCCCCTTGTTGCCGTTGCCGCGGGAGAGCGCGCCGAACACCTTGCGGCGCATGCCGGGCAGCACCAGGGCGATCACCACCAGCGCGGCGGTCACCATGTTGAGGTCCTGCGCCTGCAGGCCGATGAAGTCGCTGTTGAGCGCCAGGGCGATGAAGAAGCGATAGAGGACCGCGCCCACCACCACGGCCAGCGTGGTCAGCATCAGGCGGCGCGCCGGCAGCACGGTCTCGCCGATGATGACGGCGGCCAGGCCGATCACGATGGTGCCGATGCCCATGGAGACATCGGCGCCGCCCTGCGTCTGCGCATACAGGGCACCGGCCAGCGCGACCAGCGCATTGGACAGCGCCATGCCCGCCAGCGTGGCGCGGCCGGTGGCGATGCCCTGGGCGCGCGCCATGCGCGGGTTGGCGCCGGTCGCGCGCAGCGACAGGCCGACCTGCGTCGAGAAGAACCAGTCCAGCAGCAGCTTGGCCACCACCACCACCACGGCCAGCAGCACCGAGCGCGCCACGTAGTCGGGCATCCAGTCGGGCTGCAGCACCGTGAAGACGGTCGCCTCGGAGATCAGCGGCACGTTGGGGCGGCCCATGATGCGCAGGTTGACCGAGTACAGCGCGATCATCATCAGGATGCTGGCGAGCAGGTCCATGATCTTCAGGCGCACGTTCAGCCAGCCGGTGATGAAGCCCGCCACGCCGCCGGCCAGCAGGCCGCACAGGGTGGCCATGAACGGATCGTGTCCGCCGGCGATGAGCGTGGCCGAGACGGCGCCGCCCATGGTGAAGCTGCCGTCGACGGTGAGATCGGGGAAGTTGAGGATGCGAAAGGAGATCAGCACCCCGAGCGCCACGAGGCTGAAGACCAGGCCGATCTCCAGGGCGCCGAGCAATGAAAACAATGACATGACAGAGTGGGGCGCGGCGGCTGGCCGCCACGCCACGGTGCAGTGAATGGGGACGCTTGCGGGTCGAGCGTGGGCGCTCAGGCAGGCTTGCGGCGGGTGGCCGCGCACCGCGTTCTGCGCGCCGTCTCCCGCGCCGGCCGCTCCTGCAAGGATAGGCGACCGGCGCCGTACGACGATCGGAGCCGGATTACTTGACGGTTTCCTTGGCGTCCTTGAGCAGGTCTGCCGACAGCGTGGCGCCTTGCTTGGCGGCCGCGCCCGGGTTCACGAACAGTTCCAGGTCGGTGCTGCCGGTCGAGGCGATCGCGCCCGGCTTCTCGCCCTTCAGGATGCGCGCGACCACGGTGCCGGTCTGGCGGCCGAGCCTGTAGTAGTTGATGCCCAGCGCCGCGATGGCACCGCGCTTGACGCTGTCGGTGTCGGCGGCGACCAGCGGAATCTTGGCCTCGTTGGCCACCTTCACCAGCGATTCGTACGCCGACACCACGTTGTTGTCGGTGCTGGTGTAGATCACGTCCACCTTGCCGATCAGGTTCTTGGTTGCCGGGGCAATATCGACCGTGCGCGGCGCGGCCGATTCCACCAGCGTCAGGCCCTGGGCCGACAGCAGCTTCTTCAGTTCATTGACGACCACCACCGAGTTGGCCTCGCCCGGGTTGTAGATCATGCCGACGCGCTTGGCGTGCGGCACCACGCGCTTGATCAGGGCGATCTGCTTGTCCAGCGGCAACTTGTCGGATACGCCGGTCACGTTGGTGCCCGACGGCTCCCAGCTCTTGACCAGTTGCGCGGCCACCGGATCGGTCACGCCGGCATACACCACCGGGACGGTCTTGGTGGCCGCCACCACGGCCTGCGCCGCCGGCGTGGTGATGGCGACGATGGCGTCCGGCTTGTCGCCGATGAACTTGCGGGCGATCTGCGCGGCGGTGGCGGCGCTGCCCTGCGCGCTCTGGTATTCCCACTTCAGGCTCTTGCCGGCGTCGAAGCCCTGGGCCTTCAGCTCTTCCTTGACGCCGTCGCGGATGGCGTCGAGCGCCGGGTGTTCGACGATCGACAGCACTTCGACCGACTTGGCGGCTTGCGCCAGGGCGGGCGTGGCTTGCAGAAGCGCCATCGGCAGCGCGGCCAGGGCGGCCAGCGCGACGGGGCGGAAGACGTGCGTGAAGCGGGACATACGGATCTCCGGTTCCTTTTTTGGTGGTTTCGCTCTGGACGCGGACGGGAGGGGCCGCGACCGGTGTGGCGCTGATCGAGTGCCGTCGGATGCACAGGCCAAGTGCAACGTTGGCGCGCGCGGGGGCACATTATGAGACAAATTGCGGTGCTTTTCTGCAAACACTTCAAAATACGGCTGGACGCCGGAACGCCGGCGGGGTGTGTCCGGCGCAGCCCATCGGAAAGGGGCGCATGGCCCCATGCCGTTCAGTCGACCGTGGTCCGGTTGGCTCGCGCTGGCTCGAGCCACATCACAGGCAATGACCATGGAAAGGGCCGGTCCGGCATCCATTGGAGCGGCCCTTGGGGGCCTGAACCGAACGGCATCGGGCCGAGTGCCCTGTTGTCATGACGACATTTCGATACCCAGCGCCGTGATCAGGCGCTCGCGCCGCTCCAGCGCCTGCAGCGAACGCTTGCCGAGCTGCGTCGCCACCAGGTTGAGCAGCCCTTCGCAGAAGACGAGATACGCGCCCATGCTGTTGCTGAAGAAGCTGCTCTCGTGCGCAATGAGAAAGGCGTAATCCGCGGGCGGTACCAGCGGCGAGGCGAGCGTGTCGGTCAGCGCGATCACCGACAGTCCGGCCTGTTTGGCGGCCGCGGCGGCCGCGGCCACGCTGCGCGTGTACGGCGCCACGCTCGTGACCACCATCACGTCGCCCGGCTGCAGTTGCGCCAGGCCTTCCGCCACGCCCAGCCCCTGCGTATCGAGCAGCGCGACATCGGCGCGGATCATGCCGAGGCCATAGCAGAGGAAGCTTGCCAGCGCACTGAATTGCCGCAGGCCGTGAATGCGCACGCGCCGGGCGCTGGCGAGCAGGTGCGCGGCTTCGCGCAGGGCTGTCGGCGAGAGCTGCGTGAGACACCGCTCGATGTTGCCGATGGACTCCCGCGCGAGCCGGGCCACCGTCTCGACTTCCGGTGCGGCGCTGCCGGCCTGGTGCCCCCGCGCCCGCGTCTTCTTGCCCGCCACCAGCCGCTCGGCCTGCTGGCTGTAGAAATGGCGATGACGCTGCGCCATGGTGTCGCGGAACACGTTCTGGAAGTCGGCGAAACCGGCATAGCCCAGCCTGGTGGCCAGGCGCGTCAACGTGGAGGCGTTGATGCCGAGCGAGGCGGCCAGATCGGTGATGGTGCGCACCGCGACTTCTTCCGGGCGCTCGATCAGCTTGGCCAGCACGGTATGCGCTTTGCCGCCGAGCGAGACGTCGGCCTCGTCGCGGCCGATGCGCAGCGCCAGTTCGCGCAGGCCGTCGACGCTGCGCGGCGGCTGGGCGGTCGATGGCGTGCCGGCCGGCGCCTGTTCCGTCTTACGGCGTGACCTCTGTTTGCGGGTGTCCATTGACCATCCGATACCGGGCCGGGCTCCCGGGACGTTCATAAACCGCCCATTCTATGTGAGCCGGAAGGATGGCGATGTCGGCGGTGGCCAGCGTGTTTTCGTCGTCGGGGTCGTGCGGGTCGGCACGATAGATCGGCAGGGAGGCATCCTCCTGGTCGGCCAGGATCGCGAGCGGATCGATGGGCTGCCCGGCGGCCCGCGCCTGCGCCAGCAGCGCATCGCCGCGCGCCTGCCGGTGGCGCGAAGAGTCGGTCACGATCTGCGGCGCATCGCGCATCGGCGGATGCGTCGCATGGTTGGCGTGCAAGGCCGGCTCCGCGATCTCGCGCACCGAGCAGCCGTGCGCGCCGAACTCGACGCTCAGCAGCGCAGGGTGCGCGCAATGCCCGAGCGTGAGATGGAAGCCGCCCGCGCGCGGGGATTCGCGCAGCACCGCCACGGCCGTGTCGAGGCTGGCCGCGTCCAGCACCGCGCGCGTCAGCACCATGCGCGGCACGCCGGCCACCGCTTCGCGCAGGCGCAGGTTGTTCACCGTCATCGCCAGACCGGCGTCGGTCACGGCGAACGTGTGGCCCGGCAGCGAGCCCGGATAGACGAACGCGGCGAAGCCCGGGCCGCCGTCGATGCAGCACTGCGCGAGCGCGCAATGTCCGGCGAAGCCGGGGTCGCCATCCTCGTTGTGGGCGATCTGCCGGCGGCCCTTGCCCGGCAGCAGCACCGTTGTGCAGCCGTCGCTGGTGGTGGCCCAGACGTCGCCGCGGCAGTTCCACAGGAAGACGTCGTCGAACGGCACCTGCAGTCCGTCCGCCAAGCCCCGCAGTTCAGCCCAGACGCGCGGAAAGCGCACGCGCACGAGCGCCGCCATGGCATCCGTCATGGCGCTGCCGCGCCAGCGCATCACGCTGTGCCAGGCGTCGGTATGCAACAGGTGCCGGTGAACGGCGGCGGCGCCAAACTGGCCCAGTTGTTGGCCCGCTTCAAACGGCGCGCCGGAAATGTTGACTAAAGCGAGTGACGGCATGTGTCAGGGAGTCTTCGACGTGTTGAAGGCAATCGCGCAAGCGCCGGTTGGGCGGCGCATCGCGTGTGTCCGCCGACGGGCCGTCGACGGTGATGTAACCGTGCGCCATGAAGATGAGGCGGGTGCCGACCTTACGCGCAAAGGCCATCTCGTGCGTGAGCACGGCCATCGCCATGCCTTCCTCCGCGAGGGATGGCATCACGCGCCCCCGCAAAGGACGCACCGACGGGCACGGCCATGCCCCGTTTTGCAGCGAAGTTCATGAGGGCCTTCTGAAGCGGGGGTGCCTTCGGCGAGGCAAGTGGATTTGCGTAAATTTGTATAAGGCAAATATATTTGCATAGTATCGGCATGCGCAAACCAGCTTGCAACATCGGGTATACCCGATAGGATGGCGACGCCGCTTCAAGGCTGCGTTGGCCGGGGGCGGAAAAAGGCGCGCAACGCCCCTTTCCCGTTCAGCCAAGGTTCCGTTCGATGTGTCGGGTTGAGTCTCGGGGCGAGACTTGACGAGCCCGTCGCAAGCGTGGCCGGGCCGTTTTTCGGTGGGCAGGGACTTGAATCGTTCACGCAAGCGCCCGAGGCAGTCGGGCCCCTCTGCGTAGGCTGTGGGCAGCGCTGCCCACAGCCTTTCATGCCGGATCGTGTGTCGGGCACGCGCGAAGCCGGGCGGCTCGCCGCGCAGAACATTGCGCGATCGGCTCGTATGCCGGGCACGCGTGAAGTCGGTGATGTCGGTCGGCGCGAGCCTGGTTGCATGGCCGCCTGAGCGGTGCAGGCGATCTCACGGCGAATCAGGTTGCGAGCAATCGGTGCTTCCCAATCGGTGCTTCCCGGATTCTCTGGCGCGCCCGGCCGCACGGGGCGTGGGCATGTGGGGCGCTGGCAAGCATTGCGGCCGGGATGCCAGCAGCTCGCCTCGCCGTTGACAGCCGCTTCGCCGCCCCAATGAAAAATGCCGTTCAGTCTCGACTGAACGGCATCCGGCGCATGGCGTCTTTCTGTTCCTGCCTCGCTCGGCAGGTCATCCGCTTACTTGATCGTCGCCTTTTCGCGCAGATCCTTCAGCATGGCCTGGAACTTGGCGCGCTGCCAGTTCTGGTCGCCCATCATCATCTCGAGCAGCTGCGGCTTGACGTCTTCGAAGGCCGGAATCTTGGCGTCGCGCGTATCGTCCAGGCGGATCACGTGCCAGCCGAACTGCGTCTTGACGGGCGTCTGGGTGACCTCGCCCTTCTTCAGGCCGGTCAGGGCGGCGGAGAACTCCGGCACGTAGGTGCCCGGGTTCGCCCAATCCAGGTCGCCGCCGTTGGCGCCCGATCCCTTGTCCTTCGACTGCGCCTTGGCGATCTCTTCGAAATTGCCGCCGGCCTTGAGCTTGGCGATGATGGCCTTCGCGTCGGCTTCCTTGTCCACCAGGATGTGGTGGGCGTGGTATTCCTTGCCGTTGCCGAACTGGGCCTTGATCTTCTCGTATTGCTTGCGCAGGTCGTCGTCGGTGGTCGGGCTGTTCTTGACGTAGTCCTCGAATTCGGCGGCGACCAGCACGTTCAGGCGCGCCTGGGCCAGTTGCTCCTGCACGTCGTCACGCCCCAGCAGGCCGCGATTGGTGGCGTCCTGCTCGATCAGTTCGCGGTCGATCAGCATGTCGCGGGCGCGGTTGCGCAGCTCCGGCGATTCGGGCTGGCCGGACTTCTTGATCAGTGCGTCCACCTTGGCGCTCGGGATGGCGTGCCCGTTGACCATGGCGGCGTTCTGCGCCATGGCGGGAGCGGCGGTCGCAAGGAGGGCGGCAGCCATCAGGCTGGCGGTAAGGCTGGAAACTTTCATGGGATGCGTTGAAAGGAAGGACGAGTGAGCGTGTGATGCGCTTACGTGTTTTCTTCGGGCGTCACGGCGCGGATCGCCAGGGCATGGATGGCGGCCGGCCACAGCGTGCGCAGCGCATCATACACCATGCGGTGGCGCGCCACGCGGCTCTTGCCGGCAAAGGCGGCGCTGACGATGTCGACGTTGTAGTGCCCGCCGCCGGAGGCCGCGCCGGCATGCCCGGCGTGCCGGGCGCTGTCGTCCTCGACGGCGAGGTGGATGGGCTGGAAGGCCTCGCGCAGCAGGCGCTCGATTTCGCGCCGCATTTCGCCCGGGTTGGCGGCCATCAGCGGTCGTCCTGCGGGTTGGCGCCGGCGGGGCGCTCCTGCATGTGGCGCGCCAGCCAGACGCTCTGCACCAGGATGAACACCACCATCAGGCCCATCGAGCCGAACAGCTTGAAATTGACCCAGACGTCGGTGTCGAAGTGGTAGGCCACGTAGAGGTTGAGGCCGCCCATGGCGAGGAAGAACAGGCTCCAGACCAGGTTCAGCCGGCCCCACATCGGCTCGGGCAGCGACACCTGCTGCTCCATCATGGCGCGGATCAGGTTCTTGCGCAGCAGCACGGCGCTGCCCAGCAGCACCACGCCGAACATCCAGTACAGCACCGTCGGCTTCCACTTGATGAAGGTGTCGTTGTGGAAGATCAGCGTCGCTCCGCCGAACACCACGATGATGAGCAGCGACAGCCACTGCATGGCATCGACCTTGCGGTGCTTGAACCACACCCACGCGATCTGCGCCACGGTGGCGACCATCGCGACCGTGGTCGCCACATAGATGCCCGCCACCTTGAAGGCGGCAAAGAACAGGATGACCGGGAACAGATCGAACAGGAATTTCATGCAGGGTGTGCCACGCGAAAGATCAATCGCCGAATTTTAGCGCAGCCGAGTTGATGCAATACCGCAGGCCGGTCGGCGCGGGGCCGTCTTCGAAGACGTGGCCCAGGTGCGCGCCGCACTGCTTGCACTGCACTTCGATGCGCACCATGCCGTGCGAATGGTCGGTCTTCTCGGCGATGACCTCGCCGTTGATGGGGGCGAAATAGCTCGGCCAGCCGCAGCCGGCGTCGAACTTGGTCGACGATTCGAAGAGCGGCGTGCCGCAGCAGACGCAGTGATAGATGCCGCGCGCCCAGTGGTCCCAGTAGCGGCCGGTGAAGGGGCGCTCGGTGGCGGCCTCGCGGGTCACGCGGTATTCGATGTCGGAGAGCTGGTCGCGCCATTCGGCGTCGGTTTTCTCGATGGTCATGATGGAAGAGGCTCCTTGCGGGTTCCGCCGGCCGCTGCATGGGCGGCCGACGTGGTTTGGTCGGGCGGCGGCGGCGATCCTGACAGGCCGGGATTAGAGCACGGCCTCAGGACGAGCAGCTCACTTCGAGCGAGGCGGCCCAGTCCGGCGCCGGTCCGGCGTAGTGCTCGAAGCCGGGGTGGTCGTCGAAGGGGCGGGCCAGCACGGCGCGCAGGTTCTCCACTTCGGAGAAGTCCTTCTCGCCGGCGCGGCGGATGGCGATCTCGGCCAGGTGGTTGCGCAGCACGTACTTCGGGTTGACGCGGCGCATGGCCTCGGCGCGCGCGGCGTCCGGCGCGGGTTCGGTCTGCAGGCGCTGGCGATAGGCGGCCAGCCAGGCGTCGGCGCTGTCGCGGTCGAAGAAGACATCGCGCACGGTGCGGGCCTGCGCCTGGGCGGGGGTGTCGTCGCGGCGCACGTCGGCGAGGTGGCGGAAGAACCGGGTGTAGTCCGCGCGCTGGGTGTGCAGCAGCTTGAAGAGATCGCCGAACAGGGCCTCGTCGCCGTCGTGCGCCTGCGTCAGGCCCAGCTTGGCGCGGTAGCGCGCGTAGAAGGCCTCGCCGTAGGTGTCGCGGTAGACCAGCAGTGCCTCCTGTGCAGCGTCGATGGCGGGCTGGGCCTGGGCCTCGTCGCTCAGGTCGGTGAAGGCAGTGGGGTCGCTGCCGCACAGCGGCAGCAGCGCTTGCGCCAGGCAGAACAGGTTCCAGTAGGCGATCTGCGGCTGCTGGGCGTAGGCGTAGCGGCCGCCGGTATCGGAGTGGTTGCAGATGTGGTTGGCGTCGAAGCCGTCCAGGAAGCCGAACGGGCCGTAGTCCAGCGTCAGGCCCAGGATCGACATGTTGTCGGTGTTCATCACGCCGTGGCAGAAGCCGACGGCCTGCCATTGCGCGATCAGCGCGGCGGTGCGGCGGCCGACCTCGCGCAGCAAGGCCAGGTAGGGCTGCGGCTCGGCGCGGCAGGCCGGGTAGAAGCGGTCGATGACGAAATCGGCCAGCGTGCGCAGCTCGGGCAGCTTCTCGTTGGCGGCGAAGTGCTCGAAGTGGCCGAAGCGCACGAACGAGGGCGCCAGGCGCGTGACCACGGCGGCGGTTTCGATGGTCTCGCGGCGCACCGGGGCATCGGCACCGATCACGCACAGCGCGCGCGTGGTCGGGATGCCCAGCCCGGCCATGGCCTCCGAGCACAGGAACTCGCGGATCGACGAGCGCAGCACGGCGCGGCCGTCGCCCATGCGGGAGTAGGGCGTGAGGCCGGCGCCCTTGAGCTGCACTTCGCAGGGGCCGTCGGCGGTCTGGAGCTCGGCCAGCAGCAGCGCGCGGCCATCCCCCAGCTGGCCGGCCCAGACGCCGAACTGGTGGCCCGAATAGACGGTGGCGAGCGGGTCGCTCCAGGCGGCGATGGCGTTGCCGACAAAGACATCCAGCCCGGCCGGCGTATCGAGCCCGGCGCGCGACAGGCCCAGGGGCGCGGCGGCTTCCGGCGAGAAGCCCACCAGGTAGGGCGCGGCCGGCATCGGCACGGGCGGCAGGCGGGTCAGGAAGCGCTCGCCGAGGCGGGCGAAGCCGGGCGCCGCGTGCGGGCGGCCCGGCCAGTCGAACGGGCTCGCAAGGGAATCGTCAGTCTGGACGGCGGCGGAAGTGGGCATGTCGGACGGGAATCGATTGGCACGGGAAGCCGCGCAAGAACGGTGCCGGATCGGCGGGAACCGCGCGTGCATCGGCGCGGCAGAGCCCGTTCTACGTAGGGGAAAACGCCATGTTGAGACGCAGCAACGCTATCGCGTATTGTACTTGCGAGCAGGCAAAGCTGCTGGCCGCGAACCCTTGCGCTGCAACGGTTCGCAGGGGGGCGCAGGGGGTTGCCCCGGCAGGTGGGCGGATGTGGCGGCGCACAACGGAATCCCGTTGACGCGCTCCTGGATCGCGGGAACAATCGGCCGAAAAATAGAACGGTTGTTCAGTTTTTCGAGGAGACACCATGGCCCTGATGGGACACATGATGAGCGCGCCCTTGCTCATCTCGACCATCATCGAACATGCCGCGCGGAACTACGGTTCGACCGAAGTCGTGTCGCGCCGCGTGGAGGGCGATGGGGGCGAGCTCCATCGCACCACGTACGCGGCCGTGCGCGATCGCGCCAAGCAACTGGCGAATGCGCTGGCCGCGCTCGGCGTGCAGCCCGGCGAGCGCATCGGCACGCTGGCCTGGAACGGCTACCGGCACCTGGAGATCTACTACGGCGTGTCGGGCTCGGGCGCGGTGTGCCACACCATCAATCCGCGCCTGTTCCCCGACCAGGTCGCCTACATCGTCAACCACGCCGATGATCAGTACGTCTTCTTCGACCTGACCTTCGTGCCGCTGGTCGAGGGCCTCGCGCCGCATTGCCCGAACGTCAAGGGCTGGGTGGCGATGACCGACCGCGCGCACATGCCGGCCTCCAGCGTGCCGATGCTGTGCTACGAAGACCTGCTGGCCGCGCAGCGCGCCGAGTACACCTGGCCGCTGTTCGACGAGAACACCGCCTCCAGCCTGTGCTACACGTCGGGCACGACCGGCAATCCGAAGGGGGCGCTGTATTCGCACCGCTCCACCGTGCTGCATTCGTATGGGTCGGCGCTGCCCGATGCGCTGGGCTGCTCGGCGCAGGACGTGATCCTGCCGGTGGTGCCGATGTTCCACGTCAATGCCTGGGGCCTGCCGTATTCGGTGCCGCTGGTGGGCGCCAAGCTGGTGTTTCCGGGGCCGA